>MHDQ01000157.1 GCA_001803565.1 Nitrospinae bacterium RIFCSPLOWO2_12_FULL_45_22 | reverse complement strand
TTAGAACCCGGACAATTGAAAGACTTAGTAGAGCTATGCTCGGGTATAGGCTTAGAGCCATTAGTAGAAGTCCATTCTCAACCAGACCTGGACAAGGCCCTGTCTACCCCGGCTACCCTTATCGGTATCAATAACCGGGACCTATTAACCATGAAGACCGATATCTCCACTACTCAGTGCCTAATAAAAAATATCCCTTCAACAAAAATTATCATCAGCGAGAGCGGTATAAAGACCCGGGAGGATATTGTAAGGTTAGAGTCCTGGGGGGTAAGGGCCTTTCTCGTTGGCGAGATATTGATGCGTGCCGAAGGCATAAAGAATAAACTCCAGGAACTCCTGGGTCAAGGGCAAAGCAGCAATTCCTGCTGAAATAACAAGGGAATAAGATTGCTTCGCTTTGCTCGCAATGACATGAAAAGGAGGTTTCGTAATGTCATGGCGAGGCTTGTCCCGAGCGTAAGTGAGGGAACCCGACGAAGCAATCTCAGGAAGATGTTCACCGAAAATTGCCCGGGGCCAAGGTTATGATAAAAGTAAAGATTTGTGGTATAACTAATTTAGACGATGCCCTTGATGCGATAGAGGCTGGGGCTGATGCTCTGGGGTTTGTCTTTTATCCTCCAAGCCCCCGCTATATTCCACCTGAAATATTGCGGCAATGGATAGGACAACTGCCCCCCTTTGTTACAAAGGTAGGGGTCTTTGTTGACGAAAAGTTGGATAACATTATTCAAATAAGTGAATTATGTCGCATAGTGGTAGTGCAACTACATGGTCATGAGTCTACTGACCTCTGTAAGCAAGTGCCTAAACCCGTTATTAAAGCCTTTCGCCTGCGCAGCGAAGAGGACTTAGCAACCCTGTTACCTTATTCTAATAATACAGTTAGTGCCTTACTACTGGATAGCTATTCTGAAAAGATACCGGGCGGCACAGGGCGATCTTTTGATTGGAACCTTGCTAAACAGGCAAAGGCCTATGGGCGCATTATCCTGGCTGGTGGTCTCTCGCCTGAAAATGTCCGACAGGCAGTAATCGAAGTGCAGCCTTATGCCGTAGATGTTAGCACCGGCGTAGAACTGAGTCTCGGCAAAAAAGATAAAACCCTGATGAAGAGGTTCGTAAAAGAAGCCAATGGGGCGAGTGAAGAAGCAAAATAGTTGAGCCAGATCTAACGGATAATTTTAGTATCTACAAAAGAAACATGGACATCGAAAGCGATAAAAAATTCAAGGAGATTCAAATTGGCGAATTACCACCCGCCTTTGAAAAGGAAGTTAATAAACACATAAGAGTTTATTCGGTTGTTATGCTGATTTCCGATGGAGATGATTCAGATGTTATTCCATGTTCCGGAACTCTATGTAAGATTGATCAATCTTATGGAATAGTGAGCGCAAGGCATGTCTGGTTCAATCTGGTAGAAAAACACCAAGAAATAAAAATAATTATGAGGAATGGCTTACATACTTTGAAAAAAGGTTATTTAAAAGCTATTTACCCTCCTATTCATGGTACTATATACGACTGTGAGGTTCCTGATATTGTCTTCATATGCCTACCGCCCAATGAGGGCCCCGTCTTTGAGGATTATGGAAAGATATTTTATTCAATAGATAAACGCCTTACCGATCAAGGATATGATTTATATGGTGATGACGGTTATTGGGCTACCTTTGGAAGTCCCAGCAAGCTATTAGGCAGAGAGAAAAGGAAGGCCCCCTCTTTGGTATATTGTACTGAACTTAAGGAAAAATATGAAAGAGATGGGTGGGATTATTTGGCGTTGGATTTGAATCTTGAGGAAGGCGAACAAATACCAGAAGATGTTAGGGGGATGAGTGGCGGAGGAATTTGGCGTACTAAGTTTTCGATGGCTCCAAACTTAGAAGCATTTGTGATAGAGAATGTCTATAGGGACATTATATTCTCTGGTGTAAATTTTTGTCAGACTAGAATTGAGAAAAGACACAGTAAAATAATTGGGCATGGGCCAAAATCAATTTATCAATGTCTAGTTGATTTAGTGAAGGGGCTTTGAACTTCTTATAACATGACGTTATAACATGGCGCAAAATTATCATCCAAACTCTGATAAGATTCTTTTGTTCTGTCATTGTAAATAGAGATAAAGTATAAGGAGGTTGTTCCCTTATTTTAAGGGATAGAGGCTAATGACAAATATGGCGCAACCATTACCGGATAGCCGGGGGCATTTCGGACTCTTTGGGGGAAAATTTGTCCCAGAGACCCTTATGACCCCTTTGGAGGAGCTAGAAGCAGCATACTGTGCGGCGAAATCCGATCAGGAATTTCAAGCTACTTTAAAGGATTATCTACGGTACTATGCCGGTCGGCCTACACCGCTCTATTATGCCCGACGGCTCACTGAAGAATTGGGGGGGGTGAAGATATATTTGAAGCGAGAAGACCTGAACCATACCGGAGCCCATAAGATAAACAATACCCTGGCCCAGGCCCTCCTGACCAAGCGGATGGGGAAGAGCCGGGTGATTGCCGAGACCGGCGCTGGACAGCATGGTGTTGCTACAGCAACGGCAGCGGCATTGTTTGGCCTTAAATGCGATATCTATATGGGTGAAGAAGATATGGAGCGGCAGGCCCTCAATGTGTTTCGTATGAGGCTTCTAGGCGCTCAGGTCATACCGGTAGCTTCCGGTAGCCGTACCCTGAAGGATGCTATTAATGAGACCCTGAGGGATTGGGTAGCAACAGTTCGGGATACCCATTATATTATTGGGTCGGTTGTAGGCCCCCATCCCTATCCGATGATGGTAAGGGAGTTTCAATCAGTTATTGGCCAAGAGGCCCGGGAGCAATTCCTGACCAGAGAAGGTAGGTTACCCGATTATTGCCTGGCCTGTGTAGGCGGGGGGAGCAATGCCATAGGTCTTTTTTATCCCTTTATCTCGGATACGACGGTCAAGCTGGTAGGGGTAGAAGCTGGTGGGTTAGGCCCGGAGTCAAATAAGCATGGTGCTACCCTGGCTAAGGGTACTATTGGTATACTCCACGGTAGCCTCAGCTATCTGCTCCAGGACGAGCATGGCCAGATATCTCCTACCCATTCTGTCTCCGCCGGGTTAGACTACCCTGGAGTAGGGCCGGAACATAGCTATTATAAGCAAATAGGTCGGATAGAATATGTTAGTGTTACCGATAAAGAAGCCCTCGAAGGATTCTGCTGGCTATCAAGACTGGAAGGTATTATACCGGCTTTAGAGTCGGCCCATGCTATTGCTTATGCGAGAAAGCTAGCCCCTGGCCTGCAAAAAGAGCAAAGCATCTTGATCTGCCTCTCTGGCCGGGGAGATAAAGATGTCCAACAAGTCGAAAAACTCTTAAGTCAATGAAGAGGATTGAAGAAAAGTTTAAGCAGTTAAAAAATCAACGGGAAAAGGCCCTGATACCATTTATAGCGGCCGGGGACCCTTCGTTGCCTTTGACCAAGGCCCTTATCCTGGGAATGGAGCGACAAGGGGCGGATATGATTGAGCTGGGCATACCTTTCTCTGACCCGTTGGCAGATGGCCCTACTATCCAAAAGGCCTATCTGCGGGGATTAAAGAGCCATACAACTTTGAAAGATGTTCTAAAGCTAGTGAGGGAATTGAGGGAGGAAACAGACATCCCCCTGATAATAATGTCCTACTACAACTTGATCTATAGGATGGGAGAGGCATCATTTGTTCAGCAGGCCGCCCAGGCGGGAGTGGACGGTTTGATTGTACCCGATCTACCTCCCGAAGAAGGTGAGTTTTTGCAGAGCCTGGCCGAGGAGGCAGGGCTAGCAGCTATATATCTACTTGCCCCTACCACACCAGATAGACGGGTCCAACTTATCGCCCAAAAGGGTAGTGGATTTCTCTATTACGTTTCCCTTATGGGTGTTACCGGGGAGAGGGATAATATCGCCCAGGACGTGACTCCTTCCCTCCAGAATATCAGGGCTCTTACTAATATGCCTATTGCAGTGGGATTTGGTATTTCTTCTCCTGAGCATGTCAGGTCAGTAGCATCATGGGTTGATGGGGTGATTGTAGGCAGTGCGGTCATAAAGTTGATAGAGGATAACCTGGCTAGACCTAACCTGGTAGGTAGGGTAGGCAAGTTTATCGCCCAGCTAAAGGCCGCCACCCGTGACAGCACTCCAGGATAAAAGTTAGATAACCGCTTACCACAGAGCACGCAGAGAAAACAGAGTTAAAATGCAAAGCTTAGAGCGAAAAGCTCAAAATCATGGAAATTATTCATTAGCTTTACATTTTGCACTTTACACTTTTAGTTTGCTTTTGTGCTTTATCGCAGCGTTCTCTGCGATCTCAGCGGTGAACGCCCGGGATATTCCTGCTCCTCGAAAGATATTTTTAGACCCAGGTCATGGTGGCAAAGACTTAGGGGTCAGAGGAAAGGGTGGTTTAACGGAAAAGGTTGTTACTCTAGAGGTGGCAAAATATTTAAGAGATATCTTGCAACAACGCTTAGGGATAGAGGTCTTTCTTACCAGATCAGGCGATTATTCCCTCTCCCTAACAGAAAGGATAGCCCTGGCTAATAACAGAAAGGCCGACTTATTCATCAGCCTGCATACGGGAGCGGCCTTCAATCCCCGCAGACAGGGGTTCAATATGTTCTATATGAATACCGCAGTGGCTGATAGCGAGCCCCTAGAGCAGCCTCCAACCGATAGTCTACCCTCCTGGTTAAGGGGACAAGAAGAGTTTATCCCTGCCAGCCAACGCCTCGCCCAAATATTAATGGAAAGACTTAACAAGGCTTTCTATCTGCCAACTCATGCAGGCAGGATTTTAGGGGGACCCTGGGCAGTATTGATAGGGGCCCGTATGCCATCGGTACTGGTAGAGATGGGCTATCTCACTAATCCTATCGAAGAGGATAAGCTGAGGGATAAAATCTATCGGCAAGCTATTGCCGAAGCCCTCTCGAATGCCATTGAAGAATATTATAGAGACGAACTATAGGCGACGTCAAAGGATTTAACCTAATGATTAATGACCAGTGACTAATGACGGTCACTGTAGATTAGACGTATATTCCCCATGGGATCCCGCAAACACAAAAAAACTAACCAAAGACTTCTCACTCTGTTTCTAATAATCTCCATTGCCATTGTTTCGGCTATCTATTTTGCGCTAAATAGGCCCAAAGAGAAGGGCGATACCCTTCAAGGCCCTTACCCACCCACTCCTATGGAAGAGAAGAACCAAAAAATAACCTTATTCTTTGCCGATAGCAATGGAAGGTTATTAGTTGGGGAGGAAAGAGAGATAGAAGGGCATCCATCTATTGCCGATCAGGTAAAGGAATGTCTTCATCAATTAATCCAGGGCACTCAGGACCAGGACCTTTCCCCGGTAATATCTCCCCGTACCCAATTACAGGGAGTTTTTCTGGACCTGGACAACGGCATAGCTTATGTTGATTTCAGCGCAGAGATCAGCACAGACCACCCGGCGGGGCCTGAAGCTGAACTATTGACTACTTATGCCATCATCAATACCCTTTGTCACAATTTTCCTGCCATAAAAAGGGTTCAGATACTGATAGCTGGCCGGGAGGAAGAATCGCTTGCTGGCCATATCTTTATCCAGTTACCACTAATGCCGGCCTGGGACTTGCGATCAGGAGGGAGGTAGGCCCAGGGAAGATAACGGCCTCTTTAGAACCGGAGCATGAGGGCAAAAAGGGTATTAGTTATTCGGATAGGGGGTGTAGGGGATAGTCTCATGATGCTCCCTGTTCTCCAGGCTATCAGACACCACCAGCCTGGGGCCTATATAGAGTTAGTAGGCAATGCAGAATACCTTTCGCTCATAGAGGGGTTTCCTATGGCGGATAAGGTTTCATCCTGGGATCAACCGGGTTTAGAGCAGCTCTATATACCCCGAGGCCGGTTGGCCCCTTATTGGCGGGATTATTTTGCCAGTTTCGACTGGGTCCTGGCATATACCCAAGACCCATATGGTATCCTGGAACAAAACCTTAAAGAAAATGGCGCAGGCTTATTCTTTACTTACCCCCCCCTTCCTCCACCTCAGGAGCAACGCCCCATAACGGAATATCTCTTAGGGAGCTTAAAGCCTTTGGGTATCCACCAGCAATTAACTGGTTCTCTCATCCCCCGGGTTTACCTGAGGGAAGAAGATAGGCATGGGGCCGAACAGTTTCTTCGGGAAGCCGGACAGATAATGCCTCTTGAGCAACCCACAGTAGCTGTCCATCCCGGTAGCGGTAGCCCAAAGAAGTGCTGGCCAGCAGAACATTTTGCCGAGCTATGCCTGAAACTGAATGAGCGCGCAGCTATAAAGATTTGCCTTGTTGGCGGTCCAACTGATGAGCAAGCCCTCGGCTTGCTAAAAGAGAGGCTGGGAGAGTTGTCCCCTGTCGTTTTTAAAGAGCTCCCTTTAAGGCTCCTCGCTGCTTTATTATCCCGCTGTGCTCTCTATATCGGCAATGACTCGGGCATAACCCATCTGGCAGCAGCCTTAGCTATACCAACGATAGCCCTTTTTGGGCCTACAGACCCGCAGGTGTGGTCCCCCCTGGGAAGGCAAGTCTATATCGTGCAAGGCCAGGCCCCTTGTAGGCCCTGTAGTCTCCAGGAGAGGAAAAACTGCCCCGAATCAATATGTCTACATTCCATTCATCCAGATCATGTTTCAGAAATTGCACTTGGTGCTTTATCGGGTTTGCTTCATTCGCGCTATTAGCATATTCGTGTAATTTGTGTTCCATCTTATTGTGGCTAAACAGTTACAAGATTTTTTAATTTTCAGAACTGCAAAATAAAATTTTGGGGTTGACGAGATTTTAGTTTCGTGGTATAAGGGATACTAATCGTTCAGTATGGAAAAACCTTCTGGAAATTTCTTTAATTATTATAGTAGGAATCTTTAAGGGGAGGAATGAGCATGGCAGATGAGTTTGAAGAATTGCGCCAGGCAATAAAAGAGGCCGTCCCCCGCCGGACACTAGCAAGTATAAGTGAGGTTGGGGATAAGATAGAGGTGGTATTTAAGACCGGTGGCCGGGAAATGGATGCGCAGGAGGAACGGAAAGTTAAGATGTTGGTTTACCGGGTATTAAGTAAGGAAGGAGTTGTCAAGCACAGCTAAATAGATAGGTTTTATGAGGAGAGATTAGTTTTAGTTATGGAAAGTTTTAATCAATTGATTTTTAGGAGCGAGGAGAATCATGCTGATTGAAGGAATGAAGGAGGCTATTCTTAGTGCGGTTCAGAAGAAGAAGGACCCATTAGATATTATTGTAGGTCAGGAGGAAGCCAAGGAGAAAATTTTGGCCTCTATCCTGGCCGGCCATCATATTTTAATAGAAGGGCCACCGGGTATCGGCAAGACTACCCTTACGAAACATGTGGCATCAACCTTACCCGCATTGATGTCTGTAAAGGGCTGCCTTTATCACTGCGAGCCGGGGAACCCGGTTTGCCCTATGTGTAGGTTGAAACTAACTAAAGGGGAGAAGATAGAGGGTGAGGAAGTGCCAGGTGTAAAGAGGTTTGTCCGGATCCAGGGGTCTCCAGACCTGACGGCCGAAGATCTCCTGGGCGACATTGATCCTACCCAGGCATTCAAGTATGGTCCCCAGGATTATCGGGCCTTTACCCCAGGAAAACTACTCAAAGGTAATCGAGGGGTAGTGTTCTTTGATGAGTTGAACCGGGTACCGGAAAAGTTACAGAATGCCTTACTCCAGGTACTGGAAGAGGGGAGCGCTACCATTGGTCCGTATGATGTTGATTATCCAGCAAATTTTATCATGATTGCTACCATGAACCCAAGGGAACATGCCGGCGTAGAAGAGCTTTCCGATGTACTCCTGGATCGGTTTGATGTGATTAAGATGGGCTATCCCGAGACACCAGAACGAGAGCGAGACATATTGATGAAATTTGGCCTAAAATTTGATGGGGTGGAACTCCCGGGAAAGATTGTGGATGCTATTGTTAAACTAGTGAGGGCTACCAGGGAAGAACCCTGGGGTAAGGAGCTTGATCAAGGAGCGAGCGTTAGGGCCGGCCTATCTCTCTATGAAAAAGTCCAGACCCTTGCCTTACTGAATGGAAGCAAAAAGGCTGAGGTAGAAGGTATTAGAAAAATGGCTATATCTGCTCTGGGGAGTAGGATAAAACCTTCTCCTGAGTCAAAGTATTATGATGATCCCATAAGTCTTATTGAGGAGATGGTGAAGGGATTATTGCCGGAGGCGAACTAGTATGGAGTTTTCTGGTAGCTTGGTTAATAAGGGATTTACTATAGCTGTTTCTGGAAAAGGTGGAGTTGGTAAAACTGGCTTATCCGCTCTATTGATTAGGTGTTTGTCCAGGAAAGGATATGTATTGGCTATTGATGCCGATCCCGACTCTAATCTCCCTCATGCTCTGGGTATGACGGTGAGAAAGAGTGTGGGTGATATCCGGGAGACCATAATGCATGCCCCGGCCCGTAGCCCAGAGGCGGCTAATAAAGGAGGGGCTTTTCAAACGGCTTTGCACGAGATAGTCGAAGAAGGGGATAACAATATTGATCTCCTCGTTATGGGGCGTCCAGAAGGGGAAGGGTGTTACTGCCCGGTTAATAATATCCTGCGCCAGGTAATAGATGCCAAGGCTAATAGTTATGACTTTACTGTGATTGATTGTGAGGCTGGACTGGAGCATCTTAGCCGTCGTACTACCCGAGATGTTGACTTGATGATAGCGGTTAGTGATGCCACCTGGAATGGACTTTTGACCGCTAAGAGGGTGAAGGATCTGGCTAAAGAATTAGTGGTCAATTTTTCTGAGGTTATGTTGATAGCAAACAAGGTTACCGATGAAACCAGGCCCGGGCTAGAACGTATGGTACAGGAAAATGGCCTTGAAATAACGGCTTATGTCCCATATGATCCCCAGATAGCCCTGGCTGATGCCTTAGGTAAGCCTATCATTGAACTACCAGAGGACTCTCCCGCTTCTATAGCCGTGGTGCAGGTTTGTGAAAAGATCAGCGAGCGAGCCACTCGTTAATAGAGGGAGAGATTATTTAAGGTAATACCCTGGATGCTGACAGCAGAAGGAGTATTTTATAGCAGGAGAAAAGGAGGTGATAGCACGCTATAATAGGGATATATAGAGCTGATGATCGGAAATTCTAGGATGAAAGGAGGGTTTTAATTATGGCTACGGAAGTGAAAACCGAGCTTAAGCCCTGGTACAAGACAAAGTTGCCGCCAGGGAAAGTTTACCAGCTAGAGACAGACTTGGATAAATTGTGGGATGGACTGGAGGATGTAGGGATTGGCCCCAGGTATATCGGAGAAATCCGAAAAGGCTATTGGCATGCGGAACTGGGCGGCCCTAAGCATAATTATAAGAGCTTTCTCTATGCTGAGGTAGTTAACGATCCGAATGAGATAGTTGATGGCCGGGTAGAGGTAATTGGCCCGGAACTGGATGAGATACCACCGGAAACTTCTCTTCCCTTCTCTTTGCATGCCAAGCTCTGGGGACCGGAGCTAACAGAGGATCATGAGGAGTTTGCCGCCCGGGGTATGTTTATGGGGTTGATGTTTATGGAAGGTGTCGGTATGATCGGCGCCCGGGATACCATCTGGACAAGGATAAGTAAGGAAGTAGCCCCCAGGCTGAGTTTTAAAAAGCTGTCCCAGTCTATAAGGGCAAGTGTCCTTACCTCAGCCCCGATTGTTGAGGCGGTAGAAGTAAAATGGGTATTGGGTACTCCCGAGATCGGTGGGGTGAAGACTATAGAGTCAATATTGGAAGAGACTAAGCCGAAATGGGAGGCCCTGATGGCCAAGCATGCGGCTATTGCAGATGAGGATGTAGACCTGTTCTATGGCTGCACCCTCTGCAAGATGATTGCCCCCAACCATGCCTGTATCATCACCCCAGCAATCGTCCCCTACTGTGGGGTTCTAAGCTTTTATACCTGCAAGGCCATTCATGCGATAGACCCCCATGGCTATATCTTTGAACTCCCTAAAGGGGAGACCATTGATCCCATAGCAGGTCGGTTCACAGGGGTAGATGATGCCATTTATGAGAGATCAGACCATAGGCACAAGATCTTTCATCTGCATAGTAGCATCAAATATGTCACCACTAACTGAGGGTGATTCGAGGCGGTAAGCTTCTATATCCCTCAGGTTGATGGGATAGGAATTGCAATAAGGCGCTATATGGGGCAAACCCCCATCGGATTACCCTTCTCTAAGATTGCGGGATTAATGAGCGGAGGGGTACAGAATCATGGCTTTAAAGGGATATCTATATATGGCACGAAGGCACCCAAGTTCCTCCAGGGAGATGGTGGTTGGAACCGGATAGTGTGGATGCCCAAAGACCTGAAGGTAGAGATTGCCGATGCCATTCCCGAAGAAGTCTACGATAAGATCGCTACCGAGGAGGATTGTATCACTCCTAAGGACTTAGAGAATTTCCTCCGGGAAAAAAAACACCCGGTGGTAGAGAAGCGTTGGAAGGATGGTAAACCAGCCCCCGTAAAGATCCCTTTACCTGGGCACGACTGGCCAGATGAGACCAGGGAAATTCCCAAATAATATGCAGAGAAAGGGAGGGCTTGTTCCTCCCTTTCTCACCCTGCATCAATTTTAATTTTTGTAATTAATCAGCCACCAGGGACGCTAAGTTTTCCCAAGTATCTGAGACTAAGACTAAGAGATTTATAGAGAGTGGGAGACTATAATCTCTCTTTATAGGGGTCTGGGATTCAAGGGTAGAATCGCTAGAACCCTTAGCCCCTAGAATCCTCTGCCTAAGTCTCCTAATCTCTTAGTCTCTAATAGAATTCCTTCGTGTTACTTCGTGGCTGAACAGTTACTAGAGTGACCGTCATTAGTCATTAGGTTAAATCGTTGTAGCCTTGCATTTGCCATTGACCAATGACGCCGCCTATAATTCTTGGTTAGCTTATAAACCCTTTTTTGCGGAGGATATTTTGCTTAGGGATGAACTTCTTAATAATTTAATCTATGGATGTGAGGAGGGAAGAAATCGTCTGTTTCACCAATTCCAAATGCCGGAATCAGTGAAAGAGGCATTCCTTAGTAGCCTCTCTAGTGGGCATCATTTACTTATTCTTGGCCCCCCGGGCTGTGGTAAAACAGCCTTAGCCAATAATATTAGCCTTATTCTGGATGATATAGAAATAGTTGAAGGTTGTCCTTTAAACTGCTCACCGCAAAACCCTTCCTGCCCCTGGTGCTTAGACGCTAGGGTGCAAGAGAATGGTCATAAAAAACAGACTTTACCGGGGGTAGGGCGTGTGAAAAGGATACAGGGCGGAGGGGATCTGGTTCCTGAAGACCTTATTGGCGCCTTTGACCCCGAGGCCGCTTTAATCCATGGTATCCATTCTTTGCAAAGCTTTATGCCTGGTAAACTCCTTCGGGCTAATCGTGGCATCCTTCTGGTTGATATGATTGACCGGATGCCAGAGAGGGTATTGAATACCCTCCTATTCGCCCTGGAGAGTGGAAATATTACCATTGGCGCTTATGAAGAGAGGATAGCGCTAGACATCCTGGTGATAGCTACCGGTAGCCAACGGGTATTAGAGACTCTGCCCCTAGGAGTACTGGAATGTTTTGATACTATTTATCTGAACTATGTTGAGGATCGGACGGACGAGAGGCAGTTGGTAGTATCCAACCTAGAGCGGATATATCCGGATAAAGTGCCGGTATCAGAGGTTACCATTGATAAGTCTATAGATATAACCAGGGATACCAGAACTCACAGTGAAGTAGAACGGGGTGTAAGTACCCGGGGGATGCTCCGGTATGGCGAATTAGTATCCTCTCTCCAGGAAATAGATTACGGAGATGAGGACAAGGTCATCCGGGCAGGGGCTTATTGTACTCTTCCTCACCGGCTTCAATTGGCTCCCTATTCTGATAACCCGGGCAAGAGAGATCAGATTATTGAGGAGGTACTGGATAAGGCTTTAGGTGTTTTGGTAGAGGAGGAAAAGATCAGCTTTTCCAAAGATGATATGCTTGCCCTGGTGGAAGAGATTGTGCGGGAAGATAAGTTTAGACAACCTCTTAAGTACGGGGCCTTTGATCTACTCTTGAAGAGGATAGAACGATTCCCGGAATCTAAGCTGGCACAACTGGTAAGGGAGATGAGGGTCCGTATCCGGGAGCTTTACCCAGAGCGATTTGGAGGAGACCTCATTACGGATGAGTTACTGTATGAGATTGAAGAGGTGCGCAAGAGGGATGCCCGGATAGCCAAGTTGAAGCAGGAAATGGAAGCCGCTGCCCTTAAGGAAACTATCAGCTACCTGGAACGGGAAAAGATACTGGAGAGGGGTAGCACCGGTTGGGAGCTCAGTAGACGCGGGGTTACCTTCCTCCTGGAGCGATTGAGCCCTACGGTAGAAGCCAGCTATCTTTATGGTTATGGTAAGCATAGTACCGGCAAGAAACTAAGTACCGGTGAAGGGCGGGAGGTTGGCACCAGACGCTTTCGGTTTGGGGACCGCTACCGAGACGTATCTTTCAAAGATACGATCCGGGAGACTATCAGAAATCGAAGACAGGAGGTGACCAAAGACGATATCATGGTCACCACCAAAGATATCCGGGCCAAGATTGATTTCATTCTGGTGGTTGATTTATCAGGGACCATGCGGCAGTTGGAGAAATTATGGCATGCCAAGGAGAGTGCTATTGCCCTTTCGTTAGCGGCTGCCCAATATGGTGACCGAGTGGGGGTAATAGGTTTTTCTAACCTCGCTGATGTAGTGGTGGATATCACTGGTAGTCCTCAGAGGTTGAGCCGTCGAGTAATAGACCTGGAGTTGCATGAAAATGCCTTTACCAATATTGGCTTTGGTATCTTGAAGGCTACGCAGTTATTCGGTCGCCATCGCCGGGGTCGTGCCAGTCAACAGATGATCCTTATCTCTGATGGTGATGCAACTGCACCCCATCCCTCCCCCCAAAGATATGCCTTGCGGCAGGCAATTATGGCAGCAAAAAAAGGTATAACTATCTCTTGTGTTTGTATCAATGAGGAATCAACTGACCCAGAGTTAATGAGGAGGATAGCTAGAATAGGGAAGGGTAGAATCTATTTTATTGGGCCGGAAGGCATGACCACGGCCCTCCTGGAAGAGAGGTTTACCGCTGCTTCATCATGAGAGGTAGCGAATAATTTAATAGCAGGGGAATTTTCAACTTTGAGATTGCTTTGCTCGCAAAGACAAGATAAGACTCTCAATGTCGTTGCGAGGCTTGTCCCGAGCCGAAGTCCCGAGTGAAACGAGGGAGCAAGCGAGGGAACTCGACGAAGCAATCTAAATTTGAATGGAGGTGTGTGAGAAATGGCTGAAGCAACACTCTGTAAGGTATGTAACAAAAATGAAATGGCGTTTAATTGTAACGAATGTGGGATCCCTTTGTGTGATATCTGCAAAAAGGAGGTTACGCTAGAGGAACAAACCCCGGGTGCTAAGGTAAAGGGCGATGTTACTATGTCAACCCTAAGGCCCGCCAAACGCAAGCTCAAGGTATGTCCTAAATGCATGGCTGAGGCGGATTTCTTCTAAAACTCCATTTCTGACCCAATGCCTTCGCTGGGTTGGAGCCCAATAAAGGGTCAGGATTTGACTCTTTCCTTTCCCTGAGGTTATCTACAGCAGAATAATACTAATACCTAAGGTAATTATATTCTTAACGAGAAAAAGAGAAGGAGGGGTCCAATGGGAGATAAAAAGACAAAGACTGTTCTGGGTAGTAGTGAAGTAGATATTACTAAGGTCTGTCGGGATATTCGGGGGGTAGAGGATATAGTCCTCTGGGCAGTTGAGAATGATTGGATGGAGAACCGATTCCAACAGTTTGATACGCGGATATTCCCTTTTACGGATCAGGCTGATGTTTCTGAGTGGGATAGTCACCTTTTAGATAGGTATACCCCCTTATATTGCAATACCGTAGAGACCTGTACCGATTGCCCCTTAGGGCCATGTAACCTCAGCTCTGGTAAAGGAGTCTGTGGATTAGAATTCGAGGGGTACCAGGCCCGCCTCAGTCTCCGCAAGGCATGTCGGGGTTGTTCGACCCAGATGGTCCATTCGCGAGAGCTATTGGACTATGCTATTAAGGTGTTCGGTAGAGAGAAAGAGGTTTCCTGGGGTGCGCATCATGATGCCTCAGACCTAAGCCACATTGGCCTTTTTACCTGCATACCCATGGGTGGACAGAACCTGGCTGATTTGGATAGGGCCCTGGCTTATGCAGAAGCCCAACTAGTTAAACTCTCCTCTGCTAGCTTTACTGGTACCGATGCCATTGAGCTGGAGGGGATGGTTTTTCATGCCGGCTCCATGCTCATGATCGGAAAAGATGTTATCGAGTTAATAAAGATGAGCCTTTTTGGCCTGACCAACGCCTCTGACCATGAGGTATCAGAGATGATTGACTGGCCAGAGGTAAACGTAGTAGGCGGTCTGGGGAATGTAGAGCCCGGAAAGCCAGTGATTACTTTTATGGGGGACACCTTCCTCCTGGCTTACCTGGTAGCTAATCAACTGAAGGAGAAAGGGCTGACCGAAAAGGTTGAGGTATGCGGTATTGGACCAGCAGGAGATGATCTGGCCCGTTTTTATGAGAGGGTCCGCCCATTGGCCCCTATGACCAAGGCCAGGAAGATATTACGCTACGGTATATCTGATGTGTTGGTAGGGGGCAGTTCTTGTATGAATCTGGATATTCTGGAGGATACCAAACGGGTAGGGACCCGGGTTATATGGGTCAGCCGGGATAAGAATATCGGGTTGCCGGATCGGACTGATAGCTTTGTGGATGATATTGTGAAGGATTTAGTGGCTGGTGCTCCAGGGGCCTGGATAAGGTTGCCGGAGAAGGCAGCGGAGGTAGCCCTCAAGGTTCTCCAGCAAGTCAAACGGAAAGGAGATTATCGGCTATCTGAAGAGAAGGCCAAGGCCGAGGCCAAGAAATGCCGGGAAGATTGTGATCTTTGCTTCAGTAACTGCCCCAATAGCCTTCTGTTGAGTAAGGCAGTCCAGCAGGTGGCTAAGGAGGGTATTAAGGCCCTGGCGGAAGTAGAGAAGGGGTGTTTTGGATGTGGGGCCTGTGTCAAAATCTGCCCAGAAAATATCCCGTTGTTGGACTTAATCGTAGCCTCCATGGAGAAACGAGCACCGGGGGATAAGTTTAAGCTCCGGCCGGGTCGGGGGCCTTTACCAAGGGTAGAAACCTCCTCCTGGGCCTTTAGCTCCATGTGGGGTAATACTCCAGGTATTTGTCACCTTTTAGGGTGCGGTGATGCCAAGCATGAAGAAGACCTTGGCTGGATAGCTTATGAATTGACCGCGCGTAATTTTATTACCTTTGTCGCTGGCTGTGCCGCTGGAGAGGTAGCCCGTCACTTTAATGAAAAGACCAAGAAATATATCTTTGACGAGTTTGGCGCCGAGGCTAATCTAAGGAATCTTATCAACACTGGAGATTGTGCTGCCTGTGTTCATATTTTGGATCAGGCTATGAAATGGCCCCGGACGGGTGCAGGCGCTTCTCATTATGGTAACTTTGCTGAGACGGCGGATATATATGGTAACCTTGTCTCACCTCCTTTGTTGGTGTGGGGTGCGCTGCCAGATAGGATGTATCCTATTGTAGCAGCCTGGGCCAGGGGTGGTTGCCCAGTAGTAGTTGGTCCAGAGTCAGCCTTTGACTGGCATCGCTTTTTGCCCGGAAATAAATGGGACTGGAAGCGGTGGTGGTATTACGATAGCTGGACCAGGAAAAAGCGACCCGTTGAACCAGCACCTAAGCATATGATTATCCCGGTAGAGACCCGCGAAGAGGCGGTTACAGCTGTAACCATCATGTGCCAGCGGCCAGTAGCTATTAGGGATTTTCGCTTAATTGGGTTGGAGACCTATGTAGAGTTTTCTCTGGCAGCCTTTGGTGAGTGGCCAGATGATTGGCCTCTCTTTGTCCGTTCCTCATGGGAACTCCCGGTACGTTATAAGGCCAAGATGCTTAGGGAGCTAGCAGACAAGCATGGCTGGGAAGTAGAGCGGCTAAACTTAAAGCGGGCTAAGCATCCCGATGGACGACTGGTAGATATGGAGACCATGCAGAATGAGTTTAGTTGTATGGGAGGGGTCTATCCCACCAGAGTTCCCAGGATGTTCCCCGATCCAGAGATCAGGAACTATAAGACTTCTTATGAGATAGGAGTCAAGGAGAAGAAGAGCTGAGCATATGGCTGTCAGGGGTCAGAGATCAGGAGCCAGCCGTTTCCCGAGCCCTGACCCCCAAGCCCGGAAATTCTGCGAATATCCGCGAAAACATGTATCCGGATTAATTTAAATGAATAGCTAAAGGGGGAGGAAATATGAGCGCTAAACGACCGTCTGAATTGGCTACCTGCCTTAAAAGCAAAAAGAGGGCCTTACTCCTGACCGGGGCGTTGTGTAATGAACTCAATTTCGATGGTAAGTCATTACTGGATTATGCCGCTGAGATCGCTAAGAAGCTAAAATTGCCGGTAGCAGCTACGGCCAATACCGCCAAGGGCTTGAAAGAGCGGGGAGTGGAAAAGGTAGCAAAAAAGTATGCTGCCGAAATAGTTGATTTTATCCGAGGACCAGAATGGAAAGAACCCATCACGACTGAGAAGCCGGAATTGCTTATATTTTTAGGCTATAGTCCCAAAGTTGCGCGGGGGCTAACTTCGGGAGTCAAGGGTGCTGAGACTGTTGCCTTAGGTAATGTGTATATAAAGGAAGCTAATTACTCTTTAGGCGATGCTTCATTAAAACAGTATCAACAAAACCTTGAACAGTTGATAAAAGCGTTATAAGAGACTCAAAACGTAAAGTGTAAAGGGCAAAGCTAAGGTAATTATTCCTTAGCTTTGCACTTTTAGCTTTGAGTTTTACGCTCCCTTGGCGTCTTTGGGTCTTAGTGGCCAGAGAACGGTTAGATGGGTAAACGATCACAACTGAGCATAGAAGGGGTTGATGGGATATGGCAAAGGATAGGCCTGATAGGGTTAAAGAAGGGGACTTTAGGGAATGGTATTTCCCGGTGGAAGAAATAGTGGGTTGGACCAAGCAATTCTTACAGGATGTTGGTTATGAAATCCTTCCAGAAACCTATATCGGTTTTGCTAAACCAGATTTTCATGCCAAAAGGGTCGAGGGCGATAAGACTTACGAGATTGTCGGGATAGGGTGTCAACACTTTGATGTGGCCCTGGAAGGGCTAACAAAGTTAGCCGCTATCAGATCAGTCCGGGGGGATAAGATTGACTATACGATTGTAGTACCGCCGGTTAACGAATTCTTGATGTTGGAATTCTTTCGGACCGAGAAAGGTTGGAAGTATTTTGAGATCAAGAGAAACAAGTTTATGGTTTGGTTTGCTAACCCAGATGAAGAATATGTCTGGTGTCTGGTAGGTGAACCTTTAGATAAGACATGCAAAGAGTATTTTGCATTAGGAAAGCAATCCCTGGATGGTGTTTTGGCTATGCAGCTTTCCAAGGAGCTTTGGGAAGAGGAAGAATATTAAGGTGCTATGTCCTATAAAAATCTTGTTTGTACCGGTTGTAGCTGTCTATGTGATGATATTGGAGTTGAGCAGGAAGGAGATGTTATCACCCGGGTAGAAAATGCCTGCAGGAAAGGGGCAGCTTTTATTTATGCCCATAATATAAACGAAAGACGTAATCCACCCTGCCTGGTAAAGGGAGAGAGAGGAGACTTAACAGAAGCCCTTGATACCGCCACCCAATTGCTCCGACAGGCAAAAAAACCCCTTATCTTTGGCCTGGATAATTCTACCCTGGAAGCCCAGGCCAGGGCTATTGAACTTTCCCGTACCCTGGGAGCCACAATAGATGACTGCTCCTCTTTCTGTCAGGGCACGGTAGTAGAGAATATCCTTACGGGAACTTTACCCTCTTGCTCTTTTCCCCAGCTAAAAGAGGCTGATTTGCTCGTCTATTGGGGTTCCAATCCTTACCACTCTCACCCAAGACACATATCTCGGTTTGCTTATTATCCCTTTGAGCGGGCTAAACCCGCCGGGCTTAGTTGTGTTGATGTAAGGGATACCGAGCTTAGCCGGCGCTGTAGACATGCCTTTAGACTGTTGCCTGGTGAGGATAGAGATTTTATAATCTCCATTTTGACGGTCATAAAAGAGGACTCAGGAAGAGAAGATGCCCGGGCCTTCGTGGAGCTCCTAAAAAAGTCCCAGTTTCCGATTATATTCGTGGGTTTAGGGTTAACCTATGCTTTAGATGGAGATTTTTCTCTCTTCCAGCAACTGATTGAGACCATAAAGAACATTCTAGGTATAGGCCTGGCAGTCATTCCTATGGCCTGCCATACTAATATGAGGGGTTTGAACCATTTATTATATCAGCAGACCGGCCATGTTAACAAAATATCTTTTGCTAATGGCATATCTCATGGTCCTCAGTTTTCTTTCTTAGAACAGGTACGCAACCAGGAGGCTGATTGTATCCTGATTGTAGGAACAGACCCATACTCCAGCTTACCTGCTTCCTTAGCAAAAAATTTGAACCGGGGGATATCACTGATAACTCTTGACCCATATATAACCCCCACGAGTATGCATTCTACCGTAGTATTCGGGGGCGCTATCTCGGGCATAGAAGCTGGGGGGAGAGTAGTGCGTATGGATGGGACTGAGGTGACCTTAAGTCCTATAAAAGAGACCGATCGTCCTAGCGATGAAGAAATTATTAGCCGGCTGCTGGAGGGAGTATGAAAATCAAACTGGTGATTGTCACTTACCGGGATGCTTACCAATGGGCAATAAGGCAAACAGAGGGTAGTGAAGCTAATTACCAGGAGCTGTCAAGCCAGATAAGTATGGCACCAACTGATTTAGAGACACTGGCTATATCGGAAGGTGATATGATCAGGCTTAGTGATTCTATGGGTGCCATAGTAATGAAGGTAAAGGCAGATGCCAACTGCCCCCCAGGGGTTGGTTTCGTGCCAGTGAGTTCTTATATCAATAAATTGACGGAATATGATCCCGTAAAGGCACAATTACCTAATTTTAAACGAATAGAAGTCATAGCAGAAGTGGTGGAAGCATGACTCAGGAGAGAATTAATCCTCTACAAATATATCAATTGCTCCCGTGTACAGACTGTAAGGCATGTGGTTGTGAGACCTGTTTGGCCTTTGCCTTTGAACTCATCAGCCGAGAAAAGACCCTGGCGGACTGTCCGGATTTACAAAAAGAAGAGTTTAGCAGTTCTATGGAACTGCTGAAGGAATATTTTGGCGAAGAGCTAGAGGAAGCAGATATAGCAGAAAGTGGCCACCTTATTAAGCAAGAAAAATGTGTGGGATGCGGTGACTGTATTATGGTTTGCAGCCTGGGGAGAAGGAGCCGCGTCCGGCCCAGAGGTGAAATGCCCGCCTTTACTGAAAGCGTGTCAGTTCTTCAGGTAATTGATGGTATTATTCATGTGGTTAATCCATACCGTTGCAAGAGAAAGGCTGACCCACCAGAATACTGCAGGGCATGTGCGATGAGGTGTCCCTTTGGGGCCCTGGAATTGGTCCGATAGACGAGGAAGGGAGGAATAATCCATTATGACAACAGTTGAAGATGCCGATAAAAGGGTAACTGTTCGAGACATTAATAAAAGCTTTGTCCAAAAAGGAATCTTCATCACACTACCCTTAGCTGAGAATTTTATAGTAAAGGGAATGGATATTTTGGAAAAGCAGCACTACCCCGGGGGGATCAAACTATTGCTCAGGGTTAAATTTGTTGATGATAAAGAGATCGAGCACTCCGATCTGTTTTATTGTGAAGGGAGAATGGAAAAGGAAAAGAGGCCCGCACCTCCACCTGCCGCACCCCTCAAACTAAATCTGCTCCCTACTCGTTCCCAGGGTACTTTCACTGATGAACAAGAGGCAAGGGATTATATTAAGATGGCTATCACCCACCTCCTGCAAGAAAAGGGTTATTCGCCAGGAGAAAGCACTGATGCAGACCTTTATTTTGAGCAGGAAGGAAAGGGTTTTCTTGTTAACCTGGAGGTCAAATGTGATGAAAAGGCGGAAGAGAGGGCTAAAAGATTGGTTGAATTACGCAGGAAGAAAGGTAGTACTCACGATTATGCTATTGTGATACCTGCCTTCCAGGAGAGTTTGGGTATCCCCTTAAGGCTCCAGGAGCGCTGGATTGCCCGGCTTCAGGATTATTTATCTGTGCAACGCATCGGGGTATTTGCGGTAGATAATATTGACCCTAACCGGATCTATCCCTTCACTATTTATCCTAAGGCTAGAGGGGTGATGCAATATTTTGTCCGTATGAGTTCCCAATGGTCCCTGGTCCGCTCCCGCTATGTGCAGGACCGGGTGAAAAAAGAAACAACTTAAAATAGTTATAACCATAAAGGCACTAAGGCACAAAAGAGTCAATAGTAATGCAGTTCACGGGGTTCAGGAAAAGACTTTAATTTTTGAATAGTTATCGATCTTTAGAGATTGTGCGAAGGACTCATAGCCCGAGAAAAGCTTGCCTAACCACTGATCCCTGACCCCTGTGAACTGTTACCCATGATATTTTTCTTTGTGTTTTAGTGCCTTTGTAGTTTTTACCCAAAGATCATGAAACTCAAGAGGTTATTTTCTGCGAACTGCCTCTATCTATACGCCTTTCCCCTTTCTGGGGATATGCCTCTTATAAAACCAAAGCTCGATGTTCAGGTATATCAATTAAGAAATATTTCTGAATCGCCTTGCTTCAATTTATTAGAGATAGCCGATGAATTGATTTGCCAATCCCGGTTTGGCCGGGGAGAGATGATCTGGATAGCGGTACACCAATCTCACATAGCAGCCTATTGTTGGGTCGCCTTCTCCGAGGCAGAAGTAGGAGAGATTGATAAGGTTATTAAAGTTAAGCATGAAGAGTTTTATCTCTATGATGCGTTTACTTTACCAGACTACCGGGGTAAGAACCTTTATCCCTATATCTTGACCTATGTTTGTCAATATGGTAAAGAGAAAGGCTATACCCGGGCTTTGATCTTTGTCCTGCGCGAAAATATCCCTTCTCAATGCGGCATAGAGAAAGCTGGGTTTAAACGATTCCAGGTGATAAAATATAGCAGAATATGTGGGATACCTTTTTACCGACAGAGTCCTATTGAAGAAGGACATGAGGGAGTCATATTTCTCCCCAGAAGATAAAGCCCTATCCTGAGCTAAGGCATTGCTACGCAATAACTTGATCAAGTTAAATGTGTAAGACAAGGAGATAAGGGGATAAAGAAGATGTTGGAGATAAAAAGAATTATATATAAATCTCCCTATCCCCACCATCCCCATATCTCCTCTTCTTTGATCAAGTTATTTTGTGACAGATTCTAAGGGCATAGGAATTTGCTTTTTGGACTAAATAGCCACACCCAAATAGTTACCTGGTAAAATGAAGTTGATAATAGAAGAGTTGAGGGGATGGACCGAGTTTATCCAGATGCAAGAGCCCTGGAATCAACTCTTGAGCCGCTCCCATGCCCCTAAGATATTCTTCTGCTGGGAATGGTACTACCTATGGTTAAAGCACTTCTGGTATACCAAAGATTTCCACTTTCTCCTTGTGAGAGACGAGTCGAGAGGGTTGAGAGGGATAGTACCGCTGATTATGAAACAGAGTCGGGATGGGGTAGTGGTAGAGTTTATAGGAGACACAAATACCTGGGACTATAGGGACGCGATAATTGATCAGGCCATGATAGAGCCGGTTCTGGTCTCCATATTAAATTATCTTAAAGAGAAGATCAAAGGGGAGGGGACTATAGAATTATCCGGGCTACCGGAAGATTCACTAACAAAGACCTGGATTGTCAAACCAGCAGAAAAATTTGGTTTTGAAGTACGACTGTTGCCAGAAGA
The DNA here is from genome assembly GCA_001803565.1 of Nitrospinae bacterium RIFCSPLOWO2_12_FULL_45_22. Classification (GTDB taxonomy): domain Bacteria; phylum 2-12-FULL-45-22; class 2-12-FULL-45-22; order 2-12-FULL-45-22; family 2-12-FULL-45-22; genus 2-12-FULL-45-22. The sequence continues at coordinate 3,075 of MHDQ01000157.1, read as the reverse complement.
TACTTGCCCGATACTATCTTTACCTACTAGCTGGGAAGAGTATCTGCAGCTCTTAAAAAAGAAGGATCGGCATGAATTAGAGAGAAAGACCAGAAAGATCAACCGCGAGGCCCAGGTAGACCTGCTTAGGATAAAAGATGCTAACAAAATTAGGGAAGGGATAGAAGATTTCTTTATCCTGCATCGGGCAAGTCGGGAAGAGAAGGCTGGTTTTATGGGTGGTGAAATGAGCTCCTATTTTTTAAGCCTGGCAGAATTATTCGCCCAGCGGGGTTGGCTAAACCTCTCCTTCTTAACCGCTAATGGCAAGAAGATTGCTGGTATAATAGGTTTTGAATACCTTGATACTTTATATATATATAACTCTGGATACGAACCCCGTTACTCTCCCTGGAGTCCCGGCATTGTCCTTATAGGGTTAATAGTTAAGGACTGTATTGAGAAGGGTTTCAAGCGAGTGGACTTTCTTCGGGGGAATGAGTCATACAAATATAAGTTTGGGGCAGTAGATAATACGGTCTATAAACTGATTTTACGGATTTAAGTGGGATAGGAATTTCTTTTTTGCTGGATCAGGAGACCCAGTACTACCCGCGGATAGGATCGCGGTCTTCTGACCCGACCCCTAATTCAATGGGAATAGGAAAATGGTAGGCCTCAACCGGGTGGCAATGATAAGTGTCCATAGCTGTCCCTTAGCCCCTTTAGGGGGCCAGGATACAGGCGGTATGAATGTCTATATAAAAGAGCTGGCTAACGAATTGGGCCGCCGAGAGATTATGGTAGATATCTTTACCCGGCTCCAGAGACATGATCTGCCCCAGGTAGTTTCTTTCGGGTCAAAAGCACGGGTGATACACATTAAGGCGGGGCTATCGCAGCCATACAATAAGAATCTGCTCTGGTATTTTTTACCGGAATTTATCAACCAGGTAAAAGAATTTGCCAGAAAAGAAAGGATCAGATACGATCTTTTGCATGCCCATTATTGGCTCTCTGGGGGGGTGGCGAAAGAGCTGCAAAAGGATTGGGAAGTCCCGGTAATTCAAAGGTTCCATACCCTGGGTTACCTGAAGAATATGGCTATGGATAATGGTGGAAATAGAGAGCACCCTTTACGCCTCAGGCTGGAGAAGGTCCTTATGAGCCATGTTGACCAGTTGGAAGCGGCCACTCAGCAAGGCAAGAGTGATATGATAAAGTTTTATGAGGCTGTCCCGGATAAGGTAGAAGTTATCCCATGCGGCGTTAACCCGTCTATTTTCCGACCAATACCTAAACATAAGGCCAGGGCCTTCCTGGGCCTAAATGAAGCAAAAATAGTCCTTTTTGTTGGTAGGATTGATCCTATAAAAGGCCTGGAAACCTTAGTAAAGGCCATATCTATTCTGCGCAGTACACCGGGGTTAAAACTTATTATAATAGGCGGCAGTGATAATTCTGATAGCGAAGATAACCAGGAACTGCAGCGGATAAAGGCCCTGGTAAGAAAACTTGATATATCTACGAAAGTCTCCTTCTTGCCTGGCCAGAGGCAAGAGGTCTTAACTTATTATTATTCTGCAGCGGATGTCTTAGCTATCCCTTCCCGGTATGAGTCTTTCGGGATGGTTGCTTTAGAAGCTATGGCATGTGGGACTCCTATCGTTGCATCTAACGTGGGTGGGCTTTCTTTCACTATACCTGACAATAAAGCTGGTTTCCTTGTACCAGTCGGGGATGGTGGAAGCTTAGCCGAAAAGCTGGACCTGCTCTTATCCGACAAAGAATTAAATTTCCGGCTGGGGCAAAATGGGATGGCCTGGGCAAAGAATTTCCAATGGTCAAAAGTTGCCGATCAAGAAATCCTCTTATATAACAAAGTTATTGCCAATTTTAATAACCGCTATGGAAAAAATAGGGAAAATACTGGTTATTTCCGCTCATCCTGACGACCCGGAGCTGTCCTGTGGCGGCTCTATAGCTAAATGGACAGCCGAGGGTAAAGAAGTAATCTATATTATCTGTACAGACGGTAATAAAGGGAGTAAGGACTTAGAGATGAACCCTTATCAATTGGCTGCCTTGCGGGAACGGGAGCAAGAGGCCGCTGCCCAGTTGTTAGGTGTTCAACGGGTCATATTCTTACGCCATCACGATGGGGAGCTAGAAGTTAACTCTATCTTGAAGGTAGAGCTGGCACTACTCATACGCTATATTAAACCCGACCTGGTTATTACCCATGACCCCTGGCGGCCCTACCTTATCCACCCCGACCATAGGGCCGTTGGGATAGCTGTTACTGATGCCATAGTAGCCGCAAGGGATCATCTATTCTTTCCGGCGTTTTTAGCTATCGGCCTGGATGCCCACCGGCCCAAGTCAATCTATTATACTTTTCCAGAAAAACCTGATATTATTGTTGATATTACGGAATTTATAGAGATCAAGTTGCGGGCTATTGCCCAACATAGCACCCAGATCGAGACTATCCCGGACTGGCAAGAACGCATAAAACAGATGGGGGCTAGGTTTGGAGAAAAAGAATGCCTTGCTTATGCCGAGATATTCAAGCAAGTCGAGTTATAAGCCTGCATCAAAACAACTAATATTATCAAATAGGAGGTGATGTATGAAGCTTCGATTAATAGAGCCTGCTAATAAAGATTATCTTTTTCATCACAACAGAGATACCATTAAATCCTTTTGGTTCCCCCGTCTCAGCCTGGTATCAGTTGCCGCCCTGACCCCGCCGGATGTGCAAGTCTCTCTCATAGACGAAAATATAGAAGATATTGACTCTGGGGCAGAAGTAGATGTAATAGGGTTGACAGCTATGACGATGCAGGCCCCCAGGGCCTATGCTATTGCCGATGAATATCGTGCCCGGGGGGTAAAGGTAATTATGGGTGGTATCCACGCCTCCCTCCTACCCCAGGAGGCTAAGCAACATGTAGATTCTGTCATAATAGGTGAGGCGGAAGGGGTTTGGGCAAGCGCCATAGAAGACCTTCGATCCGGTACCCTAAAGCCTTTCTATCAGGCACAAAAACCATCCCTGAAGGGCCTACCACAGCCCCGGCGGGACCTTTTTAA
>MHDQ01000156.1 GCA_001803565.1 Nitrospinae bacterium RIFCSPLOWO2_12_FULL_45_22 | reverse complement strand
TATAAGCAGAAGGATTTTTAGGAGGAGATTAGCGTATGGTGAGGAAGATTGTAGTAATTGGTGGGGTAGCAGGCGGTGCTAGTGCGGCCGCTAAGGCCAGGCGGCAAGACGAGTTTTGCCAGATAATTATCTTTGAAAAAGGGCCCTATATATCCTTTGCTAATTGTGGCCTGCCTTATTATATCTCCGGTGAGATTGCTAAGCGGGAAAGCCTCCTCTTAAATACACCCGAGAGCTTTAAAGCACGACACAATATCGAGGTCAAGACTAACCATGAAGTCTTGAAGGTTTTACGGGATAAAAAGCGGGTGCTGGTGAAAGACCTGATCACAGATAAGGAGTTTGAAGAGCCCTACGATAAGCTGATCCTGGCCCCCGGCGCTTTACCTATAGTCCCTCCTCTGCCGGGAATACAGGCCAGAAACTGCTTCCCATTACGTTCTATACCCGATACAGATAATATCTTTCAGTACCTGGCCAACAATTCCATAACCCAGGCAGCCATAGTAGGTGGTGGCTATATCGGTTTAGAGATGGCCGAGGCCATGCTGGCCCGGGACTTAAAGGTTACGGTAATAGAGAAAGCCGACCAACTGCTAGCTCCCATGGATAGAGAGATGTCCCAGCCTATCCTGGCCCATCTGGGAGAGAAAAGGGTAGAAGTGATCCTGAGAGATGGGGTCAAGGAATTTTTGGTGGATAAGAGTGATCGGGTGCAAGAGATTGTCCTGGAGTCCGGCCATAAGCTCCCGGCTGAAATAGCTATTCTATCTATCGGTATCAAGCCTGATATCCGGCTGGCCAGAGATGCCGGTTTAAAGATCGGTACGACGGGTGCCATAGAGGTGAATGAACGGATGGAGACCAGCGACCCAGATATTTTTGCCGCAGGGGATTGTGCTGAAAGCACCCACCTGCTTACCGGGAAAAAGGTCTGGATAGCCCTGGCCGGGCCGGCTAATAAGCAAGGACGGGTAGCTGGCGCTAATGCCGCTGGGGGCAACAAGGTTATGAAGGGAGTACTGGGGACTGCCATTGTCAAGGTCTGTGACCTGGTAGCGGCACGGACTGGCTTGAATGAACGGGAAGCCCAGCAGGAAGGCCTGGATTATTACTGCTCTTATACCCATGGCGAGGACCATGCCGGCTACTATCCGGGTGCTAAGCCTCTGACTATCAAGCTGATTGCAGAAAAAGGCTCAGGCCGGCTCCTGGGTGTCCAGGTAGTGGGGCGTGGCGGGGTGGATAAAAGGATTGATATCTTGTCTACGGCCCTCTATGCCGGGCTCACCATATCGGACCTGGGAAACCTGGACCTGGCCTATGCACCACAATTTGGCTCGGCCCGCGACCCGGTTATAACAGCGGGGTTTGTGGCCCAGAACATACTCCAGGGTGAGGTAGCAGCCTTAACCAGCAAAGAGTTGATGGGGGATATGGAGGCAGGAAAAAAGGTACGGATCATTGATGTACGTACTCCCAGAGAGCATGCTGTTGTTTCTATTTCCGGCTCTACCCTGATACCTATTGATGAGTTGCGCTCTCGGCTGGATGAGCTGGCAGGTCATAAAAAAGAGGAATTAGTGGCACATTGCGGGACTGGCCTCCGTTCCTACCTGGCCTGCCGTATCTTGCAGGCCCATGGCTTTACTCGGGTAAAAAACCTCATTGGTGGCATTACCAGTTGGAAACACAATATGCCCTCAGAAAACAGCTAGTCCTTTCACCGGATTTGTCACCCTGAGCGGAACAACGAGATTCTTCGCTTCACTCAGAATGACATGGAGCGAAGGTCTCAGAATGACAATGTGGCAGGATAAGGGGGTGAACGGTTAAATAGGATCAAACAGAATCGTTACAGGAGAAGAAGAAAATGGGACATAAATTCGATATCGAGAAAGTTGCTAAGCTAGATTCTCCCGAACGACGGGAGATACAGGACCCAGAAAAACTTTTGGCTCTATTGAAAATGCCAGGGGGCACTATCGCAGCCGATATAGGGTGTGGGACGGGATATTATACCTTTCCTCTGGCCCATAGAATAGGCCAGGGCGGAAAAGTATATGCAGTAGATATTTCTCCGGAAATGTTATCTATCCTGGAACAAAGGATGAAAGAGAGGCATATAACCAATATAGAGCCGATCTTATCCCAGGAGAATTCTATACCGCTGCCCGACTCGTGTCTGGATATGGTTATCATCGCCATGGCCTTCCATGAAGCAGATCAAAAGGAAGCCCTGCTTTCGGAAATAAGGAGGGTGCTTAAGCCCCAGGGGAAAATTATTAATATAGACTGGGAGGCAAAAGAATCACCTATGGGGCCCCCATTAGAACATAGGATACCCTGCCAGGAGGCCATCAGGATACTCTCTGAAGCTGGGTTTAAAGATATTAGCCAGCTAGAGGTTTATCAATACCTTTATGTCATCCAGGCAATAAATCCAGGTTAATATGTTTCCACTACATTTCTCATAGAATGAATTGAGAAAGTTTACCATGGATAAAATCCAGCGATATCAAGGTAAGCGCAGTGGCATCTTGAATATCAGAGAAAATATCCACTTTTACAACAGAGATAGCGTGGCGTAATTAGACTTGCATCGGCATTAAGGAAAAGATTGGTGTTCTCAAAAGACACCAGGTCGGTAAGGGGAATCTGTATTTGAACGTTAATCTGTACAGATTGCTCTCAAAGTAATAAGTCGACGTTGTCGACATGACTGAAGAATGAGGTAGGAAACTGATTTTTGTGCCTTAGTAAGGTGTTCAACAAGAGTTTCCCTTACTTCTTGCTCAACGATTGTCTTGAACTTTTTCTCAATTGCTCCCTTTACCAGATCCTTATAGAACATCTCGCGCAAGCTTAAAAAAGAAACCGGTTAAAGATTGTATCATTTGAATACCTCCTTTATTACTTTCTTCCGCCCGATGGGTCTTGCCGTCTAACGTTTCGGCTAAGCGGTTGCAATGGAGCGCAGCGGAAGGCCAGTCCGACTCGATTGCGTTGTTATGTGCTCTATGTCACAACTCGCTTTCGTCAATTCCTGCAACCTTCATGAGGTGCCTCAACAAGCCTATTTTGAGTGGGCTATTTCCATATGTATGGGCACGGAAATCCGAGCCGGGTTTCCCGCTTTTGCGTAAATGTGATGACGTCCCTTCGTTCTACGCAATTCCCAGCCTCTTCTCTCAAGCAGCTTCGCGAAGTCCTTCCCTGAAATGGCTTTCACACCGCGATCTCCAGAACTTTATCCTTCTCCGTTACCTCAATGTCTTTTATGTCTACGAACAAGCAACCTTCGACAGCCTCGTAGATGTTGCCGAGGAGTTCGTCGAAAGTCTCTCCCTGAGTCGCGCAGCCTGGAATAGACGGGACTTCGGCCCAGTAGCCTCCTTCTTCCGCTTCATGAACGATTACCTTGGGCTTCATAAAATCACCTCACATTTTTGAAGGGCACCTAACGATTGCGCTAACCGGCTGCCGAAGGAGCGCAGCGACTGAGGCAGTCCGAGTTAAGCGCCTTGTTGGGCGCCTTCCTTTGTTAAAGGCGTCCACCGCGCTTGAATAGTATCTGCTGAAAGATCTGCCCCACACTCCCATTCAATAAAATACCTTCCATTGTGGATACGCTCGAACTCACTTCGGTCTTTCAGGGGTGCAAAAGCTTCTGATTCGAGATAGGGCGTTACGTCAAATAGACCGGCTTGCCCATCATCGGCCTTGACGTACAGCAGGTGATCCTCTCTCGGAAGAATTTCTTCAATGTTCATTGATCAAGTCCTCGAATAGGAAAAGGTTTTTTGCCAACAACCGCCAGCTCCCAATCGGCGAGCAGATCCTCCTGGTGTATTTCAATCCATGCGACAACCAATTTGTGCTTTTTCGGTGGAAGCTCGCCAGCCAACACAGAACCATCGTGAATTGAGTACACAGCAACTTGCCCTTGATGTTCTGCATGTATGTGCGGCACGTTATGCCTATCCGTATCATAGAAAAACATCCGGATAAGGATGCCGTAAAACATCGAAATTGTAGGCATAGGTACGGCCCTCTCCGCCTTGCATCTGATAATTCTATCTTCTGCGACTAAATTGTCAAGTGCAGACTTCTTCGACCATATAAAGAAAAGTCAATAGAATGGACGAGGTACAGACTATTAACTTCCGTGATCCAGAAGAAATAATCGGGGCATTGAAGGGGTACTTAGAGACGGGCGAGTCCAGGGTGCATTATCGAAAAATCTCTTCTGTTCCTTAGAGAAGAAGTACGGGCTCAGAGCTCATTGCCGTATCTCTGTGCCTGTTCTGTCGAGAAAAAAAACACCTATCAGGAGAATTTATCCATAACGTAGCGCTCCAGTGCTTCGAGGGGGATTCTATCCTGGAGCATAGTATCTCTATCCCGTACGGTAACAGCCTTATCGGTCAGGGATTGGACATCTACGGTAATACAATAAAGGGTACCGATCTCGTCCTGACGGCGATAGAGCCGGCCAATAGAGCCGGTATCGTCATACTTAGTAAAGAATCTTTTGCGTAACCCTTCGGCTATAGTCCGGGCCAATTGTACCAGCTCTGGCCGGTTTCTGAGCAAGGGCAGGACCGCTACTTTTATGGGTGCCAGGGATTTATGAAAACCCAATACTACCCGCCTCTCCCCCCGGACTGTCTCTTCTCGGTAAGCATCTATCAAGAAGGCCAGGGTAGCCCGGTCTGCACCGGCTGAAGGCTCAATCACATAAGGGATATACCTCTGTTTCTTATCTTCATCAAAAAAACTCAGGTCTTTATTGCTATGGATAGAATGTTGTCGCAAGTCGTAATCGGCTCGGTTAGCTATCCCTTCCAGCTCTGACCAGCCCATGGGAAATAGATATTCTATATCAGAGCAGCATTTAGCATAATGGGCCAGCTCCTGGGGCGCATGTTCCCTTACCTGCAGGTTATCTTTATTAATACCATATTTGAGGTACCAGGCAAAACGTTCCTGAACCCAATATTCGTACCATTGCTGGTCTGTACCGGCCTCGACAAAATATTCGATCTCCATCTGCTCGAATTCCCTAGTCCTGAAGGTAAAATTACCGGGGGTTATCTCGTTCCGGAAGGCCTTACCAATCTGGGCTATGCCGAAGGGGAGCTTGCGGCGCATGGTGGTAAGGATATTAGAAAAATTAGTAAAGATACCCTGGGCGGTCTCGGGCCGTAGATAGACTGTGGCGGCCTCTTCTTCCACGGGCCCCATAAAGGTCTTGAACATCAGATTGAATTGCCTGGCCTCGGTCAACTCGCCCCCACACTCGGGACACTTATTCTCATTAGTACTGATAGCATCGGCCTTAAACCGTTTCTTGCATAACTTGCAATCAACTAAAGGATCAGTAAAGCCTTCTACATGCCCGGAGGCCACCCATACCTCGGGGTGCATCAGGATAGCGGCATCCAATCCCTCCATGTCATCCCGATTATAAACCACATCCCGCCACCATACTTCTTTGACATTTCGTTTTAATTCTACCCCTAAGGGACCGTAGTCCCAGGTACTGCCTAAGCCACCATAAATCTCACTGCTCTGGAAGATAAACCCTCTGCGCTTACAGAGCGAAACAATCTTGTCCATCTCTACCGGCATATTATAGCTTCTCCCTTCCCTTATCACATTCTATAAGGAGCATAATAGCGCAATATCCTGTGGTTTATCTAAATCCTAAAATCGAAATCCGAAATACTAAATAATATCAACCCTCCAAAATGACAAAT
>MHDQ01000155.1 GCA_001803565.1 Nitrospinae bacterium RIFCSPLOWO2_12_FULL_45_22 | reverse complement strand
AAGCCAAATATCTCGCCGGGGTTCACCTCCAGCGAGATATTATCAACCGCAACAAATTTACCAAACCTCTTAGATAACCCTTCCAGCCTTAACATCATTTAAATAAAATGTAATTGTTTAGTTATTATTTGATTTTTAGCCACGGATGAACACGGATCCCCTTTCAATGCAAAATGCAAAATTAGCAATTAGCATTTCAAAATCTCAATATCCAATCTCTATTAGTCTCCTAATCTCTTAGTCTCTCTAATTGTTAATTGCTAATTTTTTATTGCTAATTTTGCAATGAAGCCAGAAATCTGTCTTTATCTGTTTATATCCGTAGTAACTGCTTCCTCTGCGTGCTCTGGGGTGAATGGTTACACAATTATGGGTCTGGGGCAAGGAAAGTACCCTGGTACTCACTGATATTGCCTATCCGATCAGCGGCTTTAAGGTATAGCTGATGACTGCCAGCGGGCAGGGGCTCCCGCAAGTAGCAATAGAGACGTTGTTCAGGATAATTCAATTCCCAGAACATCGGCTCATTATCCACCCGAAAGCTGATGGAGTCTGGGTCTAAACCGCTCCCATAGTCATACAATGAGCAAGAGATCTCATACCGTTTAAGATTGATCAGGTTGCGGGCTTTGCCATAGTATATCTCTGGGCCAATCACGGGTTTGCTATCGTCTTCTTTTAGGGTAAAATCGCCTGGGAGGGTAGAATAGGCGCAGGCATAATGGCTCTTCCTATCCACAACTGTAGGGAGATATGTCCAGCCCTGTTCGGCTGAGGCCCGGGCATATATCCCTACCTTGTCTAAGCGCATCCGGTTGGTCAGTTCCATAGCTACCTTTATTCGCTGGGCAGAAGAATTATCCTTGAACCTTGCCGAATAAACTGTCCCCTCCCCTTCCCTCTTCTCCTGGATAGCCAGATAATCAGGGCTGCATAGACTTTCCGGGCTAAACTCAAGCTTAAAAGACCCCTTGTCTATTGATAGGGCCTTTTTCTCCCCCGCTTTTATGAAGAATGGGTATTTCAATATCTGGTCAGAAAAATCATAAGCGCCAGGGTCTTCTTCAAGCAGGACTTTCCCGATAGCAAAATTATCGGCAGCATCATACACCTTTATTAATAAAGGTCCTCGGGCCCCTATCCCCCTTAGCCACAAAGGGTGGGGTGGGTTACGCAGGAAAGGATTACAGGCTGAAGGAGCTGGAACGAGCCGGTACAGGTATCGTCCCTGAAAAAAATTGGAGCCTGTCTGGTAAACAGAGAGGCCCTTAAAATTATCTAGAAAAGAGAATTTATCAAAAGAGAGACTAAGCCCGGGAAGGCCCGATCCCCGATAAACCTCTATGCGATAGACCCCATTGCAACTGCCCGGGGTGGTCTCATCACAGGCCCCTAGCGTGATCTGAACCTGCCCGGCTACCCGCGGTCTTTTCGCTAAAACGTATCCTCCTCCCCGCTGGACAAAATTAAAACTACGGCTGGCAGAACCGCCTTCCACGGCCGAGTATGGGTCTGCCGGTTCCAGGGTAATAGACTTCAAGACCGGCGGGATAACATCTGCTATCAGGAGGCCTTTTTTAAAGGGATTAAGGGGCTGATTATCTGGTGTGCGAATCTCGAAATGGAGATGTGGGGAGCTGGTACCCGATTTACCTGAATATCCGATAATAGTACCTTTATTAACCCTGAGCGGTTTTTCTGGCCAGAGCCTGAACCCATACCTATTTGTCCGCCGTCTCTCTTCCTGAACCAGTTTTTCTAATGCAGGCATGAACTCAAAAAGGTGGGCATATACCGTTATCTGGCCGGTTCTATGGCGCAAATACAGCACCTTGCCATCAGCACCAACAAAGTGCTTTACCTGAAAGACCTCCCCATCTCCTGTGGCCTTCACTGGATAGCCCATCACCCCATTAGTCCTGAGGTCTATCCCAGCATGAAACCTATAGCCCCGGTATTCGCCAAAAGTCCCACTAATAGCAGGTTCCATAGCTAAAGGGAAGAGATATTCAGGGGCCTTTGTCTGACCTGATAGCAAGCACCAGATAATTAATAAAACAAAAATAGTAGTGCCATACCGTGACCTGGCAAGCTTATCCACTGATAATCTGGAATTATGAACCGTAAAGAACACAAAAAACTGGGCAGTTAACTGTAAGCCGGGAGCAGTTATAGTGAACGTCTCAAACAAGTTGACATTCAAAGTGTCATTGCGGTGAGCCCTTAGCCCTGAGCGTAGCGAAGGGGGAGCGAAGCAATCTAAAAGGGATTATCCCTTACTCCTTACCCCTCAACGCTCACTTCCTCACTATCCTAGAATTTGGGGATTGAAATAGGCCCCACAGGCTGTTCCACCAGATTCCCAGATAGCATCGGGCTGCAGAAATAGCCCCCAGGGGCTGACTAACTATCTCTATATCACCTTCCTTTATGGCCCGGATAATATCTTCTGATTCCTGTTTAGCCTTTACCAGGCTGTATGTGGCACCAAATTGCCGCCAGCAATGGGCATCAGAGGTCCCTACCAGAGGAATACCATGCTGCCGGGCCAGTCTCTCGGCCGGTATATTAAAATTGATCCGGCTGAGATAGAAATGGGAATATTCTATCGCATCAAATACCCCCAGGTATCGGATCAATTTAGAACGCAGCGAGTGGATACCAGGAAAGAAGGGGTGGGGGGCGATTATTAGGGCGCCATCCTGTCGGGCTTGCTGCAAATCTTTAAAGGTCTTTATCTTTTCGGGATGAAAGAAGCCGTCCGGGCTGATTATTAATACATGCTTTCCTTTGATAGTCGCCTCAGTACCGGGCAATAGAATTATCCCCTGCCCCGCAGCATATTCCTTTAATTCCCTGGAAAAAGTCACCTGCTCATGGTTGGTTATGGCCAGGACTTTATACCCCTGCTGGCCAGCCCTATCAATTAACTCTTTAGCGTTGTAGCTAATTCTTTCCCGATAGTCTTCCTCGGTATGAAGGTGAAAATCTCCTTTTAACCAGTTTTCCATATCCTCTCCCATATTCTGCTATCATATAAACCATTCTCTTCTCTTTGTCAACGCCCATTCTTGACTGATGTTTCCCCAAAAATTTCTACAACCAGGTATCATCCTTATTCAAAATTTCACCGCAGGGAACGCCGGAAACGCTGAGAAGTGAGCAGTAACTCTTTACTCCTTACTCCTTACTGCTCACTCCTCACTGCTCACGGCTTGTTCCCTGGCGACTTAGCGCCCTGGTGGCTGAATGGTTATGCTATTTTATTGCTTCTAAAGACATAATCTTGTAAAATATCAACATTCCGGTTCCTGTAAGGTAACTTTGTCACATTTGTCATGTTATAGGGTCAATTTTAATGTGACAATGCCGAATTAATTAGGACACAGATTTTCACAGATATACGCAGATATTTTTATCTTGAAAATCTGCGTCGGGTACCCACGAAGTGGGTGTGCGTCAAAAAAGGAAAGCAACAAACTTAAGGGGAAAGGAACATGGATTTTGATCTGACCGAAGAGCAGGAGGCGCTGAAGAAGACTGTCCGCAGGTTCATGGATACCGAGATCATCCCCATTGTCGCTGAGCACGAGGAGCAGCAAGAGTTCCCCAGCCGTGAAATAATAAAAAAGCTCATACCGTTTGGCTATATTGGCGGCTTATTGCCCGAAGAGGCAGGTGGTATGGGCCTGGATTATATATCCTATTTTATATTGATAGAAGAGCTGGGCCGGGCCTGGAGCTCTATCCGTACCGTTATAACCACTAATAACATGATCCTGACTAATATCTATAAGCATGGCACTGAAGAACAGAAAGGACGTTTCTTAAGGCCCATGCTTAACGGGGACAAACTGGCTTTCTTCGGCCTGACCGAGCCTAATGTCGGCTCTGATGCCGCCAGTCTAGAGAGCCGGGCAACCCTGGATGGTGACGATTATATCTTGAATGGGACCAAGACCCTGATCACTCATGGCAGTAAGGCCGAGATGGGTTTAGTCTTTGCCACTATAGACCGGAGTAAAGGGGCAAAAGGTATCTGCGCCTTCCTTGTCGAGCGCGATACCTGTCATTATACCGCCCGGGATATAGAGAAGATGGGCATGCGGGCCTCGGTTATCTCAGAACTCCATTTTGAGGACTGCCGTGTACCGCGTAAAAACCTATTGGGCCAGCCGGGCGAGGGGTTAAAGATAGCCCTTGCCGGACTCAATATAGGAAGATGTACCGTCGCCTTTGCCGTCATTGGTGTTGCCCAGGCCTGTATTGATGCCTCCGTCAAATATGCCCAGGAGAGGAAGCAGTTCGGTAAGGTTATTGGCGGATTTCAGTTGGTACAGGAGATGATAGCCGAGATAGTGATGGAGAATGAGGCGGCACGGTTATTGGGCTTGAGGGCTGCGCACCTCTTGCAGAAAGGGCTCCCCTGTGCCAAAGAAGCGGCTATGGCCAAGCTCTTTGCTACTGAGGCGGCTCTAAAGATTGCTTCTAATGCTATCCAGATACATGGTGGGTATGGCTATACCCGTGAATTTCCCGTGGAGCGATACTATCGGGATATCAGGCACCTGACCATGGCCGAGGGGACTTCCCAGATACAGAAGCTGATCATCGGTCGAGAAGTCCTCGGTATCAGCGCTTTTAATTAGTATGAAAGTAACAGTTCACGGGGTTCAGTTAGCAGGGTTCAGAATAGCGCAAAGCGTAGTGAACTGTTACGCATGAAAGGTGGTGGATATGAGCAGGGATAATGGTTTTGATCGGTTTCAAGGGACACATAAATATATCGTCTCAGAGGCATTACGCAATGTGGTTAATGCCGCTATTGCTTTAGCCAGGCCCTTGCTGGTCAAGGGCGAGCCGGGCACAGGCAAGACTTTGCTGGCCCATAATATCGCCTTAGGGCTGAGTAAACCCCTGATTGTCTGGAATATTAAGTCAACCACCAAGGCCCAGGAAGGGCTCTATCTTTACGATACTGTCCAGCGCCTCCATGATAGCCGCTTTGGTGATAAAGATATCTCCGACATCAGCCAATATATAAAACTGGGCAAGCTGGGCCTAGCCTTTACTTTCGAAGCGCAGCCGGTACTGCTATTAGATGAGATTGATAAGGCCGATCTAGAGTTTCCTAATGACCTGCTGAACGAGCTGGATGAGATGTCCTTCTATATACCTGAGCTGGATAAGACCATCATTGCCCGGCACCGCCCCATTGTAATCATTACCAGCAATTCCGAGAAAGAGCTGCCCGATGCCTTTCTACGGCGTTGCGTCTTCCATTACATAGAGTTTCCTGGGCCAGAGTTGATGGAGCGAATCGTGCGGGTACATCACCCTGATATCCAGCAGGACCTCTTGCAGCAATGCCTGAATAAGTTCTATTGGTTGAGGGAATTGGATGAATTCCGTAAGAAGCCCTCTACCAGTGAGCTGATAGATTGGATCCAAGCCCTGATAGCCGGTGGTATCTCACCGGCTATAGTAGAAAAAGAACTACCCTTTATGGGTGTGCTCCTGAAAAAGGAAGAGGACCTGGATTATCTGGATGGGAAATTGACCGGTACCTTTGGCCGCCGCCGCAAGTATTATTGATAGGAAAGATTGACACCGAGCGTCTGACTCTCATCACGAACAGACTTTCCGATTGGCTCAAGGGCACATAATATACGGTTATATTTAAATTTGATAAAGGAGGGGCTAATTTGAACAAAGGCCATATACTTATTGTGGATGATGAAAAGAGTATCCTGAACTCGTTAGGGGGTATCTTGACAGATGAGGGCTTCCAAATATCCCAGGCCCAAAATGGCCCACAGGCCCTGGATATAATAATGAAAGAAGCGCCCGATCTGGCTATCTTAGATGTCTGGCTGCCAGGGATAGATGGTATAGAATTATTGCAGTTAGCCCGGGCTATCTGCCCCGACCTGGAGATAATCATGATGTCCGGGCATGGCAATATAGATACTGCGGTTAAGGCCACGAAGCTAGGCGCTTTCGACTTTATAGAAAAGCCGTTATCGCTGGAAAATATTGTCCAGACTGTTAACCAGGCATTATCCCAGCAAAAGACCTTACGTAAAGGGAGAGAAGCCAGCCGGCTCGCTTCCGCCAACGAGGAGATTGTGGGTCAGAGCCCAGCTATTTTTGAGCTGAAAAAGATGATCCCTATTCTCGCCCAGGAACATTTTCTCATACTCATTATAGGCGAGGAAGGGACGGGTAAGGAGCTCATTGGCCGGGCTATTCACCATAGCAGCGGCAAAGAAGATAGTTCTTTCCTGCGTCTCAATTGCCCGGGTTTAACTAAAGAAACCCTAATGGCCCTCTGCCCAACACCAGCCGGAACTATCTTTTTCGATCAGATCGCTGCCCTGGACCAAGAGAGCCAGCAGGAGCTCCTGACCCTTTTAAAAATCATGAGAGATAGGGAGAACCCTCCTAAAATAATCGCCTCTTCCACCAAGAGCTTAAAGAAAGAGGTTGAAATAACCGGATTTAACTACGACCTCTGGCAATACCTGGACCAGGTAGTTATCAAGACTCTGCCGCTGCGAGAAAGGAAGCAAGATATTCCCTTTCTAGTCCAGTATTTTATCTCTCAATTCTCCCATTATTTAGGGGTCAAACCCAAGCAGATAACTAAAGATGCCTTAGCTATCTTAGAAGGGTATCATTGGCCAGGAAACGTTAAAGAATTAAAAAATATCATATTGAGGATAATTTCCTCTACCCCGGAAGAGACTATAAGGGTTCAGGACATACCAGTTTTTATCCAGAGAGAGATAGCTACTAGCCGGGATAGCCAACGATACCCACTTGCTAAAGCCAGGAAATACCCCCGGCAAAAGACCCTTAAGCAAAGTGTGGTGCTGTGTGGTCAGGGACTCCATTCCGGGATAAAGGGAGGGCTGATCTTGCTACCGGCACCACCTAACAGTGGGATCATCTTTTCTCATATCCCTTCAGGCCAAAACATACCTGCACGTCTCGACCTGGTAGATTCTACTTACAATGCTGTCGTCTTGAAGAAAGGGCCTATCTCCATCGGTACCATTGAGCACCTTATGGCCGTTTTACATGCTTACGAAATCAGTAATGTCCTTATTAAGGTGGGAGATGAGGTACCGATTATGGATGGGTCGGCCAGGGAGTTCTGTCAACTGATAGAAGAAGGTGGTATAGAGGAGCAGGAGGGCCCTGAACAAGGGATAATTATTGATGACTTTTATGCTGTAGGTGACCCCTCGCAAAGGGAATATTTGACTATAGAACCTTATCCTGGCCTGGCTATCCGGTATATAATGGATTGCCCTGAGCCTATTGGCCAGCAAGAGTTCTTCTATTCTCATAAGTGGGGAGAAGGATTCAAGAATCAGATTGCCCCAGCCCGGACTTTTGTCTTCCTTAAAGATGTGGGATATTTAGAAGAGAAAGGTCTGACTAAGGGAGGAAGGTTGAGCAATGTCATATTGCTAGACGAAGAAAGGGTCATTAATACTACATTGCGATTTGAAGACGAATATCCCCGTCATAAAGTCCTGGATATCATGGGTGATCTCTACCTACTGGGCAAGAGGGTTCAGGGGCTGGTAACCGCCCGTATGACTGGCCACACAGAAAATATCGCCCTCCTGAAAAAAATCCGTCACCTGGCAGTTAGGTAACTACGTGATTGGGTAATTGGGTTATTAGGTAAACCGATAACCCAATTACCTAATGATTCCGGCGACTCAATAGCATACTAACCATTCCTGCTGAAAGACGAAGGCTATACGCTTACGATTATAGTTGTGGCCGCAAACGCCCCAGGCCGCTGTGCTGCTCGTAAGCATAAGCGGTCCGCAAGACAGTCTCTTCAGCAAAAGGCATACCCAGTATCTGAAAACCAATAGGAAGGTTATCCTTACTAAGGCCACAAGGGAGACTAATCGCCGGTATTCCACCCAGGTTAATAGAGATAGTAAAGATATCAGAAAGATACATCTGGAGTGGGTCTTCAATCTTCTCACCAATCTTAAAAGCCGGGGTAGGGCTGGTGGGTGTTACTAAAACATCGCACTTCTCGAAGGCGTCTTTGAAATCTTGACGGAAAAGGGTCCTGACTTGTTG
>MHDQ01000154.1:396-21553 GCA_001803565.1 Nitrospinae bacterium RIFCSPLOWO2_12_FULL_45_22 | reverse complement strand
TGCTGTCACCGGTATACTTATCCGTCAGGACCAGCCGGCCACTGGTATCAATGGTGGCATAGACCTCGTTATTGAAGGCCGATTCAATAGCGGACAATAAGCCCGCTACCGTCTGGGTATTCTTATCGGTAATAGTATAAGTGCCGGAGACTCCTTGCCCGGTCCGAGTAGTACCACTAAAGGATATGGTTCCGCCATTAGAAATATCGTTACTATCACCCCCGGTATTTATCTCAGACCATTTTGTAGTGCTGCTAATAGCACCGCCACCCGCGGCCGAAGTCTTGGTATTGGCCACTGAACCGGTCAATACCTCGGTATATTCGGTAGCTAATTTAGAGTTTATGGCATTGACGATACTGGTAAGGGATTGGCCCGCAGTAAGGCCGATGTTAGCTACCCTACCAGAAGCAGTATCGGTAATAGTCAGGGTCTCAGCCCCACCCAGGCCACCACTCAGGTCGGTAGTGCCGGTGATCGAGGCCTGGGTTGCGGCCTGGGTAATACTGATTTCAAAAGCGCCCGCCTTGGTATTTTCGGTATGGTAGACATAGCTCACCTGGGCGTTAGAAGCAGTAGCCTCGGCTGCAAATAATCTCCTTACCCCCATAAAGTCTGACTGGAGCATACTGGTAAGCTTGGTATCATCAATGGCCAGCTTACCACCCTGGTTATAATCGCTTTTTATACCAATAAAGGCCAGGGCGTTAAGGGTAGTGGGGAGACCGTTTATAGTATTGCGGATTATACTTTGGATATCAGACTGGACTGACCTGAGGCTCCCATCATCCATCAGCACGCCACCGGTCTTCTTCTCTTCATCATAATAATACTGTTCATTAATATAGCCGATGACCCCATTATAGGTCTCCACAAAATCCGAGATCAACTCCTTCACGGCATCCAGGTCCCGGGAGATATTCAAAGTGATAGAAGTACCGGCCTCGGCCTTTTTCAGGTCCAGGGTGACTCCGGTTATAACATCAGTGATGGTATTGCTGGTGCGGGTCATCGTGGTACCATCTACTGCAAAGACCGCATCGGCCCCGGCAGTCACCTGCATAGAATAGCCCTTGGTACGGGCCGTGATGTCTCCGAAATCGAGAGTTCCGCCACCCTCATTATTAGCGACCAGGGTCAGGGTCATACGGCTATTACCGGCAGTGAGGTCTTTGATAACTGCCTGTCCCGCCGTATTGCCATCCGTCCCATCGCTGATATAGGCATCTACATAGGAAGCTCCGCCATAAAGGCTCTCTATGGTGGTAAGAAGGTCTCCTATGCTCTTATAGCTACCACCACTATAGATATTGTAAGTGGTAGTAGTTATAGCGGTGCCATCATTCTTGGTTCCCTGGATAGTAATAGTATCGGTTGTGCCAACATTAGCCCCAAAAATCTGATCAAAAGTATTGGTTGCGGTTATAGGTGTGCTCCCGTCAGTAGTATTTGCCTTGCTGCCAGCATGGACCTCGTTCCCCTGACCATTAGTACCTTTCAGGACACCCAGGGTCTCCAGGATGTTGTTGGCATCAGTAAAAGAGGTAGTTCCGCTGATATCTAATTGATAAAGGGTCTGACCATTGACTGTGGTGGTAACTACACTGGCTGATATACCAGCGAGGGCATCAATAGTTGCCGCAATGGTCTGTAGAGAATCGGTATCAAGATTTATCGAAACATTGTTACTTCCTATCTGGACTGTAGTACTGCTCAGGGTACTACTCAGGCCCAGGAGGCTGCGGATATCCGTGGTGCTACTGGTAAAGGTATTAGACTTTGCCCCATCACTGGTGGGGTTATTGATGCTGACTGAGCTAGTGGTAAAGCCCAGGCTCTGCAAGACATTGCTGGCACTGGCATCGGCTATCCGGAAGACATTCTGTCCGGTATCATCGCTGGTTAAGATAAGGCGATAATCGGTGCTGGAATAGGATACGATGGAAGCAGTTATCTTGGTGGCATTGCTGCCTGAGTTGACATTATTTATCTTGCCCTGAATATCTACCAGGGTGTCAGTAGTGGCAATATTAATTGCCCGGCCATTGATTACTATATCGCCTGAATAACCCAGGGTGGTGGTCTTACTGGTAAAGGATTGAGAAGAGAGCTTCCGGGCTGCCGCCAGACTGGATACCTCTACACTATAAACCCCAGGGGTAGCATCAGTGCTGGTGGTGACGGCCAGTATATCTTCCGGCTTGGTGGAGGAAGAGGAGGTCAGGGTATTTTTGAAGAGGTTAAAGGCGGTATTGAGGTTTAGTTGGCTCGCCTGGGTCTTCAGAGATAGCAGTTTAGTATTAAGGGACTGCCAGGCAGATAATTTATTTTCATACTCGGTCTGACGCTGGTCCAGGATATTTATGGGGCGGCGCTCTACTGCGATAAGTTTACTGATGACTTCAGCCCAATCCAGGCCAGAAACCAACCCACTAATAGAACTAGCACCTACCATCTAGCACAATCTTCCCTTAAAAAAATACCCAAATTACACCACGCCGAGACGCACAGAAGATAAAACTGGTGAGCCGTAAACTACTCACTCCCCACGGTTCACTGCTTACTGTTCTTCTTATGGTTATGCATAGTGCTCAAAAACGTTCTCAGTCATCTGCCGGATCTTAGCGGCCAGCTTCAGGAGCTCCTTTTCTGGTATCTCGCGGATAACCTCATTAGTCTCTTTATCAATAATCTCCGCGGCAATACGCCCCGTAGGCTTATCAATATATAACTTGATCTGGTAATTCATATGACGTAAAGCCTCATTTATCCGCGCTTGAACCTCCTTTATCTCTTCAGGTGAGAGGCGTTGCTTTTCGCCCTTTTGATTTGGCTGGGTCTCTTCCTTCTCGTCCGCTCTAACCGGCTTTTTTGCAGTTGTGAGCTCAGCCCTAGACTTTTTACCGGACCAGTCGCCAGAGCCCAAAATATTTGCGATTTGGAGCTTTACCCCTTCAATGTCCATTTTATATCACCTGCCAAATTGGTGGTCAGGATTAGGGATCACCTATCAGAGCCTTGACCCCTAACCACTGACCCTAAAAATTAGCCCAGAGGGGGGGAATATTAACCCCCACCCCTGTAATACTAGCTCTAGGCAAAGAGCTGCAGCACTACCTGCGAGGACTGATTTGCCTGTGCTAACATAGCCGTACCAGACTGGAGTAGGATCTGGTTCTTGGTAAAACTCGTCATCTCCCAGGCCATATCCACATCGCGAATGACCGATTCAGCAGCCTGGTAGTTCTCGACGGTACTGGCCAGGTTAGCTGAGGCATAGGTTAGTCGGTTCTGGATAGCGCCCAGGTTACCACGGCGGGTAGCCAGGGTACTGATAGCGCTGTCTATGGTAGTAAGGGCCGCCTGGGCCGTTGCCTGGCTATTCATTATATCTACCGTGCCCAAACCTATACCAGTGGTAGTTACCGATGAGATAGTAAAAGAGATCTGACTTTGGACATCGTTCTCATAGCCAACCTGGAAGGTACCGGCATAACTGGTATTGAGCAAGGCAGTACCACCATACTTAGTAGAATTGGCAATCCGGTCTATTTCCAGCAGAAGTGCGTTAGCCTCCTCATTGATCTTCCCTATGTCAACCGTGCTAACGTTACTGGAAGCGGCCTGAGTAGCCAGCTCTTTTAATCGGGTCAAGATACTATTGGTCTCATTCATGGCCCCTTCAGCCACTTGCACCAGGGCATTGGCCTCAGAGGTGTTTCTAGAGGCTGCCTGCAAGCTAACTATCTGTGCCCGGAACCTGCTGCTAATCGAAAGACCCGCAGCATCATCCGCAGCCCGGTTGATCCGGTAGCCAGAAGACAACCTTTCCAGTGACTTACCCAGCTCATTGTCGGCCTTGGCTAGCCAGCGGTGGGTAGTCATAGCTGCAATATTATTAGCGATTCTTAATCCCATGGTTCTATCCTCCTTGATTATCGGGGCATCCTTGCCCACATTGGTAAATGGTTATTGGTTATTGGATGGGTTGAAATCAGGGCCTCAACCCGCAGCCCCCACTTTTTCACCTCCTTCCTTTATCCAGCTCTGCTTACATCCCTTCTTATCGGTATGTCAGGAAAAAACTTTAGGATGTGTTTAATAAAGCTTGTGCAAGAAAGGGGAATTGGGGATTATGGGGAGAGGGGGATATCATTTTTTGTAAGCATTCAGGGGAGTATTTACCACAGAGACACTGAGGATGCAATAGGCAAGAGGCTATCGCCCATTGCCCTTAGCCTAAATTACAGTAGTCTTCTCTGGGTCTTTGCGCCTGCGGTGAACTGTTGTATCTTCAACCGGCACGACTTAATAGCACCGCAGTACGGAACCCCATAAGGGCTTCAGCGAGGCGATTATCATTTTCTAATCTTACCCCAATGTCGTTATAGAGTTGTACCAGGTCTTCTAATTTCTCCAGTACCATATCTCTGGGCATATCCAGCAACGCCAGGGCCCGATCACATTCCCTCACGCAATACTCTATTTCAAATCTCTGGGCATAGATATAACCTAAGGCCAGATGCACATCTACCAGCCCACCATTCTCCAGGCCATTCGATACTACCTGCATAAAGGTCCTTTCTGCCTCTTCTAAGCGGTTATTTCGCAGATAGAGGTGGCCCAGGTTGGTTAGGGCCTCGATCAAATCTGGCTCTATTTTAAGGGCCTCTTGATACCATTGTTCTGCCCGCATATCATCACCCTGCCTGGCATAAACCAGCGCCAGGTTAGAATAAAGAGCCGAATCTTTCCTACCCAGGGACAGGGCCTTTTCTAATAGTTCCCGGGCCTTTTCCAGCATACCACTTTTAAGATAGATAGTACCCAGATCAGTTAGGCACTCGACAGCATTGGGGTTCCACTGCAAGGCCTTTTCATATTCTTCCCTGACCTTTTCTAAACTGCCCCGGGTATCTTGTGCCCCGGCTTGATCAGCTAATACCTGATAGCATCTGGCCTTATAGTAATGGAGCAGATAGCTGATGGCCCTTGTGGGTATCGGGATCACAAACAGGTCCAGTTCGTCCTCTTTGACCAGAAAAAGCTCTTTAAGGGCATCTTCGTATCTCCTCAGGCAGAAATAGACTTCCCCTTGATGGAATCTTATCAGCGAATTATCAGGGAAGAGTTGGGCCGCCTCGTGCAGAGTATTCGTAGCTATGTTGTATAAAGACATTTCTTTATAGAGCTTAGCTATTTCAAGATATGCGGCCAGGAGTATATAGTGGTTTTCGTTTTGGCAATTGGTTTCGTAGATGACTTTTTTGAAATGCTCCAGGGCCTTAGCCTTGTTTCCTAATGCCCCATAGGTTTCTGCCAGGTGGAATTGATTGACATAATCAGAAGGGTTTTTCTTTTCCTGCCTCAAGAGTAGCCCCAGGTTCCGTTCGGCCTTTTCGGGCAAATGTTTAGGATCGCTATACCCATAATGGGTCACCTTGATGGGGACACATTCAAAAGGGACCCGTAATCTCTGGAGGGAATGACCTACCTGCTCGTGGATGATCCCCTCAAAGCAGACCCCGGGCAGGTTAGGAAATATCCTGGTTTGATAAGAAGAATCTTCTACCAGACCACCTCTAGGGCTCTGTAGTTGGAGGGCATAAGCCCGGTTCTTAGCCCGGGGGAAGCACTGCTTTAATTCCCGGAGTTTTTGAACCTCTGCCCCTTCTATTCGATCATCGGCATCGAGCCAGATGATATAGTCGCCAGTAGCATGACGGATGGATTCATTCCTGGCCGCCGCAAAGTCATCACACCAGCTAAAGGAATAGACGCGGGCACCAAGGCTCTTAGCAATCTCTACGGTCCGGTCGGTAGAGCCAGTATCCACTACAATGGTTTCATCCACCACTCCTTTAACCGATTCTAAGCAACCAGAGATGTCCTTCTCCTCATCCTTAACAATCATACAGAGCGATAGCTTAGGGGTAGTACAGTTTTTTGCTCTTTCCTCTCTCATAACCTTATTCTCCTTAATTACCCTTTATGCGAGGCTTCTATTAAGGCGTCTTCTAGCTCCTGATAACGGCCCAATTCACCGCTGCACGATACCAGATTAGCCAAAGCATCACCATCCTGCCCATCCAGGCTATAGGCCCGTAAGAACAACTGGAGGGCCCTTTCTTTATCGCCTTCCTGCCAGGCGATTACTCCCAAATTGTTATAAGCGTGGGGAAAATTAGCATCTATCTCTATGGCCTCTAAAAATAGTCCTTTGGCCTTTTCTAGCTCAGCATCAGCGTAATATCTCTCTCCCAGGTCATTATAATAGCTAGCATAGACCCGGCGTGGGATGCCGAGCTTTTCGAGGGATTCCTTTTTATCCGGGCCTTTCAAGCCCCATTTCTCAACGAAGAGCCCCAAGTTCTTCTCATAATGGTCCCACCGATCAATACTATTCCCTTTAAAACTCCGTCCGCCAAAGTGGTGGATAAATACATCCCGGGCAATGAGGCATTTGTAGCCCGCTTGGCGGGCCCGTAGGCAGAGGTCATCATCCTCAAAATTACCACTGCCAAATCTCTCATCCAACAGCCCTATCTTGTCTAATACCTCTCGCTTTATCAGGAGGCAGAATCCCACTAGCTTGGGTGATTCCAAGACCCTTCCTTTATTTTTACAACTAAATTTCTGGGCATATTCCTGCATCTCTGCTACAGTATTGTAGTTTGCCTCTAGGTCCAATTGGGGCCCACTGACACGGTTGGAGCAGGGCCCTACTATACCTGCCGAACTATCCCGCTCAAAACAGGCTAGCATCCTTTCTAACCAGCCGGCTGTGACTATAACGTCATTATTCAACAGGAGGATATAGTCCCCTGAGGCCTGCTCAATCCCCTGATTGCTACCCTTAGCAAAACCCAGGTTGTCTTTATTACAGATGAGTTTATGCCGGTGGCCATTAGCCGCTTTTACCAGGCCCTCCAGGTATGCCACTGTACCGTCTGTAGAGCCATTATCTACCAGGATCAGTTCATGATACCCTGAGGTGTATTGTTCTATACTGGCGAGACATTGGCTGGTATATTCGAGCTGGTTATAAGTAAGGACAACAATACTGGTGAGGGTTTCATTAGGGTCTGGTATTCGAGATTTATAATCAGTAGTTCGTGTCCGATAATCGCCTTGATGAGAGTCGGCAGTCAGCCTTGTACCTGTGGACTCCGGAGCATGGTCTAAGAGTGTAGGGGAGGGACGAAACCAGTCTATTCCCCATAGCTCCTGACTGGTAGGTACCTCTTCATCCTTATAAATCTTTTTCAATTTTTCATATAAGATATCGGTGCTTTCCTGAACCAATCTTTGGGTATACGATTGGAGTTCCGATTGGAAGCTAGCCTGACCTTTATGGTAGATAAAGGTATCGGTTGCTACTAGCAGTTTATAGCCGTGGCGGCGCAGTCTCAACGAGTATTCCAGGTCATCATTACCCAGGAACAACTCCTCATCCAAAAGCCCTACCTTATCTATTACCTCCCGCTTCAGAACGAGGCAAAAACCAATCAGGAGCTTGGTCTCGACTGCCTGACCGCGGTTCCATTGATAAAATCTAGCCGCCAGCCCCTCGATATCCCTTTCTCCATTAAGGTTTCCTTTCAGGTATAGGTCGCACTTCTGTACGCCAGCCACATAATTAGATATTGGCCCAACCGCACCAACGCCATCCTTAAAATGATCAATCATCCTGGTGTCCCAGCCTTGAGTGATCAGGGTATCTGGATTCAGCAAAACAATGTATTCCCCTTTAGCCTCTCTGATCCCCTGATTGCAGGCCCGAGAAAAACCGTTATTGGTCCGGTTGAGGAGTATCTTCGCCTGGGACAGGGTTTTTAAATATTCCTGGGTGCCATCGGTAGAGGCATTATCAATAATGATAATTTCATAGGGGAGTCCAGTGTTAGACCCAATGCTATCCAGACAGGATTTAATGTCGGACAGGGAATTGTAGGTTACTATCACGATGCTGGTCTTGATGTGGCCGGGACTTTTTTCTGATTTTACAAGATTGGCGGCCTTATGGATTTCTCCCTTTAACCATTCCAATCGCTTATTCTGCAACTCTATAATCTGGGGTTTGTTTTTTGTATGCTCTTCGTACCTTTTAAATATGATTTCCATGGTTCTTAAAAAATCTGGCAGCCGCCCACTGGTCGTACTGGAGCCATCTTCCCTCGTCCTAAACTCGGCCGTTATCATCTCTATATGGGCAAAATCATATTTTCTGGACATCCTAATCCAGAGGTCCCAATCCTCATGGGTAGTAAGGGTTTCATCAAATAGACCAACCTCATTTAAGCAGGACTTTTCATGCATAAAACAGAGGATGGGGGCGATGTTTTGCACAAGCAATAATTCCTTTGAAAAATCCATACTGTAGGGCAGGTCTTTTTTGATAATCTTATACCCATCCTCCTCCTTCACCTGATGCGCTCTAAGGGCATCGGTATAAGCTACTTTATACGGGTTGCTCTCCAGGAAATTGACCAGGGTTTCCAGGTGATGCGGGTAAAAAATATCGGCATCATCCAGATAGGCAATATATTTCCCTCGAGCCAGCTTCAAGGCTGTATTCCTGGCGGCTGAGCGCTCATGGTTCTGACTGTGTTTAATGTAAGTAATCTTATGATCTTTATCCAGAGAGTTTATGATCTGTTCTGTTTCCTCTCCACCATCGTTGACTACCAGGATTTCTATCTCAGAATAAGTCTGGTTTAAAATGCTTCTTATAGCCCCTTCCAGCATCTCAGGCCGGTTATAAGTAGGAACAATGACACTAACTAAAGGTATTTCTTGAGTAGAAGATTTATTTATGACTGGGGAGGGTCTCTCCTTTTCCTGAAGTCTATCCTGGACAAATCCCATAATTTTGTTGGCCCAATGGTCAAAGGTATATTGTGAAAGAACAAGCTGGTAGGCCTCCTGAGCAACCTGCTTCCGCTCTTCCTCATGCTCTAAATAATACCGGACTTTTTCTCGCAGGTCATCCCAACCGTCTGTCCAGACTATAGTATCTCCGAAGAGTTGGCGGGCAGTGGGCAATTTATCGGAGATGATAAAGGCCGAGCAGGCCGCGGCCTCCCAGAGCCTGGAGGTAGGGACATCCATGAGGCGGTGCCATTGCGGATGGGTAGAAAGGATGATCCTGGCTGAAGAGTATAGGGCCGGTACCTCCTTGGGATGCATTGGTCCCTGGCTGCAATCCTTTAATTCTGGTATATCGTCCCAACCATTACCATAGATCACCAGGCCCAGCTCCCGTATCGGCAATAGATAGCGCTCAATAGTTTCTCTGGTCCGACCCGGGTGGTTATTACCACAGAAGACCAGGTTATGGGCATACTTAGCTTGTGGGGCTACAGGCCGATAAAATCGGCTATTAGCTGACATAGGCAAAAACATGATTTTATCTTGCGGTACCCCTAGCTCTATCAATTCGGTGGCCAGATTGGGGCTGGCCACAAAAAAGCCCCTATAAAGAGTAAGCAGCTTAGTAAAATCGGGGTGGTTCCTCACCCAGGGTGAGATAGAGGCCTGGTACCACCAGAATTGCGCCGGGCCTGCTACCTGCCTCACGTCAGGGAAGGGATAAAAATTTATCACTATATCCAGATTGTCGTGGATAGTGACCGGGCTATAAACCTCAGCAAACTCTGCCTCAGGCAGGCTGGATAAGGCATCTGCCAGACCTACAGCCATTACTTCATCTCCCCACACCGCCGCCCTAAAGGTATTGATTACCGGCAGTTGCAGCCCTATCTTCAATGGACCTCTTTCCCCCTATACTATGGTTCGTTGTTTATCTTATCTGAATCTTTCTTTACCAAAAATATCGGTAAGGATTAACTGCCCCCATTAAGCGCTACTAGACCTCCTCCCCGCATAGTTCCAGAAGGTTTTTTAACTGATCCTTTGCTGAGAAGTGAGCGGTTACTTTTTGCCAGGCCCAGCTAGCTATTTCCTCCCGCTCTTCCTCGTGGTAAAGGTAGTAACCTATCTTATCGAAGACATCTGATTTATCGAAATAGACGAGCTCTTTTCCTTCTTCAAACAGGTCTCTATCAGCCAGGGGTTCGGATAGGACAAAGGCCCCGCAGGCCATAGCCTCAATAACCCGGTGCTCGGTATTTGGTAAGGGTGTATAGTGAAGATTCAGGATAATCCTGGAGCGGTTTATCACCCGGACTAATTCGTCCTCAAAGACCGTGGGGTAAAAAACCGGATATTTCTCCTCGATATATGCCAACCAGCTTTGCCGATATTCAGAGGGGGTGCCGAAGAATAAAAGGTCATACTCCTTGGGCAGCGGTATCTTTTTGTGGAGGGTTGCCTCAAAGGGTAAAACTATCTTGCCCACAATATTTTTATGGCCCTTCTCTATCAAGTAGGGCAGCGCTTCGTCATCATGAAGAACTATGTAGTCGAAATATGGGGCTATGTTACGGAACTCTGCATACCTTAGTCCAGCGTGAAGATTAGTGGCGTAGAGGGTAGGTAGAATATCAGGATAATAGAGGACCTTCTTGGCCTTGATGAGTTTTAGAATGTCTGGTGTAAGCCCTACACCTCTATCGGCAATAAATATATCTAAGGGACTGGCCTTTAGAAGCAGGCTAATAGCCACCGGGTGAGGCTCGATATTATCTAAGGCAAAGGCTCTATAGCCCAACTCCTGGGCTGCCTTAACCAGCCAGGGCCCCATATGCCTCCTTAGCATCCGCCCCCAGACAAAACATTGGCTCTCTACCTTTCCCAGGGAGGTGATTTCTTCGGCTGAAAGGCCATTGCCACCCATCACACAACCCTTATTACCATCCAGCTTATCCCACCTGAAACTATCACTATTGCTGATATTGGCTTTTCCCCATATATCATAAAAAGGTGTGCCCGGGAACGGCGTACAGCAACTCTGTTGATAACTATCGGGCCGGGTGTGCCTATAAAACCGCTGGGTGGCTTTGATGGACTTAATACTCTCCCCGGGCAGGCCAAAGGTAAAGGTAGTATGGACAAAGATGCCCATCTTCCGTACCTCTCTGATATTTTCTTCCACGGTTTTCAGATCAAGTTTCTTCTGGCAGCGGTCTACCAATTCCTGGCAGCCGCTCTCCACACCAAATTTTACCGCATAGCATCCAGAGTCTTTCATGATCCTAAAGGTTTCCACATCAACCGTATCTGCCCGGCACATGGCTGCCCAGGGGAGACCAATCTGTTTTAGTCCATCGCATATCTCCCATATTCTGTCTTTGCCTATATTGAATGTATCATCATCGAAGTAGATACTGGTAAAGCGAGGGTAAGCCGCCAGTACTTCTTCGATCTCCCTGATTATGGCTCCTGGTCGCTTCATGCGGAACTTGCCTTTATACATAACCGGGGGCCAGAGACAGAATATACACCGGTAAGGACAACCCCGGCTCCCCCACATCTGGAGGGCTGGGCCGGCGGGAGTTACCGGGAAGCGGTCGCAATAACGATAAATAGTAGAATCACGGTATGGATAGGGGAGGCTATCTATATCTTCTACCAGGTCATAATCGTAAATGCCCGGCTTACCACTGCGCACGGCCTCAAGGAGATTCTTCTCATACTCCCCCTTCAAGACGGCATGAATGTATGGCTTAGTTGCCAGCTCATCAGCAAAGACAGTAGCATGCGGTCCGGTAAGGATGACTTTACTATACCTGGCCACTTCCTGGGCAATAACCAGATCTTTATCACTACTCGGAGTAGAGGTCTCAATTACTACATAATCGAACTGTATTTCTTGAATCCGCCGATAATAAGAAGCTAATGACTCCCGGCTAAGGATAGAATCCACCATCCAGGCATTTATCCCATTTTCCAGCAAGCAACTGGTGGCATATCCCAGGAGGAATGGGTAAGGATAGTAAGGGCATCCCACTTCTGTGGTAAAAGGCCATCGGCTCCCGGCCCGTATGCCCCATATTGCCCCATTCTCGGCAAACCAGGGTGGATTACTGAGCAAGACCTTCCTCGGTGTTTGAGTAGGTATCTGAGAAGTTTTTTGTTGGATCCGTCTTGTTGATGACTCAACCGTGATATCCCTGGCTTCCATCGCTTGTAGCACACCTCGCTTCCAGTGATAGTGCCGGATTTGCCAGATAAGAGGGCCCAATATCTGAAAGCATTCTTCTAAAGAAGAGAAGGTATGGGCAAAGATTTCTGAGACTTTAGCATAGTCTTTTATCCTTAGCCCTTCTATGGAATGGAATAGCCCCTCGAACGAATCAATTCTATGACGATCAGTTGCTAAATCTTTTCTGAAAATATCCAATATTTCCGGGGTGAAATGGTCAACACCATAGGCTTGGACCATTATTTCAGGATGCCTGGTGACCAGTCTGACAAAATTTCTACCACACATAAGTTGTTTTTGGCAGAAGCTGGCAAAACTAAAGCTGTGTTTGTGCTCACAGTATGCCTCCGGCCAATAGAGCACCTTATAGCCCATCTTTTCCAGCCGATACCCGAACTCTACATCTTCTGTCATAGGTTCAGTGAAATCTTCATCAAAGAGCCCTACCCTTATTACATCCTCTCGGGGAACACTAATGTTGCAGGTCCAGAAATAATTAAAGTCATAGAGTTGGCCGGGTTTCATGTCTCGGTAGCTCATTAGTAAGTCAGTATTCTCCAATAGGCTCATAAATAGGGATTCTTTATACTCTGCTAGGTGGAAACCACCCAAGACCGCGACTTTACTATCTTCATTCTTATTATGGGCTTTCAGATGCTCTTCCAGCAGCCTTGGGTCAGCAATCGCATCATCATTCATAAATAGGAGAAGGCCTCCTTCAGCATTTCTAATACCCAGATTCCGCGCCGCCGCTGGCCCTTTCTTATCTTGGTTAAGCACCTTTATCTGATACCCGTATCCGCATCCTTTTATCCAGTCATAGCCGGTATTTCCCGATCCATCATCAATTATAACGACTGCATATAATTCCCTTGGAATGGTTTGCTTATCTAACGCCTCCAGGGAAACTTTAAGGACATCTGCCCGCTCCCTTGTGGGGATAATTACAGATAGCATGGGTTTATGCGATTTTTCTTTGGCCTTTTTCCCAACTACCAGGGGATAACCAGAAAGGTCTTTTCTGATGGGCTCTTTAATGAGTCCACGCCCTGCTTCCACTATAAGTTTAGAAGGGTCCAGGGAATTATGGTTTTTATGTGAGCGTGTACTACCTGAACATATCTCAATCAAACGCTCCAGCAACGGGCTTGATATAGACCCTTGCGTACTATAGTACTGTTGCAGAAGTTCCACTTCTGGAGAGATTTGTTCGGCAATTTTGTGAAGAGTATGCGGATTACAATTGTATGGTGTTGATCTAGTTATTTTATTGATTTCGGTTAATATCTTGGGGATTTTCTGAGATAGTTCATTAATACTTTGCCTCCATTGATCAACGACGGTATGGTTGAGCCCTTTGTACCAGTTTAGCCCTGGGTGCTTAACGTTCAATGTTACTGACCCGTCACCACGAACTTTATGGATATTGCAAAAACCTTCAGGAGAGATGAGGTGATCGTGCCAGGTGACAGCTTTAGGCTCATAAAATACTCGATATCCATATTTCTGAAGTCGGTATCCCAGCTCAAGGTCTTCTCCAGCCGGGCTTGTGAAGTCTTCATCGAACATCCCGACATCAAGGACGATTTGACGCAAAATACTAAGGTTACAGGTATAAAAAAAGTTGTAATCATAGAGTTGTCCAGACTGCATGATGTAGAGTTGCCCAGACTGCATGATGGTGTACCTGAACAACACACCTAAATTCTCTAAAAGATAACCGAATGGCGACTTTGTATACTCAGGCAGCATCGAAAACCTTCCAAGCACTGCAATCTTCTCTCGTTTATGGGCATTGAGTGTTTCGTGATGTATGGAGAGAGTGCCAGGTTCGACAATTGCATCATCATTTAAAAATAATAGGTATTCCCCTCTTGCTTTGCGTATTCCCCTATTACGTGCCGATGCTGGTCCCTGATTATTCTGACGGAGATAAGTAAGCTTGTAAGGGGACGAGTAACCCTTAATAATCTCTTCTGTATCATCTGTAGAACCATCATCGCAGACAAAGACCTCGAATCCATTGGATGAGAATGTCTGAACCGCTAAGGCATCGAGGCATTTTCGCAGAATCGCCGAACGGTTGTGCGTAGGGATGATGATGCTGAATGTGGGACCGTTTGAGGTTGTGGGAGCTGCCCTGCTATTGCTCCCATCGCTAGTATGAGAGACGAAATGATCTCCGGTAACTGCTGGTTTAGCAGTTTTCCGCCTTACAACTTTTATTATTCCGTCAGCGGTAACTTCATCGTCCCTTCCATCGAAGCTAGTGAAAAGATAACGCGCAAGTTTTTGCCGGTCTTGGATATAGGTATCATGGGCGATCAATTCTGCCACTAGTTCAGGTAATTCATGTGGATTACGACATACAGGTGCCGCTTCATAAATACCATCAATCAGATAGTCTTTTTCCGGATCGTCATAGGGCGATAAGCCGATAACTGGGCGATTAGTTAAGAATGCCTCCGTAAAGCTTCCACTCCGTGCGTCCGCCAGAACAATATCAGCTACTGCATAGAACGGGACAATGGTGCGCACTCTCTCCTCAACTATCACTCCAGTAACTTTTCGAAGTAAATCATAACGTTCATACTCGAAGTGTAAATTATTGTGATGGGGTTTGTATAGCACATTGTAAGTTTTTCCCAGTTGTGCAATCTCCTCCGCAAAGCTGTCCAGGGAGCTGTTGTGTGCCCATGTAGAAAAGTATACGACCGTTTTTTTGTTGGGATCCAACCTAAATCGCTTAGACCAAGAATTGGTATCAACCTCCCCACGAAAAAAAAGGCTGTACTTTGGATAACCCGTAATAATTACATCTTCTGCTGGGAGCCACTTTTGAATGCACTCCCGGGTGAAGTCACCGTGTACAAATACTGCATCCAAACCCTTATTGATTTCATGATATCCAAACGCGTCTTTGTGTGCAGGGGACCCATAGAGCGTTCTAAGTTTGAGACCCCGGTATCTATATAAATGGTATATTCCAAGTGCTGTGACAACCGCATCGGCATTGTAGTGACCACGGGTTTCGTATGGATAACCACTCTCTTGAAGAAAACCAATAATATCTTTATAGGCATCAGGCGTCATCAGGGGAACTAAGTTTTCGGTTTTTATGTCGAGGTATCCTCGCGTCTTATCGGGTTTCGAGCCATAAGTGGTGTTTAGCCCTGGTGGTTCAACGATGAAGTGAGCTTCTACGCCACGACGTAACAATGCTTTCCAGATATACGCCCAAACAATAATCTCGTGGATACTGTAGGTATAGAAATCAATTAACATAATATTTACCTCAGAAGTTTCTACCCTGACACCTTAAATGGCTCAAATTGAGTAGAGAACTCTTTCCAGTCGAGTTTGCCTTCCCCAACTTTTCTCAATATCACTAAGTTAGGTACAGAAGAATCTGGCTCTTCTCTGAATCCAAAATTGGTAATAAGAATGTTGCGAACTGTCTGCGTTGCAGAAAGCCATGCATCATGCAGAACCAGCACCCTTCCGTATCCAAGTAGAAAATTGATATAATAGGAGTCAACAAATATATCTCCGAATATATGGCTCCCATCAATAAAGCAGAAATCAAATTGATTCCTCGAGGAAAGCAACCTTGGCAAGGCAATATTTGAGGGCTCTTTAATCCACAAGAAGCGTGATCCCAATCTGGCTTGGAAAACATTCATCAACCCACAGCCTTGATAGTATTTACTTTGCTCTAAGGGATCGATAGCCAAATGCTCTAACCCTCCGGTAACCTCGTGAGCGGTGAGCAGATGACAGGTAGACATGCCAAATCCAAATCCGACTTCAAGCGTATGTTGAACTCTTTCATTTATCGCCAGTCGCAATAAAACCCGCCCTTCTTCTGCAAGGATTGGGCTTGATGTCACATCAATAGTATGACCACTGCAAGTTATCGACTTCCTAGTTCTATAGAATTGTTCGATGACGTTCAAGGCATCAAAAACTATACAACTTGACGTGGGATTCAACTGGTATTTGTCGGTAATATATTTCGCAAGGCGTTCTGTAGATGATCTCCAAAAGTACCCCTCTGTTTCTAGCATTGGGTCTTCGCATTGGTACATTGTGTGCGGTGCTTCGAGGAGGGCCATCATTCTACCTCGTAGCTATTTTTTCGCATTTAGCTTCGGGGTCTCTTATGGAGAAAAATAGCTTCATCTTTGGTTGCAAAACAGATTTTACTTTCTCCACGTCAACATGGAAATCAACCTCTTGCCACTGGGTTGTTCCATCAAACATCCACGGATTCACGGGGATACCCCTTTCATAGAGCAGATTAAACACTTCGAGCCAGAAGGTGTTGATATACCTCTTGTTTCTCGCAAGAATCTCCAAATGATCTTTAAATAGATTTCTAGCCCTGGCGCCTCTGAGCATAGCCAAACCTGGGGATTCGCCATGGGTTTGTTCTATTTCAATCCTCTTATTTACCCGGGCTACTAGATTGTCTTGAAGGGTGACTTTCATGTCGTCGTAATCGTACTTGTCTTTAATACTGACCGATAAAAATATTCCCTCGCTATTCTCTTCTACTAAACCTTTAAAAACTTCGGGACTGAACAAGTTGTCCCCGTTTGTAACCATGAAGTCATCATCCATTTCATGTTTGGTCAACCACAATGACATTAAGTTATTTGATACTTCATAAAATGGATTGAAAACTGTCTTGATATTAATGCCATTGATAAGATGCAACTTGATCTTTGCCTCCACTTGCTCCGCCAAATAGCCAATCACCAAAACGATCTCATCAATAACCCCCGACTCTTGTATGTTGCTGATTTGCTCTTCCAGCAAGGTACTTCCATTTCCCATATCCAGCAAAGGCTTCGGTGTGTTTCTGGTGAGGGGCATCAGCCTCTCTCCTTTACCAGCAGCGAGTATAATTATTTTCATTGTTTGTTTCCTCTATGATTGCCGATGGTTAAGTTTTTCCAGTCAACAGGAGGCACAAACTGGAGGTAGTTCTTATTTTGGTCAAAAAAATTTGCCGTATCCAAATCTTCAGAAATCAAGCTTACCTTATTCAGATTTACCTGATTGTCTCGGATAAGGTGATCGATATACTTGACCTCTTCAAGCTTGAAGTCCATCAATCGCACTCCAATACAATCGACAAGCAGCAAATCCTCTCCAGCTATGATAAACTGAGCCGGTTTGGCCGTTGGGCAGAAAGGACCCTCGCCTTCTCCTGCTACCACTCCATCAAGGACTGAAAATGTCTTCACCCCCCTGTTCTTTCCGTTCCTTTGCCTCCAACCCGTTATATCTTTTACGAATACGTTGTAGAGGTCAGCCGCCATACGCCAACACGTATCATTACCATCCCAGGCCCCTCGATAATGTTTAAATGAAAGACACTTTGTATCCTGAAATAGAATGTCTAATTTGGTGCCTTTTAGCTGTTGTCTCAACCACAAATATTTTTCTTCCGGGATGAGGTCTAGAAAGAGATGCCTCAAGGCTAAGATGAAGTAGTCGGTCAACCGATGCGGCGGGGGAAACTCATCTCCCCCCATCTTAGGAAACCCCAAACGCCAATGAATAAGAAAATTCTTGTTGGCATTTATGCCGACTAAACCCTTGATGTTAAGTGATACTCCTACCTTATGATGGGTCTTGAGCTTTGGAATAGAAATGTAAACGTCTGAGTTCAGAACTGTATTCGAAATGCAATATTCATGCACCTTTCCATGATGGTGTTTTATTGTTTCCCAACGCTTTGTATATACTCCTCGAAAAAGTAATGGGTTCATTCCATAGAAATATGATTTTTCACCGAGATTGATAATCGAGCTCGACTCAGGATCACCTTCCAATTGTTTCGTCTTGGACTTAAAGCCATAGTAGTACAGGTTATCTGTCCTCATTGGCCTGAGATCCAGGACGCGACAATTGACCCCAAAATTATCACGGTAAAAAGATTCAAATAAATGAAGCTGTGTAATCTCTAATAGCCGGTTGAAATCGGCATCAATACAGGGGTTGTCACCGATAATGATTTCCCCTTGGCCTTTAAGTGCTATTGCCGCATAGTCAGCTACCGCCCGAACTATGGATGGATGTGTTATCACTGAATAGATGTCTCCGTTGTGTCCAAAGGAGTTCCTGTACTCATGTGTGAGGAGATTTGGTTTTATGAATACCCTATCGCCTGGTTCGATAAGAAAACCGAGGGGGTTCCATTCTTTGCTACCGACTTTTTCCGTGTCACAGCCAAGCAATCGGAGACTTTCTCGCACCGCACGATATACATAGTTGGGCTCATTTGAGAGATTTCTTCCTGAGTACTCCGGATACGCTTCGTCAGGGTTAAATGGAAAAACGTCCGGATATTGGCCAGCAACCTTAGTGATAGCAACTGGTGTGAAACTATCGCGACTAATCATGCCCATTTCCCGTCAAATAAATTCATGAACCTTTCCAAACAGTATATAAGCCATTTCTGTTCTCCAGTGAACTCGCTCGCATCTAAGTTATCCAAAAATTCCGACCTTGAGGGACCATTCCAATTTTTCATCCATTGATCCATTGGCCGGGCAAAAGGAATCTTTAGGCACACATCTAGACCGGGATAAAGCTGCTGAAATATGCTTCGCAAGAGATATTTGCTCTCTCCTTTTCGAATGCGTGCTATATCCAGGGGGGCATCCAGAAAAAGGTATTCATACGGCTCAATAATTGCACATCCTGCGGAACTGATAGCATTGTTAAAAGCTTGAATAATTCCTCGTCCATGCACAACTTTCAGAAACTTACAGATGTCTACACCGCCATCTATTCGGTATTCTTCATAAACTGAACTTATCGGAACAGGTTCTTTAAGCACTGTTGCAGGCTTTACAAAGGTGTACCGTTTGTCAAACTCGTCAAATGTCCAATCACGGGATAACAATTTATCCATGCCGCCAAATGTGGAGTCAGCGCCATTGCCTACAATAAGTGTTCGAACACCATCAGCGGCTGCAGTAGAAGCCGCCTTGAAGAGGCCCACTTCGACTGGATGTAAGGGAGATTTCTTATTAAGCATCAAAATGTCCATTGACTCAAGATAATCTTCCCACGTAACCTGGACGATGCTATGTCTCAGACTGTAGCATTCTATATAGGCCCGTGCCCTTAAACTTTCATCAATCGCATTTTCAGCATGGAACTGAATGGTATAAGCGCGGGAATGAAGCGGCATAAGTGCAGCCAATATACCCGAGTCAATCCCTCCGCTGAGTAAAATTCCCACACTTTGATCCTTGCAGATCTGGCCCATCAAGTTTCGCAGCACTTCGAGAATCTGACCTGCATCGCGAACACCTATTTGCTTCCGTTGAGAAATCAGTGGATAGAGAGGCATAACGCCATCTTTCCAGGCAATTCCTTCTTTAGCGACATATCGAAAAGCTAGATATGAACTCATACAAAACTTGTTAAAACTCATTGATTTACCCCTTAATCTTGCCAGTACATAGAAAATTCATCATTATTTACTATAATGACCGGATTGCTGTTATTCAGCATCCTTTATCCCCTTAGCACCGGCCTATTCCTCGATAAACAAATCCTAGGGCCCTCATCTTTGCGGGATCATAGATATTTCTTCCATCTATTATTACTGGCGATTTCATAAGGGATTTGATTTTCAAGAGATCCAGTCTCTTGAATTCCTTCCACTCGGTCACTACTACCAGGGCATCAGCACCATCTGCGGCCTCATAGGGATTGGAGCAATAGATAATATCCGGGATCAGTCTTCTGGCCACCGCTTCTGCTACTGGGTCATAAGCCTTAACTACGACCCCTTCTTGCTTCAGTAGAGTGATTATATCCAGGGATGGTGCCCCACGCATATCGTCTGTATTGGGTTTAAAGGCCAGGCCAAGGATACCAACGACCTTGCCTCTCAAGTTACCGTTAATCTCCTTAAGTTTAGTAACAACCTTTCCCTTTTGGTAATCGTTGACTTCTTTCACTGCCTTTAACAGCTTGAAGTCATAACCAATCCTTTCGGCCAGATGAATGAAGGCCAGGACATCTTTAGGAAAGCAAGAGCCCCCATAGCCGATCCCTGCCTGGAGAAATGCCTCACCAATCCTCTTGTCCAGACCTATACCTTTAGCTACCTTGTGGATATCTGCCCCGGTTTTCTCGCAGATATTAGCTACCGAATTGACAAAAGATATCTTCATGGCCAAAAAGGCATTGGAGGCATGTTTTATCAGTTCAGCACTGTTTATATCCGTTATCAAGATAGGGGCATTGAGGGGTTCATATAACTTAACCAATAGATTGGCGGCCCGATCACTGGATACTCCCAATATAATCCGGTCCGGGTTCATAAAGTCTTCTAGGGCAGACCCTTCCCTAAGGAACTCTGGGTTAGAGGCCACATCAAAATCTGCCCGGTGTATATTGTTTTCCGTGATAGTACGGGCTACCCATTCTCCGGTCTTTACCGGTACAGTGCTCTTCTCCACTATTAAACGGTAACTGGCCATGTTCTGGGCCACTTCTCTGGATACCTTTTCGATAGCAGAGAGGTCTGCCTCACCATTGCTTTTAGGGGGCGTACCTACAGCTATGAATATGATTTCAGAATTCTCTACCCCAGCCTGGATACTATCACTGAAGCAGAGACGCCCCTCCTTGATATTTACTGCTAGCAGCTCTTCCAGGCCTGGTTCATATATAGGTACAATACCGCTCCTAAGCATCTCTACTTTGCTCTGGTCATTGTCCACACAGATCACATAGTTGCCGAGATCCGCCAGGCAGGCCCCAGTAACCAACCCTACATAGCCAGAGCCAATAATAGCTATATCCATCATGCTCTCTCCTGATTACTCGCTTCCTATCCGTGTTCATCTGTAGCCAATATACTAAATTTTGCTGTTCACTATAGTATTGGCGGAAGAGGTGTTTTTATTATCCCTGGTTTCAGTGAGGGAGCAAATTTTATGCCAGATAGCTAATTAGACCAGCTTTAAATTCACTGATAAAGGATTTGTGGAAGGGAGGAAATGGTTTTTAGCAGGG
>MHDQ01000154.1:0-372 GCA_001803565.1 Nitrospinae bacterium RIFCSPLOWO2_12_FULL_45_22 | reverse complement strand
GGGTTTTTGTTAGGAGACAAAGGGCAGGATTTGCCTATCAGAGAGAAAAATATTCTCTCCTTTAACTACTCAGCCGGAGAGGAAGGTTTTGGCATTTCTTGCGAGGGCTTGATGACCAAGGTGCCGGGACGCAGAATCGAACTGCGGACACACGGATTTTCAGTCCGTTCAATAGGGGTTTGGCTAAGCCCTTGTTGGATAGGCTAGACCCCTTATTTTATTGGCTAAAAGGCTAATTTTTGCCTTCTCTCATTTCCTCTCATTTCTTCCCATTTTTTCAATAGAGTAACTACTATTTTAACTACTATATTTTCTCCTGAAATGCTTATCTGGTAAGGGTATGTTTAAGTCGAGTAGAAATTGCTAGATATA
>MHDQ01000153.1 GCA_001803565.1 Nitrospinae bacterium RIFCSPLOWO2_12_FULL_45_22 | reverse complement strand
CATTTGGATAACGCTCGCAAAGCCCCATCCAGGACAGTTGGTAGGTGGTCTTAACTAATGAGGCCACCATCTGTAATCGTCGGGACAGAGGTGCTTTACGAATCATTTCCATATGAAGGCGTTCAGCATTAGGATGGGTATCCGTATGAGGTGTTTTCATCCTTTTTCTAATATATTCTCTTTGATGGCATTTCATTCCATCATGACCGAGGTTACAAAGCGTATCTTGCCAAGATCAATCGAGTAAGTCCAGTGTAAATATCAGTATCCGTTTCAGTTATCAGTGTTGGCTATCCCTCAACTCTTGAATCTCATTATGGCTCCACTCTCTTGATACCTTCAATCGCATCAAAAGCTCTATCGTATGAATAGATTTCATCAACACCATGATATTTCATGAAAACAGCGTTATAGGCGTCAATGTAATCGACATTTTTTCTACTGTAGAGGACAAGGGCCTCAGCGATAATATCTTTTTCAGGGATATGTAGGCTCTCAGTGGTGACTATAATAGAAACCTTTTCAATAGCATTGGCTTTCGGAACCCTGTAGTAAGATAAAAGCGTCCATATCAATTCAGCAATTACCATTCCGGATGTTGCGAGGGCTATTTTGCCATCTATTCCTTTCTTAAAGATTTCTCTGCACTTATCATACGTTGAAGGATCATCTTTGGTCAGATACCTGAGGAATATATTTGTATCAATAAACTTTTTCCTCATAGCCTATTCACCGGTTGCTGCTTTTTTAGCAATTCTTTTTTTAACTTCATCCCTGACCTTATGAAAATCTACAGGTTTTTCCTTATCCGGTATTCTTACCGAGCCTCCAATATCGAGGATATTACCCCTAAGAGGTTTAATTACAGCCTGATTACCCTCTACGATTATAATAACCTTTTCCGATGGTTTTAGGTTTAATGCCTTTCTCACCTCTTTTGGTATCGTCATCTGCCCCTTTGATGTTAGTATTGCAATAGGCATATTATCCTCCTCTTTTTAGATTTTCTTACATTATACAATATATCTTACATTTATTTAAATTTACACCATTAGAAGATTTTTCGTGGTTATCCAAATCTCCGTCTTCTCAATCTCCCTCATTCCACATTGATGTGAAAAGCTTAATGGACTGCTCAAATGAGAGCTTCCCTTCATCTCTGATAAAGCGATCTTCAAATTTTTGAAATAGGGCTGGATTTTTTATCATCTCTTGACCTTATCCCTGTTTGGAGACCCCTTGCCCGGTTAGGAAAAGTTTAATGAATTTGGCTAAGGGCTCCCTGGATAGCCCGGCGTAATAGTACCGGCACGGCCTTTTTCCGGTAAGCCGGCGAGTTGGGGGTATTGGGGACCGGGTGGGCTTGCCGGAAACACTCTTTGCCGGCCTCTTCTATCACCGCTTCATCAATAACCTTCCCCGTCAGGAGCTCTTCGGCTTTTGTTGCCCGCCGGGGGGCCGAGCCGACGGCATTGAGCACTATGCGGATATTAGTGCAGATACCATCTTTCTGGTCTAAGCTCACACAGACTGCTACACCAGCCAGGGGGAAGTCTATGGCCTCCCGGTCGCGGAGTTTCTGATAGGCGCTAGCGGTATAATTAGAAGGAAGAGGAATGAGAATCTCAGCTATTATCTCATCGGCGGCTAAATTTAGCGGACAGTTGCCCTTGCCAGTATACAGCTCTTCTAATGGTATAATCTTTTCCCCCTGGCGATCTTTGATCTTTACCTGGGCGGCTAATGCGATCAGGCATGGGGCTAAATCGCCGGAATAGACGGCATGGCAATGGCCCACGGCCTGGATAGCATGACAGAGCTCACCACCGGCTTTGTAGCAGGGCAATCGGCACGAGCGCCAGAAATGGGACTGATTATAGTACCAGCAACGGGTATCCAGGCAGATATTACCCCCGATAGTAGCCATATTCTGTATTTGCCTGGCCCCTACCAGGCCCACTGTGCGGGCAAGCACCGGTAGCTTTTCCTGGATTAAGGGGGAAGATTGTAGGGCCTTGAGGGTTGTTAATGGACCGATCT
The DNA here is from genome assembly GCA_001803565.1 of Nitrospinae bacterium RIFCSPLOWO2_12_FULL_45_22. GTDB lineage: Bacteria > 2-12-FULL-45-22 > 2-12-FULL-45-22 > 2-12-FULL-45-22 > 2-12-FULL-45-22 > 2-12-FULL-45-22. Next base: position 7,324 of record MHDQ01000153.1, on the reverse strand, counting down.
TTATCCATCCTTTGTCTTGCCCGTATTCAATATAATCCAACCGCGGGATTCCTTTGAGGCTTACCAGATAGACCGGGGTCCTTACCCGCAATTTCATAGCCGGCAAGAGGTCTGTACCGCCTGCAAGTAATTGGGCTTCGCCTTTGTGCTGGCTAAGGAGGTCAATAGCCTCTGCCAGGGAGCTGGGTTGGAGCAATTGGAATTTGGGGAGCTGCATAATATCGCCTCGAACTACTTCTAATGGAACCACAGATTTCACAGATAGCCCGGACTTTCTTAGCGGATAGAGGCTCCTCTATCCTTACTAATGGAATCAGTATACCCTGTGGTTCCTATTTATGGAACATCTGCATCTAACTTAACAAAAAAATTGAACTTTTTCAAATGAAAATTAATCCATTCTTTCACGTAATGCCTCAGTTATGTGGGGTAGCCGCAATCCTTCGGGCTTGAGCCATCAAGGGCGAAGCCTTTAGGTTGCGTATTTACGCAGGCTAAAGCCTGCGGCTACTGTTTGACTTCAGCTTGATAAATTGTTAGGATAAAGATATAATCAGTAATGGTTCAAATATCTTTCCCACCCTAGTTTGCAATAGAGGAGCTGGCAATATGGAATTGGTAGAGAGGATGCTGAAGGGTGACCGGCTAGCACTGGCTAAACTCATTACCCTGGTAGAGAATCGTTCGCCTGAAATATCTAATATCATGGCTCGCTTATATCCCCATACCGGTAAAGCCCATGTTATTGGTATAACAGGCGCCCCAGGCGTGGGCAAGAGTAGCTTAGTAGATAAGATTATCGCCTCATTGCGCAAAAAGGATATTAAAATAGGGGTTATTGCGGTGGACCCCAGTAGTCCTTTTTCTGGTGGCGCCTTATTAGGAGACCGGATACGAATGCAGAGCCATGCTACTGATCCAGGGGTTTTTATCAGGAGTATGGCCTGCCGGGGGCATTTAGGAGGATTAGCCTTTGCTACTCAAGATACCGCCTTGCTATTGGATGCCTTTGGTTATGAAATCATTCTGATAGAAACGGTTGGTGTGGGCCAGAGTGAGATATCTATTGCTCAGGCGGCTGATACTACCGTACTGGTCACCATGCCCAGTACGGGTGATACTATTCAGGTTATGAAGGCTGGGATAATGGAGATTGGGGATATATTTGTGGTCAATAAGGCGGATCAGGAAGGGGCGGACAAGACCGTTGTTGAACTAGAGACTATGCTTATGCTAGGCACCCAAACCAGGGATTGGACACCCCCGATTGTCAAGACCATTGCCAGCAACGGGGAGGGGATAGAGGAATTATGGGACAGGATCCAGGGACACAAAAAATTCCTCTCCCAGGACAGCCGCCTAAAGGAACGGCACATAGCCCAGATAAAGGGAGAAATCCATAATATAATTGCCGAAAAGCTAGAAAAACGCATCTGGGACGGCTTGCTAAACGATGCCCGCTTTGCTCAATTATTGGAGAAGATAGAGAGTAGAGAATTAGACCCTTACACGGCTGTCGAGGCCCTCTGGGAAGCCCTTAAGTAAGCTTTCAGTTGTCAGCAGTCAGTTTTCAGCATAACCAGCCAAAACCATCTGAATGCTAATCTTCCAATTTTTGCAGCCCCAGGCTTTGCAGAAAGGCTTCTATCCTATCCAGGGCTTGAACTTCATCAAACTCCCTGGGATCAGCCATATTGCCTTCATAAGTTACTACCGGATATCCCGCCTTGAGCAAGGCCAGACGGTTCTCCATCTGGCCAAAGGCCATCCCTTCACAACCCCGGTTCAGATGCATGATCATGCCATCCGCATGCCATTCCTTCATCATCCTTAACAACTGCTGGTTTTTCATCTTGGGATGGGTCATGCATTCAAATATAGGCCAGTAGCGAATCTGCCACTCAGCATAGGCCTGGATCATCTCATCTTTATTCCTCATAGGAACGCCCATCTCCCCAGGGGTCCTGGCGGGGCCCAACGTCCCATCTTCTTGTTCCTCCCAGGCAGAAGTAAGAAAGAAGCCATAGTGGCCACCAATGCATACGGCGCCATATTTTTCCAAATAGCGAAAGATTTTCAGGAAATTCCAGGGCGGTTGACTGTCGTGGAACAGGCGGCAGCGCTCGGTCGGTACCGCAGCGATCTGGTTCTCAACCCGCCATTTTATCTCATCCCGGCAGGTCTCATAAAAAGCTACTGCCCTTGACTCATGGGCCATTAATAGAGGTATGGTGTATAGAGTAAACATGGACTTCTGATCGAGCGGGGCCGGGATAGCCTTATTCAGGTTGCAGATCTCTGCCCATAAAGACATACAGCGGGCACTATTATTAACTGCCTCCATAAACCTTCCTTCATCAAACTTGCGGCCAGTAACACCCTCTAGCCAATCTATCAGCTCATGCGTCTGGGAGACAACATATGCTACCCGGCGTTGTACTGACCCTTCATCGGTATAACCGACCGTACCATCGAGGCAGAAATAAGGGACCCCAAAGTGCTCAGCTACTAACTGGGCCCACTTGCCATGGGTATCGCATACATGCCCGGTAACAACAAAATCTGGCTTAGGGAACTCGCCGCCAAAAAGGTACTTATTCAGGTAGAGGGAGCCCAGGTGATTGCGCATATAAGCACACACATCCCGGGCAAAACCCCTGGCCTCGAATGCCTCTATACAGGCCTCGGCAAACTGGGGGTTAAATCCACAACTGGCCCCATAAGGCTCTGCCTGGATATGCACTAAATCGCCAAAAGCGGCGACAATAGGCCGGGGAAATTCACCGCAAGAAGTATGGAACATCTTGCCCTCTGCTTTGGCCTTCATGGCCGACTTATAAAAATTGAGCCTTAACTCTTTTACTTTCTGCCAGCACTCTAAAGGTTTAGATTCGTATTTTTTATGACTCATTTTTTCCTCTCCTCCATAATTTCCCTTTTGGAACCACAGATTTCGCAGATGACACAGATTCTACTTTTTATCTGTACGAATCTGCGGTAATCTGCGTCCTAAAAATAATTTAAAGTTATAAGGTTAATAGCATTTTACCGCGAATTGGCTGGTTTACAAAGTATTTTTTATCCCGCTGGCTTAACCGTCCGCAATATATTGTAAACAAAAAGAAATATGGCTAAGGTCTCGGCAATAGCTGACAGTAGCAGCATACCCTGGAAGAGCCCCTGGGCATTAAGGCGATAAAGGCCCCAGAAAACACTCATCCCTACCAGCCCCAGGTTAGCCAGCCAAAACTGGACTACTATTAAGGTTTCGCTGAATATAGGCTTCCCGCTGAACCGGGGAAGGATATGGTAACCCACACCATAGATCATCATACACATCCAGCCCAGGAGATTCAGGTGAGTATGGCTGGGTAAATAGATCCAACCCTGGCCAGGCCAGAGCAGCATAAGGAGTCCCAATAAAGTTGCCAGGAAAAAATAGATCAAAGACATCCGGATAAACCATACCGTCCAATGACTCATACCCCACCTCCTTCTATTACATATGCCTCCTCATCTACTGCAATCTAACAATTGTCTTGTCTTTTAGATATTTTGCAATACAGCTCGTTTCTTCCCCGATTTGATATATTCAAGGTAACTTAATCCATGGAGTTTCGCTTCTCTGGCTATGATTTTCCTTGCAATATGAACCTGCTGTAAGGCAGGGTCATCCGGGAATGCTTCCTCCACTATCTTTTTTATTTCTTCCATCTCTTCTTCTGTGACCTTGCTCATATTCATACCTCTATAACAGTTCCGCAGGTGTCATAATTTCTATTTGACTAACTCCATTTAAAGTATTTACCATCCTCACCACATCTTTTGTTTTTCGCCTCACAATATGTCTGAAGTTCCAACTTAAAAGATAATCCATCCCGCTTAGCACAGCAATAGCAATATGGTACGCATCTTCTGCAAAACCTTCAGGGATCGCAGTATAACGACCATACTCGCTTGCTAATCGTTCTACCTCATCAGTTAACGAGAGCACTGAAAATTGAGATATTGTCTCTCGCATTTTGTTTCGGAGTTCTAGGTTGGGAGTTCGTTCAATCTCAGCGAGCGTGATCTCAGAAATGTATAGTTCAATGTTTTCTACATCCTTGAAAAAGGCTGCAGTAAGTGATTTTCTTTCCGGATTCCTCTCATCAAATAATGCTGAGATTACTGAAGTATCCAGATATACCCTAACCTTCTTTTTCATAACATCATTTACCCATTAGACATTCTGTATAACCTTTTGGGGGTGCACCCCAGTTTTAAACATAAAACAGTATTTGCAATTTTTGAAATAGTACCCCAAATCGAGCTACCTATATTGCAGGCACTTTCATAATAAGTCTCCGCGGGCTTATTTTCTTGCTTTTTTCCTTTTTTCATATTACCTAGAATGCTTTTAATCTTGTTTAAATCTTTTAGAGCCTATATAGCTTGACTTTGTCACATTCAAATTCCTTTTTTGTAGGCACGGATTTATCCGTGCTTTAAATAGCTGACACAAATAAGTTTAGGCGGGTATTCACTTGACTCAGGTAAATATCTTACAGAAACGGTATAACTTCTTGAAAATAAAGGATTTATCCGATACAAAGCACAAAAACTATGGCTGATAAAATATCAATGATAACAATGGGTTATAATTTTAACCTGAGTCAAGTAAATACCCCCTTAAGTTTATATGACCATGCTCGGTGAACGGTTACTAAAATTCGTGCCTACAATTAAAGGTAGGATTATCAATGGATTCAGATAATGTGACAAAGTCAAGTTATATATTTTTGAACCAAAGGTCGTTTGCACTCTATATTCTCTGCCTCTATTTCTATTCTAGCGTAAGTAATTATTGCAAAGCAACAATTTTCGTAACCGGTCAGCCCATAAGTGCTTCATTTCATAAATACAGTTACGTATTATGCCTATTTTTTGCCTTCTTTTTTATTAGGAAGCCAAGAGGCCAGGAAATTAACCTCTCCTGTATTCCTGGTTTCCTTATCATAAGCACTTTCTCTCAAATACGTCACCGTAATTATGAATTAGAGCACTAAGTCATTAAGGGACAGCAAATGAGATGTGAATTAGTCCCTTGACGCATGCTTTACCGGGATGTTAAGCTAAATCAAAGTTTTTAGGGGAGGGTGATAAATGGAGGCGAAATGGTTTGCTTCTTACCCGCTGCGGGATGAGATCTATCTGATAGATGAGCCGGGCCAGGTAGCATCTTTTCTGATAATCGGACAGGAGCGGGCTCTATTAATAGATACCGGCCTGGGGATCGGTGATATATATGAAGAGGTGAAGGGGTTTTGCTCATCGGAACCGTTGGTCATCAATACCCATGCCCATCTGGACCATATTGGCGGGAATCACCAGTTTAAAGAGATTGCTATCCATGAGGCAGAGGCCCAATGCCTGGAGCAGGAAGTCCCCAAAGATTTCTTGCAGAGTTTCATAAAGGGGTCTTGTTTTTCCCGTCCCTTTCCTGCGGGTTTTAATCCCCATAATTATCGTATTATCCCCTCCAGGGCCTCCCTCTTCCTTAAGCATGGTGACCGGATTGATTTGGGGGGCAGGGGCTTGCAGGTCTTGCATACACCGGGCCATTCTCCTGGCGGTATCTGTTTGTGGGAAGAAGAAAAGGGCATCCTTTTTACTGGCGATACAGTCTACCAGGGGGTGCTATTTGCTAATATTGATGGAGCGGATATGGAGGCATATAGCGAGAGCGCCAGGTCCTTGGCTACCCTGGCCCCTAAGGTAAAAAAGGTCTATCCCAGCCATTGCCAATTTATCCTGAACAACAATATCCTTTTGGAGTTGGATCAGGCCTTTCAGCAGCTCAAAGCCGGCCGAATTAGACCGAATCGTACCATAGATTTTTTTGGTAAACCCGCCCTGGAAGCCTGGTTTGGCAGCTTCTCTATCTTGCTACCTGCCTAAATAAAGCATTCAGCCGCCAGCTATCAGCAGTCAGCAAAACACTCTGTCCGTTAACCGTGAAGCGCAGCCGATGGGCACAGGATATGCTGAAAGCTTACAACTTTATCAGCCGGCACGCTCCGTGGCAAAGAGGGCCGCCCCTAACGCCCCTACTAATTGGGGTTCTGGCGGAATATGTGCGGTTAGTCCTATCTTTTCTTCTAGCTTGCGCACTACACCAATATTCTTGGCTATACCACCAGTGATAACAAATAACGGTTCTATCCCTACGCGTTTAAGTAAGGCATGAACCCGCTCGGAGATAGCCTCATGGAGCCCAGCCAAAATATCATTCTTAGAAAGCCCTTTCCGTACCAGATAACTAACCTCTGATTTAGCAAAGACAGCACACATATTACTGATCTTTACCTCCTGCTGGGCTTCGAGGGATAAAGGCCCTAGACTTTCCAGGGGCAAGTTTAAGGTACGGGCCATGGCCTCCAGAAACCGCCCGGTCCCGGCGGCACATTTGTCATTCATGGCAAAATTGGTCTGTACTCCCCCTTCGTCTAACCGAATAGCCTTGCAGTCCTGACCACCCATATCTAAGATGGTACGGGCTGCCGGGAAGATAAAATGGGCTCCTTTGGCATGGCAGGATATTTCTGTAAGGATAGCATGAGAGAAGGGGACAATGATCCGGCCATAACCGGTCGCTACAATGAATCGAATGTTGGCCAATGATAAATTGGTTCTTTCTAGCGCTCGGTTCATGGCAAGAGTAGCCGTCTCAGCGCTATCGGGTCCGGTGGGAATAAGGCTGCTAGCAAAAATCTTATGATCAGTCAGGATTACTACCTTGGTGGTAGCTGACCCAATATCAATACCAGCTACATAGTCCATATTAAATTAACCGCCTTCGGCGGGACTTTTTAGACAGGATTAACAGGATTTACAATTTTTTATCCTTCCGGGCCAAAAGGCCCGACAGGCTTCCAGTCCGCAGGGTTAGAGGCTTTTGTCTTTATCCTGTTTCATCCTGTAAATCCTGTCAAAAAAATGAAAATTCCTATACTATTAAATTAGTCAGAACACAGATTATTATGATATTAATAGAAGCGTAAGCAGTAAGCCGTAAGGAGTTAACTGCTCCCTGCTTACTGTTCACTGCTTACTATTTATTATCTGCGTTCATCTGCGTCCAGAAAGCAAATTATCCTGGGCGATGAGAGCGGCGCCTAATGCCCCGGTGATCTGGGGGTCTGGTGGGCAGAGGAGTTGTTCCCCGGCCATCCGCTCTAATGCCTTTCGTAGACCTATGTTCTTTGTGGTCCCTCCACTAAGGATAATATCCCGCTCAATCCCTATTTTTTGTAACAGCTCGAAGGACCTCTCGGCTACTGCT
>MHDQ01000152.1 GCA_001803565.1 Nitrospinae bacterium RIFCSPLOWO2_12_FULL_45_22 | reverse complement strand
CTAGGTAGCCACATCCACAGCTATTCTGACCTGATTCAAAGGTATGGAGATAGTAAGCTAGCCTTTTTTGTGATATTATTGCGGTTCATCTTGCTGACTTCCGGTATGATTTGGCTAGCTAGTGTCCTTCGGACTACCAAAGAGGATAGGTCGGTAGCCGATAGATTCGTAAGGATAAGCCTATCCCTTATCCCGTTTGTTTATGGAGTGGCGCTGAGTTATCAAATGCCGATGCTACTCAGAGGATTGGAGTCTATTTTAGACCTTAGCCATAACCTAACCATTACTGACCTGGCCCTGACCCTTAGATTCTTCCCTGTAGTCTACCTACAACAAGCATTACCCCTGTTGGGCTATCGGGCCTGATTTAGGCAAGGTTAGTATCGGTGGAACTCTCCTAGATATAGCGGGCATCATGTGGAACCATGCCCCGATCATGTATAAAAAGACAATCACGCAACAAATCCCTTGGCCCCAGTTCCAGAAAGGAGAGATGGCCGATATATTAAGTTATTTAGCGACAATGCAAGAAAAGCTAAAGTAAAGTCCATACATTATAACTCTATTTATCACTAATATAGCACAAAATAGCGTAAAAACATAAAATTAATCTCTAGAAAGTAATTAGTTGTACTATATAATGAATATAGTTTATAAATAATTTAAAATTTAGTATAGGCGAGTGTGCTAATGAAACTATTAATTAATGATAGGGAGAGTCAAAGGAAAGAGTAATCCCCTTTCGAAACTAGAGGAAATTCAAAATATGGTAACCCAAAGAAACATTAAGGTAATGGCCCATGACTTACACCGAGTGGCCCTTGATTGCTATCACAGAGGAGAGTGGCAGCAGGCCATAGAAAAGTGGAGGGAGGCCTTAGATCTATATCCTGAAATGAGAATGACAGATTATTATCTAGGCATGGTCCATTATGATATTGGTTTAATAGATACGGCCTGTGAATACTTTAAAAATGCATTGGCTAAAACTCCGGAAGCACCTGCGGTCCTCTACCGTTACGGGGTAGCCTTATATGACCACGGAGAATTAGATGAAGCCCAAGATTGTTTTGAAAAAACCCTATTAAAAAATCCTAATTCACCTTCTATCCATTTTTATCTGGGCTCAATTGCCCATATAAAGTTTGACCTGAATCGTGCTATTAGCCATCTTGAGAGTGCCCTCAGCATAAATCCCACTTATGTGAGTGCTATGTACCTGTTAGGGATTATCTTTTATCAAAGGGGAGAGATATATAAGGCTATTAATATCTTTGAGAAGATATTAGGACTTGTTCCTTCTCATGCAGCGGCTAGTTTGGAACTAGCTAAAAGATATCAGCAAATTGGTGAAGTAGATAAAGCCAGAGTCAGATTTGAAAGAACCCTGCAGCTTTATCCTAACCATGCTAGTGCCCATTTTCTCCTAGGTAGAGTATATCTGGAACAAAAACGATACCAGGAGGCTGCCACCCAGTTTGAAAAAGCTCTAGAACTGAACCCCCTGGATGCTGAAGCCGTTTGCCATTTATCGAGTTGTTCTCTTGCGCTAAATCTTACCGAGCGAGCTAAGGCTATACTAAAGGATGGCATAGATAGGGGGCTAAAATTGTTCCCACAAACAATGGAATTAAAGGCCCTTTTAAAGGAACTAGAAAATGGAAGATAATAATTACGAAGACTTTATTGTAACAATTTAGCCAAATAAAGTTTTATAAATATTTGCCACAGATACACACGGATGAACACTGATCAATTTCCGCCTTCATTGCAAAATTGGCAATGAAAAATGCGCAATTAACAATGAGGAATTGATTTGAAATGCTAATTGCTAATTTTACCTTTTGCATTGAGACGGATTTTTGTACATCGGTGCCTATCCGTATCCATCCGTGGCTAAGCAGTTACACTTTATTTTGTTTTAAATTTTCCATTTCCTAAATTTTGGTGGGAAGAAATTTCTATGAAAACGAAGAAGTTGGTCTTTTTAATGCTATGGCTTGCTTTAATATTCCTAACGGCCCCTGTGGGGGTGTCGGCAACCGAGCAACACGAAGTAGGTCATGCAGACCCAATCGCCCCAGTGCTATATGGCTTAATAGTTATTCTACTGGCCGCTAAATTAGGTGGAGAGGTCTTTGAGAGATTTAAGCAGCCTTCAGTTTTAGGGGAATTAATCTTTGGTGTGCTCCTCGGAAATCTGGCCCTAGCCAATATTAACTTCTTTGATTTTTTAAGAACAGATGATTTTATCGATATTTTTGCTCGGGTAGGCGTAATAATCCTACTCTTCGAGGTGGGGTTAGAATCTGATTTAAAAGAAATGAAGCAAGTAGGAATACCTTCTTTGTTGGTTGCCATCGCTGGCGTGATCGCCCCTCTTATCTTAGGATATATGGTTAGTCGATGGTTTTTACCTGCGGCTGGTACGAACACGCATCTTTTTATCGGGGCCACCTTATGTGCTACTTCGGTGGGAATTACTGCCCGGGTTTTTAAGGATCTGGGAAAACTTGGAATACCGGAAGCCAGGATTGTTTTAGGCGCTGCTGTCATTGATGATGTTTTAGGATTGATTATACTGGCAATAATTAGTGGAATCATCAACACTGGAAGTATTGGACTTCTGTCAATTAGCTGGGTTACTCTTAAGGCTATCCTTTTCTTAGTTTTGGCTATTGGTATCGGGACATATTCTGCGTCCACTATTGGAAAGTATGCGGCAATGATGCAGGTTAAAGGGGTGAAGACAATTGTGGCCTTGATCTTCGCCTTTGTTCTATCCTACCTGGCAGATTCAGTAGGATTATCTACCATTGTAGGGGCTTTTGCCGCTGGTCTGATTCTAGAAGAGGGTCATTTCGAGAATTTTAGAGGGGACTTAGAGGTTAGGGAATTGATCAAACCTATTTCTTATTTCTTAGTGCCTATCTTTTTCGTCCTGATCGGCATCCAGGTAAGACTCGAGACCTTCGCAGATGTTTCTGTTTTAGGTATTGCCGCCGGCCTGACTTTAGCCGCCATAGTTGGAAAACAGGTTTGTGGACTTACAGTCAAGAAGGAGTATAACCGTTTTTTAATCGGATTGGCTATGATTCCTCGAGGAGAGGTAGGTTTAATCTTTGCCAGCATTGGAAAAGTGCTAGGAGTGTTAAGCGAAGCTGTCTTTTCGGCCATAGTTATTATGGTTATTGTAACGACTTTAGTAACCCCACCGGTCCTAAAGTTCTCATTAAAAGAGAAATAAGTAGCAGAAACCTATCCGCCTGTGCCCATTTACTATTATGCCCTGGGGCAACATGCCGGAATAGGTGATACCATTATGGGTATTGCGGTATCGGTATTGGCCTGGAATACCTATTATAAGACCGCTAAAGAAGGAATTTCATGATGGATATTGGAATTGTCTATGATCCAAAAGAACCGGACTTTAGAGTACCCCTATCCCCCGGGGCAGTAAGCTCTCTTACCCGGCATAATCATAGGGTTTATCTGCTCAAAGGGGCTGGTGCAGCCAGCAATTTTGCCGATGAAGACTATGGGGCTAGAGGGGCAACAATAGTCTATTCTAGTGATGAGGTTTACCAAAGAGCCAAGCTCTTACTTAAGGTTACTGCCCCGCCCATTCAGGATATCTCGTTATTGAACCGGGGAAGTATCCTCATAGCCTTCTTGCACCTGGCCGTAGCCAGCGAGAGCTATATTGATGAACTCCTTAAGAATGAGATAACCGCTATCGGGTTTGAGGTAATAGCCCGCGAAAATGGAGAATTACCTCTATTGGCTTCTACCAGTGAGGTTGCCGGACAGCTTAGTATCCAGATAGCTGCGCAATATTTGCAAAGCAACCTGGGAGGCCGGGGTATCCTCCTGGGTGGGACACCAGGTATCCCCCCGGCAAACGTACTGATCCTGGGGGCAGGCTCGGTGGGTAGGAGCGCCGCACAGGTCGCTGCCGCTCTAGGAGCCAATGTCCTGGTTTTGGACCGAGATATAGCAAAGCTGCGACTGGTAGAACAGCAGTTGGGTAAAAGGATTGCTACTGGGTTTGCCAGTATTCACGGGCTCACGGAATGGATAAAAACGGCCGACGTCTTTATTGGTGCCATCTATGTCCCGGGAGGGAAAACACCTCTCATGGTATCCGAGGAGATGGTAGCATCTATGCGAAAGGGTTCTGTCATAATAGATATCTCTATTGATCAAGGAGGGTGTGTTGCTACCAGCCGACCTACCACGCTGATCAATCCAATTTATGATTATAAAGGAGTAATCCATTACTGTGTACCTAACCTGACCTCGCTGGTAGCAAACTCCGCCTCCTTTGTCATCAGCCATGTATTATTACCCTATATCCTTGAAATAGGAGAGTGGGGGGATGATTTCTTGAGGCACATGCCGGATTTAGCCCGGGGGACTTATACCCACCGGGGTAAGATTATCAGCCCGGTACTGGGCCGGCTCCTGGGCAGGGAATACAGCCTAGTAGAAGGTATTTGAGATGGATTGGCCTACTATCTATCGAAGTAAGATTACTACTCCCGAAAAAGCAATTGGGTTGCTAAAACCGGGCCAGCGGATCATTATCGGCTCAGGGTGTGCGGAACCGCAGACCCTGGTCAAAGCCCTGAATAACCTGGCACCGGAATTAAGGGACGTCGAGGTTGTGAGCCTACTTACTATGGGTATTGCCGATTATACGGCCAAGGAGTATTCAGGAATCTTCAGACATAATGCCTTCTTTGTGGGTGCCAATACCAGGGCCGCGGTGAATGAAGGTCGGGCAGACTTTATACCTATATTTCTATCTGAGATTCCCAGGCTATTTAAAAATGGATTACTGCCTATTGATGTGGCTCTGGTACAGTTGTCACCCCCTGATGAACATGGCTTTTGTTCCTATGGGGTTTCGGTAGATATAATCAAGCCCGCTGCCGAGAGTGCCAAAATAATCATTGCTGAGGTTGATGACCAGATGCCCCGCACCTTAGGAGATAGCTTTATCCATGTGAGCAAGCTCTCAGCCATCGTAGAAACATCCACTCCCATCCTAAACCTTCCCAGGACAGAATTTACGGAGGTACATAAGAGGATCGGGCGCCATGTAGCAGACTTGATTGAGGATGGTGCTACCTTACAGATGGGCATTGGGGCTATACCCGATGCTGTCTTATCTTACCTGGGAGAAAAGAAAGACCTGGGTATCCATACCGAGATGTTTTCTGATGGGGTAATGGAATTGGTAGAAAACGGTGCGATCACCAACGAAAAAAAGACCCTCCACCCGGGTAAGATAGTCTCCAGTTTTTTGATGGGCAGTAAAGAACTATACGATTTTGTAAATAATAACCCCATCATTGAACTCCATCCCTCCCACTATACCAACGATCCCTTTATCATCAGCCAAAACAAAAATATGGTGGCCATAAATTCTGCCCTCCAGGTGGATATAACCGGACAGGTCTGTGCCGATACCATAGGAACCAGGCAATTTAGTGGCATAGGGGGACAGCTAGATTTTATCCGGGGGGCTGCCCGGGCAGAAGGGGGCAAACCAATTATCGCCCTACCTTCCACGGCCCAGAGTGGCCAGGTATCCCGCATCGTACCAAAACTAGACCCTGGTGCAGCAGCAACTACCTCTAGAGGCGATGTCCATTGGATAGTAACCGAGTATGGTGCGGTAAATATCCATGGGAAAAACCTGCGGCAGCGAGCAGAAGCCCTTATCTCGCTGGCCCATCCCGATTTTCGGGAGATGCTGGCCAGGGAAGCCCGGGAGAGAAAAGTATCTTTGACTTAATAAGTATCCGAAGTATGAAGTATAAAATAGTCCTCTATTCGTTATAGCTAGACTTTTTCCCCATCTAGGCCTTCAGCATGCCGATGATCCAGAGGGTATAGAAGGCTATTATAAGGCTACCCCAAAATAAGGCCTTCTTATTATAAAAACTACCATCCCGGCTAAAGGCCTGGAAGATAAAGGCTATGGTAGAGCCGATCCAGCCAACAAAACCTGCTTCCAGGAGGACTGACCAGGTCACATCAGGCGCTGCATCTTTCTTTAGTAGCTTCAGGTATTCGGCTCTCCGCTGGGCATAAGATTTGCCAATATCCCTCTTGACCGTAGGCCCTTTAGCCGCCACTAATGAAGCAATCTTCTCATCACACTTATCTATCCATTCCCGATACGGGGTATAGAAGCTCCGAACGGCATAAAAGCTACTCCTGAGTGATTCATATGCCTCCAGGGCCAGGTCACTCTTCCCCTGCCCCGCAGTCAACTCGCCTATCTGCCAGAGCCTCTGCGCTGCCCCTGCCACATATTTACTAGCTGGTGTATACCATTGGATACTACGCTCATAATGGGTAATAGCCTTATGATAATCCTGTTGCTGGAAAGCGGCCTCAGCCTTCCGGTACTCCATGCGGGAGCTCAGGTATACCTTTAGAAATACAGCTAAAACAACTAATATTACTACTAATAATATATTAATTAGCCTACTCTTCATAATATTATCGTAATTGCTCAATATCCTGTGGAGAATAAATATCACCACAGAGTCACAAAGATCACAAAGTACCTATATTTCAATGAATTAAAAATAATTTTTCTTGGTGAACTTTGTGCCTTTGTGGTTTTTCCACTCCTTGCTGATAATACGAAACAAAATATACACTGGGCAAATAGTTTTATCAAGCAACAAAGAGCGATGAGGATTTTTGATTGACAGCAAAGGGATTATATGATATTCATGTGCCCATATCTACCGAAGAAAGCTAACCGGGTAATGCGCAAAACCTAAAGGTATGGATTAGGGCATAAGGAGAAATTATTCTTGTTTATTATCCCCTCATGCTCTCACGACTTACGCCTTACGATCTGACCTTAGTCTTGCGCTTTTCGCTTTAAGATTTGCGCTTGATTATAGAGGAGGGGAGCATATTATTCGGGCCAGTGTCTTAGGCAGTGGCAGTAGCGGTAATGCTATATTTTTGGAAACCGTCAATAACAAGATATTGATTGACGTTGGTTTTAATGCCACTGAGATAACCCGGAGACTGGAAAGCATTGACCAAAGACCGGAAGATTTAACCGCTATCCTCATTACTCACGAACATATTGACCATATCCGCGGTGCTAGAATTATAGCCCGTAAATATGACATACCTATCTATCTTAACCCCGCTACCCACCAGGCCAGTAAAACTATATTAGGCAATATTCCGCAAATAGAATATTTTTCTACGGGCCGGCCTTTTACCCTGAACGAGTTGACTGTAGAACCTTTCTCCCTTCCTCACGATGCTTACGATCCAGTAGGATTCAATTTTTATATGGGTCAAATCAAGATCAGTATCGCCTTAGACCTGGGGTATGTGACTAAATTAGTCAAAGAGCGGGTGCAAGGAGCTCGATTAATTATTCTTGAGTCTAACCACGACGCCGAGATGTTGAAAATCGGCCCTTATCCCTGGCCCCTAAAACAACGTATCAGTAGTAAACTAGGACATCTATCTAATGAGGTTTCTAGTAACCTGCTGGCTGAGATAGCCCATGGCCAGTTAGTGGGGGTAATCCTGGCACATTTAAGCGAGATAAATAACGACCCCGCCCTGGCCCGGCTAACTGCGGAAAACTCCCTTATGGGTCATACCTCCGAAGTAATTGTCTCCTGCCAGGATAAGCCCACTACCCTGATAACCCTGGGTGATGGACTTTAACCCCAAAATATCATAAAATAGTAAGCGTTTAGCCGTCAGCCATCAGTGGTCAGCAAATGACAAGAGACTGATAGAGATTGATGGAGACTTGTTGAGACTCTATCAACACTATTCTCTACCAGTCTCAATAAGTCTCTATCTAAGTTAGCTGAAAGCTGACGGCTGATAGCTGAACGCTATTTGAAGGAGGGCAAAGTGATCGGGCGGTATAGCAGGCCGGTAATGACCCGCATTTGGGATCAGAAAAACAAGCTGGATAAGTGGCTGGCTATTGAACTACTGGCATGTGAAGCGTGGGCCGCATTAGGTGAGATACCAACTGAGGCTTTGGAACAAATCAAAACCGGGGCCCGGTATGAGCCAGAACGGGTAGATCAGCTTGAGCAGATAGTAAAACACGATGTAGTAGCCTTCCTGACCAATGTAGGTGAGTATATTGGCGATAACTCTCGCTATTTGCATTTGGGCTTGACTTCGTCGGATATATTAGATACTGCTTTAGCTATGCAGTTGCGTGAGGCGGCTGATATTATACTGGATGACCTGGCTGGGTTAAAAAAGGTCTTGCGGGACAAGGCCATGGCATATAAAGACCTGGTTATGATTGGCCGTACCCATGGGATTCATGCTGAACCTATCACCCTGGGCTGGAAACTGGCCCTCTGGTATGAAGAGGCCCGGCGGAATTATGAGCGGATGGTGCGGGCCAAGGATGTTATTAGCTATGGTAAGCTCTCTGGCGCGGTGGGTACCTTTGCTCATGTCCCACCCCAGGTGGAGGAATATGTCTGCCAGCGTTGTAGCCTGAAGCCCGCCCCTATCTCCAGTCAGATCATCCAACGAGATAGGCACGCTGAGTTCTTATCTGCTCTGGCCATCATTGCTACCTCAATAGACAAATTTGCTACTGAACTGAGGCACTTGCAACGAACCGAGGTATTGGAGGCAGAAGAGTTCTTTTCTGAAGGGCAGAAAGGCTCTTCAGCTATGCCCCATAAACGTAATCCTATCACGGCTGAACAGTTGTGCGGCCTGGCCCGGCTGGTCCGCTCATACTCTTTAGCGGCCCTAGAAAATATCCCCTTGTGGCATGAACGGGATATCAGCCACTCTTCGGTAGAGCGGGTTATCTTGCCCGATAGTACCATATTGGTAGATTACATGCTGAACCGGATGACTCAGCTCATTAACTCTCTCAAGGTCTATCCTGAGAGCATGAAGGCTAATCTCCAGAAGACCCGTGGGGTGATCTTTTCGCAGAAGGTACTGTTGGAGCTGGCTAAAAAAGGGTTATCTCGGGAAAAGGCATACCAGATAGTGCAAAAGGCCGCTATGGCCAGTTGGCAAGGCCAGGGTGAGTTCAAAGACCTATTATGGGCTGACCCAGAAATCCAGCGGGCTTTTACCCAGGAGGAGCTAGACAACTGCTTTGATCTGGCTTATTACTTACGCTACCAGAATGATATTTTCCA
>MHDQ01000151.1 GCA_001803565.1 Nitrospinae bacterium RIFCSPLOWO2_12_FULL_45_22 | reverse complement strand
TTAGGATAGGGCGCTTTCAATCAATTGATAGTTATTTCTGATCAATTGATATATCCTGTCAATATCTGAATAAAGGGGACGGTCTTCGGTCAATGGTAGGATATAGGATCGGATAAGCTGATAGAGTTTTCTGACACCAACACCCGCCTCTTCTGGATTACTGAATTCTAACCCCTGAGCCGCACAGATCAGTTCTATAGCTATTATGCGTTGGACATTCTCCAGTATCTCTCTGGCCTTCCTGGCCGCAGTTACTCCCATACAGACATAATCCTCCTTATTGGCTGAGGTAGGTATAGAGTGTATGCTGGCAGGGGTGGCCAGGAGCTTATTTTCTGAGGCCAGGGCTGCTGCCGTAACCTGAAGCATCATAAAACCGGTATTCAATCCACCTTTTTCGGTAAGGAAAGCTGGCAGATGGCTTAAGGTGGGATTGACCAGGTCTTCTATCCTCCGCTCTGATATAGTGCCCAGTTCTGTCAGGGCTATACCTAAGACATCCAATGCCAGGGCCACGGGCTGACCATGAAAATTACCCCCCGAAAGGACCAGGTCTGCCTCTGGAAAAACCAGAGGATTATCGGTTGCGGCATTGACTTCTATCTCCAATACTCGCCTAACATAGGATAAGGCATCCCGGATGGCCCCATGTACCTGGGGCATGCACCGCAAAGAGTAAGCATCTTGAATCTTGGGACAATACTTATGGGAGAGCAAGATAGCACTATCCTGGAGCATCGCCTGTAGATGGCGGGCAGTAGCTATTTGGCCGGGATGAGGCCTTACCTGTTGGATCTCGTCCCTGAATGGGGTATTAGTACCTTTGACGGCTTCCAGGGTCATGGCCCCAGCCGCATCAGCTAAGTGAATGAGTCGCTCTCCCTGGAGCAGGGTTAAGACACCCAGGGCCGTCATTACCTGGGTGCCATTGATTAGGGATAGGCCTTCTTTGGCCTGCAGTTCTATTGGCTGAAGACCTGCTTTGTCCAGGGCCTCTTTTCCAGATAACCGCTGGCCTTGATAAAAGGCCTCTCCCTGGCCAATCATAACCAGCCCTAAGTGGGCCAGTGGCGCCAGGTCACCACTTGCCCCCACTGAACCTTTCTGGGGAATAATGGGAATAACATCCCCATTAAGCATCTCTACCAGTAGCTCTGCTAACGCGGGCCTAACGCCGGAATAACCCTTTGCTAACACATTAGCCCGTAAAGCCATAATAGCCCTTACTTCTGGCTCATCAAAAAAGGGGCCTACGCCAACACTATGACTCAAGATCAGATTTTTTTGAAGGGTAACAATGTCCTGGGGATCAATACGGACATTGCTCAGGTCGCCAAAACCGGTATTGATCCCGTAAATGACTGCACCAGTCTCAATGATTTGCTCCAGGTATTGACGGGAAGCGGCCATCCTGGATAATGCCTGGGGCGCAATCTGGACTTGGGCTTGCCCCAGCGCTATTTCTTCCACTTCTTCGAAGCCCAGGGTCTCTCCATCCAGATAAACGATTTTGCGCATAAAAATCCCTCTGAACTGTTACCCCTAATTAGTTCCCACTGAAAAATCTCTGCAAAGCAAGCTTTGCCACTACATATTGTTATTGCATAACTGTTTTAATAAGGCCTGTAGTGGTCGAGCTTGCTCGACATCCCATTTTTCAGTGGGAACTAATTACTAGCGGGGCGAAGCCTGTTTTATTTCCTGTATCAGTCGTTGACAAACCAATACCGGGTCAGGGGCATCCAGGATCGGCCTTCCTACTACTATATAATCGGCCCCTGCTGCAATAGCGTCTTTAGGGGTAGCGCTCCGGTGGTGGTCATGTTTGTTGGCGCCAGCAGGCCTTACTCCTGGGCATAATATAATGAAATCTTTACCAAAGGCATCGCGTAGCGCTTTTACTTCTTGCGGTGATGCTACAACACCATCTAAGCCAGCTTTCTGTGCCATCCTGCCCAGGGATAACACCTGGGCGTCTATCCGCCGCTGGATACCTAGATCGCTCAAGTCGGCATCGGTTAGGCTGGTAAGGAGGGTTACTCCTAAGATCAGTGGTTTAGGCAGAGATTTTTCCCGGGATAATTTACCACAAGTCTCTACACAGGCCCACATCATCTCATAACCGCCAGAGATATGGACATTAAAGATAGAGACACCATGGCGGACAGCTTCCTCTGCCGCCCGGGCGACCGTCGCAGGTATATCATGATATTTAAGGTCCAGGAAGATAGGCTTCCCAGCCTTCTTGATCATGCGTAGAACCCTTGGCCCGGCCCGGGTAAAGAGTTGGCTACCTACCTTAAAACCCCCTACATAATCTTTTAACCTGGTCACTAATTCTTCGGCCCGGCGATAACTATTCACATCCAGGGCCAAAAAAATTCTATCCTGTGCTTTCATCCTCTACAGGTCCCTCTGCCTGACTTCTGCCCCGCTCCACCAGTTTCGCTACCCAGATACCTCCTTCATAAAGGAGTAAGAGAGGGATAGCCATCATTACCTGACTGATAACGTCTGGGGGGGTTAAGATAGCCGCTACAATAAATATTATCAAGATAGCATAACGCCGGTTTTGTCTTAAGGTCTTAGACCGGAGTATTCCTAATTTACTGAGAAAGAATATGGCTACTGGCAACTGGAAGACTATGCCGAAGGCCAGGATCAGTTTGGTTGAGAAAGAGAGGTAATTGCCCACCGAGATCATGGGCTGGAGCCCTTCGGTAGCAAAGCTCAAAAAAAACTGGGTGCCTATAGGCAGGATAATATAATAGGCAAAGAGGGAACCCAGGAGAAAAAATATGGACGATGATGCCACGATGGGCAGGGTAAGTCTTTTCTCTTTTTCCAGTAAGCCAGGGGCCACAAAGCGCCAGGTCTGGAATAGAATAATAGGGGTAGCCAAAAATAATCCACCAAAAAAGGCGAGCTTTAAGTTGATAAAAAAGGCCTCGGTAGGGGCTATGAATATTAATTCCCGGCCTAATGGTCGCCGGATGAACTCTACTAACCAACCAGAGAAGTAGTAACAGGTCATGAAACCAACGGCTATTGAGGCCAGGACTATCAATAGCCGGGTGCGTAATTCCTCTAGATGTTCGGTAAATGGTATCTTGTCATCCTGTTTAAGGGGTTTCATGACTGGTTTCAGCTAACTCTTTTACCGTATGGTCCTTTTTCCACTCCTTCTCTTCCTCAAGGTTCAAGGTCAGACTTTCTTTTATATCTTCAGAGGCCTTCCGGAATTCAGCAACTGCCCGGCCCATGGAGCGGGCCAGTTCTGGTAAGCGTTTAGGCCCGAAGACTATTAAAGCAATTACCAGGATTAGTATTAACTCCTGCATCCCAATGCCTAGCATATCCCGTCATTCTTTAAGAAAATAGTTTGGGTACGTTGGGGGCCGGTAGAGATCAAAGAGATATTTGCTTCTACCTCGTCAGAAAGGCGCTTTAGATAATTTTTAGCCTTTAAAGGCAAATGTTCATAGGAAGTGAGTCCCGCAGTATTTTGCCGCCAACCCTCCAATTCTTTATATACCGGCGTGAGCTTTTCTAACACCTCTGTCTCGCATGGCATATCCCGGAACATCTCCCCTTTATAGCGATAGCCGGTACAGATAAAGATTTTATCGAACTGATCCAGTACATCTAATTTAGTAATAGCCAGCTTCTTGATACCATTAACCCATACGGCATGCCGCACGACCACGGCATCAAACCAGCCACAGCGCCGGGGCCTACCGGTAGTAGCACCATATTCATTGCCTCGGTCCCGTAATTTTTGGCCTGAGTCATTCGTCAGCTCTGTGGGGAAAGGACCACTGCCCACGCGGGTAGTATAGGCCTTGGCTACTCCTATAACCTCATCAATCCTTGATGGAGCAATCCCCAGGCCAGTACAAACTCCTCCCACACTGGAACTAGATGAGGTCACAAAAGGATAAGTGCCATGATCTACATCCAGCATAGTGCCCTGAGCTCCTTCTATCAAGATACTACGTCCTTGCCCGAGGGCTTCTTTCATAAGGGCATCGGTATCGGTTATATAATCCTTTAATCTTTCACCATAGGACATATATTGGGCATATACTGTGTCAAAGGAGAGATCGGGGAGGCCATAGAAATTCTTTAAGAGGAAGTTTTTTTCTTGCAGATTTACCAGCAACTTTTCTTTAAACAAGTTACTATCTAAAAGATCGGCCAGCCGAATACCCAGACGAGCGACCTTGTCTGTATATGCTGGCCCGATACCCCGGCCGGTGGTGCCTATCATCTGATTTCCCCTCAGTTGTTCACTGCGCTGGTCAATAATCTTGTGATAAGGCATAATAAGATGGGCCTTTTTGCTGGCAAACAGATTTCCTTTTACTTTAATATTTTTATTTTCTAAAGCAGCTATCTCTTCCAGGAGGGCTTCTGGGTCTACTACCACGCCATGGCCAACAATACAAACCTTAGCGGGGCGTAATATTCCCGAAGGGATCAAATGCAGGACAAACTTGTCCTGCTCTAAGACCACGGTATGGCCAGCATTAGGCCCCCCCTGATAGCGGGCAATCACGTCGGCCTTTTCTGATAATACGTCTACTATCTTACCCTTCCCTTCGTCACCCCATTGGGCGCCTACTACTACTTGTACCGACATCTCTTACCTCTGGTTTAAATTAACCGCCTTCGGCGGGGATTTTTAGACAGGATTAACAGGATTTAACAATTTTGTAGGGGGTCACAATTAATATGCAATCCGTTTTAACTCGCTTAATCATTGAGGTATTAAGTAAATTGGTTGGTATACTTTAGCCTTTCCTGGCCTTGGCCGGGGCACCGTCAACTAAATCCAGGTTTCT
Organism: Nitrospinae bacterium RIFCSPLOWO2_12_FULL_45_22; assembly: GCA_001803565.1. Lineage (GTDB taxonomy): Bacteria > 2-12-FULL-45-22 > 2-12-FULL-45-22 > 2-12-FULL-45-22 > 2-12-FULL-45-22 > 2-12-FULL-45-22. Next base: position 10,394 of record MHDQ01000151.1, on the reverse strand, counting down.
AAAATAAACCGAGAAAGACATGGCCCCACCCCGCTCATTATTACTCCCTTCCATCACTGCCCAGCCGGCCTTGAAGGTCTGCCCGGGCTTGAACTGAACCGCTTCTTTCAATTGCGCTTTAACGGTCAGAGGTCGGCCCATAATCACTGTCCAGTAACCATTTTCCCATTTGGATTTAGAGAATAAGAAGCTCTTCTCACTTGCCTGGGTAGAGCCTATACCTTGGGCAGTAAGGTTGTGCGGCTTATCATCAAAATCTGCCCGCCAGTACCAGAGATTTACCGGCTCTTTTTTTGAGCCCATCTCTTCGATCTTGGCATCCCCCTTCATGGGGAACATCATGCCCAGCCCATCCACAAAGGTATTTACATCGGTAATCTCTCTATTTTCTGTATCGTCTTTCCAGCGACACCAGAAGAATATCTCCTTCCCATTATGGAGGGATTTTACCTCGATGGATTTTACCTTACCGATCTTTTCCCGTTTGATAGTCTCAACTATATATTTAGAAGTAGGGATGGTATTTATAGGGGTAGAGTCAAGGGCGATCTTTTCTGCCTTGACCCCGTCCCAGACCGGGGAACCAGGATCTAATATCTCTTCTTTGGTATGGTTAACCTTGTCGCATTTCATGGCTTAGACCTCCAATTTAAACATATCATTAAATCTTCTGGCTATAAGGATATCCAGGAGTTCTGACGAGCCGCCATTTCTCCTCTTGCCCATCTCTTCCTTCAAAGTATTTAATGCCTCTTCTACTGCCGGCCCAAAGAGCGACTTGAGATACTCGATAGGTATCCTGGGCTCGTCCAGCAGACTACCATCAGGACCATATTGAGGTGGTGATAGGGGTGGGACATAAAAGACATTAGGTTCGGTCTCAAACTCTGGGTGTAAGGGTAAAGCCACTTTCCATTTCTCGGTCAATTTATAAACCGGCCCGCTCTTATCTTCCTTATAGCTTACCCACCGGACCCGGCCGGGGCACATCCGGGCACAGGCATTGGCTACCTTCTTCTCCAGCCGGGGATAGCAGAAGATACATTTTTGACTCTTAGCCTTTTTAAAATTGAAATAGGTCTTTTTGTACGGACAGGCCTCATTACAGTAACGGTACCCCTGACAGCGCTCCTGGTCCTGGAGGACAATGCCATCCTCTGGCCTCTTATACAGAGCGTTCCTGGGGCAGGCCTCTACACAGGCAGGTTTGCTGCAGTGGTTACAGATACGCGGTAAATAGAAGTAATAGCTATTGGGATATTCCCCGGCCCCCTGATCTTCTTCCCAGTTGGGGCCCCAATCCGTAGCAGTACCTGTGGGCTTGAGATGGGTATCCAAACCTTTGCCTTGAAAAAATACCTCCTCATAATTAAATTCCCAGGCCTCCCCATAGTCGGCCTTAGTGGGAAGGGTACCTTTCTGGGGCATCTGGTCTTTATAACCGCCCCCAAGTTTTTGCCAATCCCGGGGATAGCCCCGACCAGGTACCGTCACCACATCATTCCAATACATATGGGCCATGCCTTCGTCTTCTGTCCAGAGTCTCTTGCAGCCAATAGTACAGGTATGGCACCCTATGCATTTATTGAGGTCAATGACCATTGCTAGTTGCCGCTTAGATTTCATAAGGTCCGCTTTTTTAAGCACCTCGTAAGCCATAACCTAGCCTCCCCTAAACTAAAGATTATAAACCCCCTACACCCTTAATTTTCCCCTCCCCGCCTTTACCGAGCGAACTTCCTTTCTAACGGGGTAAAGATACTAAAGATACCGAATTATGCAATCTTCATTGCAAAGCATTGTCGGGCAAGCCTTTAGGCTTGAGTTATATCACCACAGTTACCGGACTAAAGCCCCGCCCTACAAAAGCTTAGGCATATGTTTGCCTAATTCAGGATAATATAAATATCCTTCAAAGGTCAAGAAGAATTTTGTGTTTGGAGTCTCCCCGGAAAATTTCACCTTTCCTATCTTCTAAAACCATGTCCCATACGTTAATTTACCCTTCCAGGGATAAATTTTTGGGGAATGTCCAGATTAAGTTTGCTTGACAAAGGTACGATAAGTTGGTAATAAGCGAGATGAAGTTGAAAATTCTACCCATTAAATATATAATTTTTTACTATCTCCCGAGGGTTAAGTTGCGCATATTTAAAGGGGGAGGGGTAGTCTTATCATGTCTATAGCCGATCAATACCTATTAAGTGAAAGGAATAGAGCAATTTTGATGGCTCTAGTTGATAGCCATATTGCTACTGCAGAACCTGTGGGCTCTAGAACCATTTCTAAGAAGTACACCCTGGGCTTGAGCCCAGCCACTATAAGGAATACTATGGCAGACTTAGAAGAGATGGGTTTATTGACTCAACCCCACACCTCTGCAGGCCGCATGCCTACTGACCGGGCGTATCGGATTTATGTGGACAACCTGGTAAATATTCCCCCTCTGTCAAAGGCTGAAACTGATCAGATAGACCGGAGACTGAAAGAGAATCTCAACGAGCTTGAACAAATTATGGAAACTACCTCCAGGATGCTCTCTGCTATCTCCAGGCAGGCAGGGTTAGTATTCCTTCCTAAATTATCCATCAGCGTATTTAAGCATATAGAATTTATCCGTATGCGTGCTGATCAGGCTCTGGTTATATTTGTGACTGAATCTGGCCTGGTACATAACAAAATTATCGAGCTAGATGAAGATATTTCGCAGGACAAGCTAGAAAGTATATCACATTATCTGAACCATGAGTTTGCCGGTATGACCTTGCGGGAGATACGCCATAAGGTTGAAAAAATGATGCGCAAGGAAAAGGAAGAATATGATAACCTGTTAAAAAAAGCTATCCAATTAAGTAAAAGAACCTTTTCTGAACAAACGGGTTTAGAGGGAGAAATCTATCTGGGTGGGACGGTTAACATCCTCGACCAACCGGAGTTTGCCAGTAATATAGAAAAAATGAAGGCTATCTTTACCGCCTTCGAAGAAAAAAGTAACCTTATTAAACTCTTAGATAAATGTATGGAGGAAGAAGGGGTAAGGATATTAATCGGGTCAGAGAGTATGGTGGAAGAAATGCAAGATTGTAGCCTGGTTACGCATACCTATAAATATGGGAATAAGACGGTTGGCACCCTGGGGATAATCGGGCCTAAAAGGATGGAATATCCCCGCATTATTGCTATAGTTGATTATACTGCCAACGCAGTCAGCCGGTTATTAAGTAATTATTAATAAGATTTTTCGACAAGCCCTGGATAAGGTTATTGGACATGAAGGATATAAAACGGGAACTGAAAAGCATGAACTTTTCTGCCGATCAACTGGAGACGGGGTTTATGCTGCTGGATTTGGCGCAGAAGTTTGCTGCCGAGATAGAGCCTATGGCTGGCCGCTTTGACCAGGAAGGTATTCGTTGTGAGAACGGTCAGATAATCCTCCCTTCGGGTATGGATGAGATAATACAAAAGCTGGGGGAAAGTGGTATATTAGGTACTTTTATACCAGAGCAGTATGGCGGAGGGGGTATGCCATATACCTTTTATGCTGTTACCATTGAGATTATTGCCGCTGCTTGCCCGTGCATAGCTGTAGCTATGGCGGTGCATGGGACAGCTATTGACTCTATAGTAGAGTTAGGCGCCCCGGAAGCCCGCCAAAAATACCTGCCCAAATTAGCCCGGGGAGAGATGCTGGGGGCCATTGCCTTTACTGAACCTAATGCTGGCTCTGATGTAGGCAACTGCAAGATGGCCGCTGACCTCGATGGCGATCATTATTTGCTGAATGGAGTCAAGCAGTTTATTACCAATGGTGGCAAAGCCGATATCTACATTGTCCTGGCCGCTACGGACCGAGCTAAAGGCAAGAAAGGTCTAAGTGCGTTTGTGGTGGAGAGAAAAGCCCCGGGATTTGGCATCGGAAAAGTAGAAGAAAAGCTGGGAATCCATGCCTCACCTACTACTGAACTGGTATTAGAGAATTGCCTGGTACCTAAAGAGAACCTGCTGGGTATGCCGGGAAAAGGTCTCTCGTATGTCTTGCGAGGCTTGACCGGGGGCCGGATAGAGATTGCAGCCCAGGCGGTAGGTATTGCTAAAGCCGCTTATCAAAAGGCATTAAAATACTCACAGGAAAGGGTTCAGTTTGACCAACCGATATCTAATTTCCAGGCCATCCAATTCAAGCTGGCCGATATGGTCGTCGGTATTACGGCGGCCCGCAAGATGTATTTAGGGGCGGCCTATTTAAAAGATCAGGGTGAGGATTTTCTCCTGGCCTCTTCTATGGCTAAGCTCTTTGCCTCAGAGATGGCTAAACAAGTCGCAGATGAGGCATTACAGATCCATGGTGGTTATGGCTATATCCGGGAATATGGGGTAGAGCGACACTATCGGGATGCCCGGATAACTACTATCTATGAAGGGACTTCAGAGATCCAGCGGGTCATCATATCTCGCGAGATCCTGGCAAGGGATTGATTAGATTGATTAAAATATAGCCGCAGGGCCTTACCCTGCCCAGTGACTCCAACCTCGTTCTTTAACCCACTCCCTCATTAGAGTTTCATGATCATTTAGTGTCTCTTAAGAAAGTAATCCTTTTATGCTAAAATTTTTATATATGGAAGAATGTTTGTACCGTTCGGGAAAAGTCAGCACTAATTATATGGGTAGTATGAAAGCAAAGATCATTATCAGCCTATCTCTGATCCTGGCAGTAACTATATTACTGGGTTATTTATTATTCAGAGGAAAAGCCTCGACTACGCAATATAAGACTGTCCGGGTGGAGCGGGGCGCCATTACCGCTACCATTTCTGCCACCGGTACCTTGAATCCCTTGACTACGGTGCTGGTTGGTAGCCAGGTCTCTGGCCGTATCCAGTCCATATTTGTTGATTTCAACTCCCCGGTAAAGCAAGGGCAGATAGTAGCCCAAATTGACCCAGCGCCTTTTAAGGCCCAGTTCACCCAGGCCAGGGCTAATCTAAAAAATGCGGAGGCCAACCTGGAGATAGCTAAGGTGCGGGTAAAAGATACCCAGAGGACCCTGAAGAGACATCAGGCCCTTTTTGCCAGAAAAGTTATCTCGGAGGACGAGCTGGATACTGCCCTTACTAACTATGAAATGGCTGTGGCTCAGCTCAAGTCAGCCGGGGCCCAGGTAGACCAGGCTAAAGCTAATCTGGAATTGGCAGAGACCAATCTCCGGTATACTACTATCCCTTCACCGGTGGATGGCATAGTCATCGCACGGCATGTAGATGTAGGGCAGACCGTGGCTGCCAGCTTCCAGACCCCTATCCTATTCACTATTGCCCAGGATCTTACCAGGATGCAGCTTGAAGCTAATGTAGACGAGGCAGATATCGGCCAGGTAGCAGTGGGCCAGAAAGGCACTTTTTATGTAGATGCCTACCCTAACGAGACATTTCCCGGGACGGTCTCTCAGATACGGAACAATCCCAGGTCTATTCAGAATGTCGTTACCTATGATGTGATCATGGAGGTAAAAAATCCTGAATATAAGATTAAACCGGGTATGACCGCTACGGTCTCACTCATCACAGCACATAAGGAGGGTATCTTGAAGGTACCTACCAGCGCCTTCCGCTTTCAACCTGAATCGCTAGCCGAAGGGGACAAAAGCAATAGGGGAAATAGAAACCCTGGTAAAAATAATTCTCTCTGGGTCTTAAATCGTGATCGCGAGCTGGTTCAGGTGCCGGTTAGGGTGGGGATAAGTGATGGTATCTTTACCGAGATCAAAGAGGGCAGTTTGAAGGAAGGGCAAGAGGTAGTAATAGGCATATTAGATGAGGTCTCTGGTTCTGGCCAGAAGGGGCGCTCCCAGCCAGGCCGGATAAGATTCTTCTAATTTGTATATTCAATGCAAAATGCAAAATTATCAATTAGCATTTCAAAATAATAGAGGAAAAGGGCAATAGGCGATGGGCTATGAATTCTTTATTTGCTTCCCATTGCCTCTTGCCCATAGCCTCTCGCCTAGCATTGTTAATTGCTAATTTTGCAATGAAAGCAAAAACTGTTTCGGTTAAACCTGTGTAATTACCCAAATTTTAAGATGCCTAATTTAATGGAAGTGCACGGGCTGGAGAAGAGCTATACCCGGGGTACAGTACAGATTCCGGCATTGCAGGGGATATCTTTGAGTATTGCCCCGGGGGACTTTATCGCTATCTTAGGGGCTTCTGGTTCCGGCAAATCCAGCTTGTTGAATGTATTGGGATGCTTGGACCGGCCTACTAAAGGGACTTATCTATTTAAGGGTACTGATGTAGAAAGCCTAAGCAATAACCAACTGGCCCATATCCGGAACAAATATGTTGGCTTTATCTTTCAGGGCTTCAACCTCTTGCCCCGGGCTACCGCCCTGGAAAATGTTGAACTGCCTCTGCTCTACAATGCCGGTGCTATCTCAGGAAAAAGGCGACAAGAGATTAGCTTAGCTGGCCTAAAGAATGTCGGCCTAGAAGGAAGAGAGTATCATCTCCCTACCCAATTATCCGGCGGTGAGCAGCAGCGGGTAGCTATTGCCCGGGCCCTGATCAATGAGCCAGAGATTATCCTGGCAGATGAACCTACGGGTAATCTAGATTCCAAGACCAGCCTGGAGATAATGGAAATCTTCCAGCGATTGAACCGGGAAAAAGGAATCACCATCGTCCTGGTTACTCATGAGGCAGATATTGCTGCCTTTTGCCAACGCCGGGTATATTTTAGGGACGGCCAGATCATGAAAGACGAAAGGATAACCCTATGACCCTGGTGCTTAGCATCAAGACTGCTTCGAAGGCCCTGCTGGCTAACAAAACCCGCTCTTCGTTGACTATGCTAGGAGTAATCATAGGCGTAGCGGCTGTCATTGTTATGATTGCTATAGGAACCGGTGCCCAACAAACTATCTCCCAACAAATAGCCAGCATCGGCTCTAATCTGTTGATTATCATCCCCGGTAGTACTACCAGTGGTGGTTTACGTATGGGTTTTGGCTCTAAACCAACCCTCACCCTCGATGATGCCAGAGCTATAGAACAGGAGTGTGATGCTGCGCAATATGCCGCTCCTATCTTCCCCGGCACGGCTCAGGTGGTCTATGGCAATCAGAACTGGAGTACTTTAGTCAGTGGTGTCACCCCGGATTATGAAGAAGTTCGGGGCTGGAAACCAGTGAAAGGGAGATTCTTTAGCCGTTTAGAGATGGATGGGGCAGTCAAGGTCTGCCTCCTGGGCCAGACTGTGGTTAAGCAACTCTTTGGCGACTCAGAGCCTTTAGGCCAGATCATCCGCATTAATAAGGTTCCCTTCCGGGTAATTGGGGTTCTTGTATATAAGGGCCAATCCCCCCTGGGACAGGATCAGGATGATGCTATTCTCGTGCCTCTCACCACCGCCATGAAGCGATTATTCCGGGAGGAGCTACCTGGTGTAGTCCGTTATATTATGGTAAAGGCCAAGTCTATTGAGCGCATGGCAGAAGCAGAAGAACAGATAAGGACTTTATTACGGCAACGACATGGCCTTTCCCGGGAGGAGCAGGAGGATGACTTTTCTATCCGCAACCTGAGTGAAATGATGGCGGCCGCCGAACAATCGGCCAGGGTAATGTCTTTCCTTTTAGGGGCGATTGCCTCCATCTCTCTTATCGTTGGTGGGATAGGTATTATGAATATTATGTTGGTCTCAGTCACCGAAAGGACCAAAGAGATCGGTATTCGTATAGCGGTAGGGGCCAGGGAACGGGATATCCTGAGTCAATTCCTGATCGAGGCAGTAGTATTAAGCGTGAGTGGTGGCCTGTTTGGACTCTTGTTGGGTATTGGCGGAGCTTATTTAATAGGCCATTTCTTCGGGTGGCCGATACTGGTTACTGGCCCGGCTATCCTGCTGGCCTTCTTATTTGCCGCTGCCGTAGGGATATTTTTTGGCCTCTACCCGGCTCGCAGGGCCTCCAAACTCCATCCCATCGAAGCCCTGAGGTACGAATAAGCATATCCTCTCCTTAGGTCATCACTTATTCAAGTAACATCCTTCTACCGCTTTGGCATGCCGATTACGGCTAATTGCCTCCAATATCATCACCACCGCCCTCTGGACTATCTTGTCCTCAAAGCAGGGTTTGCTTATCGGCCTCTTCTTACCATCTTCCTTGCCGTCGGCTTTCACTCTCTCCACTCCGAGAGGCTATCCTAATGACCACAACTATACATATTTCGGGGCTCAATTCAGAGCCTGCACCCTTAATCCATCCGGCTTCGGACTCCCGTTACCGGGCTTACCCGCAGACTTCCCTACTGACCTGTTGGCTAAACTTTAGTCAGGTGGGACTTGGGCCGTGTCGGCCCTCACCCACTGGGTAACATTATCGAATTTCATGGGCTACCGCCCGATCCCTTCGACCTGGATTTTGCTTGGCACGAGGAGTGATTGGCTATGCATCATCACTTTAGTCTTTTTTAGATTTTAACCTTAACTTGTGAGATTTTCGAGGTCTGGGAGCAGGGATACCATATAACATCCCTTCTGCGCTAATATCCTCATCGATATCTGGCCAATGTACGCCCTGACCATCTCCGATAATCTCGTAATTAGCACGCTGCTCAGGTGTTGCCTCTGACAATCTCCATGACCAAGCAAGAGGAACACTAATTATCCGGCCATCAATAAGATAGGCAGTAATTGTGTCCTCGGTAACACTTATATCCTTAATTCTTACTTCCTGAAGTTTTACCGCAGTGCTCATGCCATGCCTCCACTATTTTGTTTCTATTATTATAAATGATTTCCCGTATAGTATTTAGCTCCTTTGACGTAAAGCCGTGATTTTTGCTCAACACAACAGGTTCCAACCAAAACTTACAAACTGTTCCTTCCCGCTGAGCATGTACATGCATTGGCTCATTACAGTCAAAGCTATAAAAGAAAAAACGATATGGCCCTGGAATATTTTTAACAGTCGGCATTCAATCAATTATCAGAGAATTATCGTTTTCTATCAAATTGAGTTGGGAGTTAAGTAAAAATTGAATAATGGTTTTGACCCGACCCCCCAGCCCGAAAGCTGATGTTACAGGTAATAATTCCAGGGATCAGAGAAACCCCGATACCGCTGAACTCAATTCCGCAACAAAGCCTATAAATTCGAGCTAGGGTTGAGCCCATAGCTCTCGAAACACGATACAACAGATGAGAAATTTGGGAACTTTTAAATCTCATAATGCTCCCTCCTTTCTCGGCCTAAGGTATCGGGTTCGACTCGGGGGTCGAGTCAAAACCATTTTTTCTCCGAACGATCAGGGGTGAGCGGCGCGCGATTAGCGCATCCGCTCCACCCCTTTGTTAGGACGTTTCTCCTTTTTCTTCTTGACCCGATAGTTAGCTTCAGGCTCATGCACTGCGGGAAATCTGTCCATCCATGACAAATCCCTACCAATGACTAATTCCTTCAGTGTCGTGTGATGAGTATTCGTCATAGGAATCAGGCACATTTGAAATCCATGCCTGCGTGCCATTTCCTTCACTTCTTCTGCATGATCATACGTCATGAGGAAATCACCCTTTAGTGACTCGCACACCGTAAACAAGCCCTCATGGTCGAGATCATAGTGTTTGTATAGACGCTTGCCAGCCTTCTTTCCGCCAGCAGTGTATGGAGGATCTATGAAGTAGACCACTTCTTCAGTAGCAGAAAATTCCATCATTACTTTCAATCCATCGTCGCATCGGAAATCAATTCTGTTCACAACATGATTTAGGTTTACAAGCCTTTTGGCGAGAGTCCCGGGGTACCAGCGAGAACGAATTCCTTTCCCACTCTCTCCATATTTGATAAATCGTGAGCCTTCGGCGAGTATTCCTCCATGCAAAGTCCTATTCTTCAGAATCGTCTGAAACGCTTTCTCTCTCTTAGTGTTCGGGTTTTTCTTGATCTCCTGTAAGACGGCTTCCTTACTTAGGTTGAAAGTAAGGATTCGATTGGCCAACCATTCGGCATCCCCATTGACAACGGATTCCCAGACAGTAGCAATTTCGTCATCTAATTCGACCATGACTGCCTTTTCAACCAGATTCTCAAAGAGAGCCGTAAGGCTGATTATCCCCCCTCCCACGAAGGGTTCGACCAGGATACGTGGCTTTGGATTCATACGCGCCATCCACTGTCTAAATGTTGGCACAAACCATGTCTTCCCACCAGGATATCGGAAGGGACTTCGCTGGGGGACAGATGCTACATTCACCGGCTTCGGTATTTCTATTTCCTCAGATAATTCTGCAAATAACGATATTTGTCTATGTGTAGACATGTCAAAATGGCCTTTCGATTGTTTGGTTCGTTGGGGGAGTTTCAAGTTGCTCGTCGAGTTTTTCTTGAA
>MHDQ01000150.1:9848-22891 GCA_001803565.1 Nitrospinae bacterium RIFCSPLOWO2_12_FULL_45_22 | reverse complement strand
TTCTGGCTTTTGATACAGCCACTAAAACCGGTAGTGTTGCTATTACTTATGAGGATCAGTTAATAGTCAATTATACTAGAAAGTCTGATATATCGCATTCCAAAAGGCTCCTCTCCTCTATTGAACTGGCCTTAAAAGAAACCTCCCTTACCTTAGAAGACCTTAGTGGGTTTGGTGTTACTATTGGGCCAGGCTCTTTTACGGGCTTAAGGATCGGGCTGAGTGTAGCCAAGGGGTTGGCCTATGCTACTGGTAAACCATTGGTGGGGGTTTCTACGCTAGAGGCTATGGCCTTTGGGCTACCTTTTGTCCCCTACCTGATTTGTCCTGTACTGGATGCAAGAAAAGGGGAGGTTTATGCCGGTTTTTATAAAAAACATGGGCCTACCCTGCAGAGGGCCTTTCCGGAAATGGTTTTACCGCCTAAGGACCTTTGCCAATATATCCACGAGCCAGTAATATTCCGGGGAGAGGGCATAGGGTTGTATAGAGACCTTTTCCTGCAGGGGTTGAAGAAAGAGGCTTTTTTTGTTGCTGAAGGGAGGAGTGCTTCAGTAGGGGCCTGTGTGGCCTTACTGGCTTTTGAAAAGATAAAAGAGGGCCAGCTAGAAGATATTAGCTCCATAAAACCCCACTATATTAGACCTTCAGAAGCGGAAATTAAATGGGGAAGAAAAGGAGTGAGGAGTAAGTAGTGAGGAGAAACCCTATAACTTCTCCCTTACCACTAACTCCTAACTCTTTACCCCTGGCGATTAGGGATAAGAGGGGGCGGCAATGTTTGCCGTGAATACTTTTGCGTATATTTTTGCTAGGAGGGGGGTATTTATATGTGGGAGGAGGAAGATGATCTGATAGAAAGTCTTAAGAGAGAGGATAAGGAGTTTTGCCATCTCCTGGAAGAACATCAATATTTGGAGAAGAAGCTAGAAAAATTAAATAAATTACGCTACTTGACCCATGAGGAGGAGATGGAGCGTAAAACTCTTCAAAAACGAAAGCTGCTCGGTAAAGATAGGATGGCAGAAATACTAAGAAAATATAAAGCCGAAAAAGTACAGCCGGATTAGAGATATTGACTGACAGTAGTTTATATGTTAATTTTCCACCCAAGTTAAGGCATCTTTCAATTTGTCGTGTCCGTGTCGGTGGAACGTGTCCGTAAAAATCACGGTCACGGAACACGGACACCGACACGATAAACACTGAGATTTGGATTTAGAATTTTGATATTGTTTAGGGTTTAGCGCTTGGGATTTAGAGTTTGTTAAGCCGGGTTGCTCTCAGTAAATGTGACAATGTCAAGTTAAAGGAGTGGTTTTTTTGCGCAGTAATATCATTAAGGAGGGGATAGAGCGGGCACCGCACCGGGCGCTATTGTATGCTGACGGTATGACCCGCGCTAGCCTGAGTAAGCCTTTTATCGGTGTTGTAAGTAGTTTTACCGATATTATACCCGGTCACTCAAGCATGCGGGAGCTAGAACGCTTTGTAGAGAAAGGGGTTCATAGTGGTGGTGGCTACCCCTTTATCTTTTCTGTCCCGGGCATCTGTGATGGTATAGCTATGGGCCATCACGGTATGCACTATTCCCTGCCATCCCGGGAATTGATAGCAGATATGATCGAGGTGATAACCGAGGCCCATGCCCTCGATGGCCTGGTGCTAATAACCAATTGTGACAAGATAACCCCGGGGATGCTGATGGCATCTGCCCGGCTGGATATTCCGGCTATCGTCCTGACAGCGGGTCCCATGCTTGCGGGCAGGATAGGTCAGAAGCGTCTCTCGCTGGTACGGGATACCTTTGAAGCGGTAGGCAGATACCGATTAGGAGAAGTTTCACAGGAGGAGCTTAGTCAGTTGGAGCTAGAGGCTTGTCCTGGACCCGGCTCCTGCCAGGGGCTATATACGGCCAATACAATGTCGTGCTTGACCGAGGCATTAGGAATGTCGTTAGTTGGCTGTGGCACTTCTCTGGCCGTATCCGCCAAGAAGAAGAGGATAGCCTTTGAGAGTGGAGAACAGATAGTAAGGTTGATAAAAGAGGATTTTACACCCCGTAAAATATTGACCTTAGCAGCCTTTGAAAATGCTATCCGCCTGGATATGGCTTTAGGTGGCTCTACTAATACTATCTTGCACCTGATGGCTATTGCCCATGAAGCAAAGGTAGGACTCGACCTGGAGCTATTTGATGAGATTAGCACTACTACCCCCCACCTGGTGAATCTACGACCTGGGGGAGAATATTTTATGGAGGACCTGGAATATGCCGGTGGGGTCCCGGCAGTCCTGAACCGCCTGAAGGACCACCTAAAAGATTCTCTTACCATATCTGGTACTCCCTTAAATACCATTGCCCAGAGTAGTCAGGTCTTGGACCCGGGAGTAATAAGACCCCTGGAAGAGCCTTTCCATCCCCAGGGCGGGATAGCTATCCTACGCGGGAATCTGGCCCCCGCGGGGGCCGTTATCAAACAATCGGCTGTAGCAGAAGGAGCCCGGCTGTTTCAGGGTAAAGCAAGGGTCTTTGAGTCGGAAGAAGATACTATGAAAGCTATCATGGCGGGTGAGATAAAGCCGGGGCAAGTGGTGGTAGTAAGGTATGAAGGGCCTAAAGGGGGTCCAGGGATGCGGGAGATGTTGGGCCCTACGGCCGCTTTGATGGGTATGGGTTTAGGTGAGACGGTAGCCTTAATAACCGATGGGCGTTTTTCCGGGGGGACCAGGGGTCCCTGTGTAGGCCATATTTCCCCAGAGGCTATGGAAGGTGGGCCAATAGCCTTATTACATAATGGGGATGAGATAGAGATAGATTTAGAGAGAAAGGTGATCCAGCATTTTCTGGCCGATGGAGAACTAGAAGCGAGGCAAAAGGCATGGACCCCTCCACCAATAAAGATACAAAAGGGTTATCTGGCCCGCTATGCTAAGCAAGTTACCTCGGCTAGTACTGGTGCTATCCTGCGGGGGTGAGAAAAAGATAGACGGTTTATGAAGAAGAGTGGCGCTGAAATATTTGTCGAATGTTTGCTACGAGAAAAAATAGATACCATCTTTGGCTTCCCTGGTGGTGTGGTATTGGATGTTTATAATGTTTTATTTGACGCCCCTTTACGCCATATCCTAAGCCGACATGAGCAAGGGGCGGTACATGCCGCTGATGGGTATGCCCGGGCAAGTGGTAAACCGGGGGTGTGTTTAGTAACTTCTGGTCCGGGCGCTACCAATACCGTTACCGGGATTGCCACTGCTTATATGGACTCGGTGCCAATTGTAGTCTTTACTGGTCAGGTACCTACCAGGATCATTGGGAATGATGCCTTCCAGGAAGCGGATATAGTGGGTATAACCTTACCCTGTACTAAACATAATTATCTGGTGAAGGATATAGCAGACCTGGCCCGGACGATAAAAGAGGCATTCTTTATTGCTACGACGGGCCGGCCCGGGCCAGTTTTAGTTGATCTACCCAAAGATGTCCTGGCGGCTAAGGGCGACTTTAAATATCCAGAAAGGGCCTATATCCGGGGATACAACCCCACTTACGAAGGGCATGCCGGGCAGATAGCCAAGGTAGTTAAGATCATTGCCCGGGCAAAGAGACCAGTAATACTAGCTGGTGGGGGAATTATTATCTCTGGGGCCTCTGAGGAGTTACGTCAGTTAGCAGAAATTGGCCAGATACCTGTAACCACTACCCTGATGGGTTTAGGCGGTTTTCCTGCTACCCACGCTTTATTCCTGGGTATGCCGGGCATGCATGGCATTTATACAGCTAATATGGCCCTCAGTGAGGCGGACTTGCTTATAGCTATAGGGAGCCGGTTTGATGATCGGGTAACCGGGAACCTGGAAGAGTTTGCCCCACACGCAAAAATCGTCCATATAGATATTGATCCTACCTCTATAGGGAAGAATGTTAGGGGAGATTATCCAGTAGTAGGGGATGCCAAGAAGATATTGTCCAAGATGAACCCCTTACTGAAAAAAGAAGAGAAAGACTGGTTGAAAGATCATGAAGAATGGCTCCGGGAGATAGAGGAATGGCGGAAAAACCATCCCCTAACCTATAATAACCAGGGAAAAAAGATAAAGCCCCAATATGTTATTGAACAGATTAATGAAGCTACTAAGGGAGAGGCCATAATAACTACTGAGGTAGGACAGAATCAGATGTGGACGGCTCAATTCTACAAGTTTACTAAACCACGTACCCTATTATCTTCCGGTGGTTTAGGGACCATGGGCTATGGCTTCCCGGCGGCTATCGGCGCCCAGGCTGCCTTTCCTGATAAGATAGTCATTGATATTGCTGGTGATGGAAGCTTTCAGATGAACATTCAAGAATTGGCTACCGCTGTCCAGTACCGGCTTCCAGTTAAAGTAGCTATCCTGAATAATAAATACCTGGGTATGGTCAGGCAATGGCAGCAACTTTTTTATAATCGGCGCTATTCCTATACTTGTCTAAATTCTAATCCTGATTTTGTCAAGATTGCGGAGGCCTATGGTGCAGTAGGGTTGCGGGCCAGTGAGCCCGAGGAGGTCAGGCCCATTATAGAACAAGCCCTGGCCATCCCTAAGCCCGTAGTTATTGACTTTGAAATAGATAGGGAAGAGAATGTTTATCCTATGGTTCCAGTCGGTGCCTCTATCCGTAGGATGCTCTTGGCTTAAGGATCACTTTTAGCAGGGCAAGGCCCTGCGGCTACAGGATATTGTCAATGAAGTAGCAGCATCGCCTTGCGATGCTTAGATCTATCGGTACCGTAAGACGGTGCAACTACGTTAGGTGGCTTGATTGATGGCGGATAAAATCTTTGAAAATGCAAAATCGCGGCATACCATATCCCTTCTGGTAGAGAATAGGTTTGGCGCCCTTACGCGGATAGCAGGGCTTTTTAGTGGTCGCGGTTTTAATATAGATAGCCTCACTGTAGCCCCAACCGTTGACCCTAGCATCTCCCGCATGACTATTGTTACCCGGGACAATGGCCAGATCATAGAGCAGGTCATCAAACAACTGCGGAAATTGATAGATGTAATCAAAGTGGTTGATCTATGCGAAGAGGATTATGTAGAGCGAGAAATGGCCTTAATTAAAGTAGAATCTGAGCCGGAAAACCGGGCCGAGGTCTTACGTATTGTAGATATCTTTCGGGGCAAGATTGTGGATGTCAGCGCTACTACTTATACCTTAGAAATAACGGGTGATGAAGAGAAGCTGGGGGCCCTGATAAATCTCTTAAAACCCATTGGTATTATTGAGATAGCCCGGACAGGTAAGGTAGCCTTAGGGCGTGGCAATAAAGTCTTGAAACTCTAAAAATGTAAAGGGAGCTAGGTATGGTAAAAATCTATTATGAGCAGGATGCTGATTTAGCTTATCTTAAAGACAAGAAGATTGCTGTTATTGGCTACGGGAACCAGGGTCGGGCCCAGGCCCTTAACCTGAAAGATAGTGGTCTCAAGGTAATAATAGGTACTTTGAAAGATGCGACCTGGGATCAGGCAGTGCAAGATGGTATGGAGGTTCAGACGGTAAAAGAAGCGGCCTCTTCCGGGGACGTAATCGCCCTCCTTATCCCGGACGAGAGGCAAGCAGAGGCCTATGCTCAGAATATATCGCCCGTTCTAAAAAAGGGGAAGGCCTTAGACTTTGCCCATGGTTTCAACATCCATTTTGGTCAGATAGTCCCTCCCCCAGAGGTAGATGTATTTATGGTAGCACCGAAAGGGCCGGGGCGATTGGTACGGCGCCTGTATGAAGAAGGTCGAGGGGTACCGTGCCTATTTGCTATCCAGCAGGATGCTTCTGGCAAGGCCAGGGATATAGCCCTTGCCTATGCCAAGGGCATTGGGGGGGCCCGGGCTGGGGTCATTGAGACTACTTTCAGCGAGGAAACCGAGACCGATCTATTTGGCGAACAGGTGGTACTCTGTGGTGGGATAACGGCCCTGGTAAAGGCCGCCTTTGAGACGTTGGTAGAAGCTGGCTACCAGCCAGAGATCGCCTATTTTGAATGTATGCACGAATTGAAGCTCATTGTTGACCTCATGTATGAGGGTGGGATAACCAGGATGCGCTCCTCTATTAGCGATACTGCCCAGTATGGCGACTTGACCCGCGGACCCCGGATTATAACAGTTCAAACACGGCAGGAGATGAAGAGGATACTGGCAGAGATCCAGTCAGGGGAGTTTGCTAAGGAATGGGTATTAGAAAATCGCGCCAATCGCCCTAGCTTTAATGCCTTGACCCGGAAGGACGAAGGACATCTGATAGAAGAAGTGGGCAAAAAGCTAAGGGCCATGATGAGTTGGATAGGCAAATGATAAAAAGATTACCTATCGTCCCAGAAGGGTTACCCATTATCCTGACCTTTTCTGGCCTGGCTCTATTTTTCTATCTACTGAAACTTGTACCCCTTTACCTTCCCTTTTTCTTTCTGGCACTGATAACAATATATTTTTTCCGGGACCCGGAAAGAACCCATCCTGCTATACCCCAGGCTATTATTTCTCCAGCCGATGGACGGGTGATTGGTTTGGAAAAAGTATATGATGAATCGTTCTTCAAAAAAGAGGTCTATTGCGTCAGTATATTCCTATCCCTCTTCGATGTCCATATCAATCGCTCACCCTATTCTGGCCGGGTAGTTAACACTGAGTATAGACCAGGTAAGTTTTTACCGGCTTTATGGAGGAAGGCAGCCAAACTTAATGAACAGAATAGCATCTTATTGTCTGGCGATTTCGGTCCATTAGTAATAAGGCAAATAGCTGGTTTTATTGCCCGGCGGATAGTATGCTGGGTTAAACCAGGCGATTATTTAGCATGCGGCCAGAAATTAGGTCTGATCAAGTTTGGTTCCAGGGTGGAACTGCTATTTCCTGTGGTGTGTGAGCCATATATCAAAGTGGGTGATAAAGTCAGGGCAGGAGAAACTATTATAGCCAAATTCATAGCATAGGAATTTCCTTTTTGGACGCACCACCCACTCCGTGGGTACCCGACGTAGATTACACTATTTAAGGAATACAGGAGTTAAAATTCAGAAGTCAGCATGAAAGGAACAACTTATTTTCTATTCTGAATTCCGGCTTCTGACTCCTGTATTCTACTTATCTGCGTGGATCTGCGGAAATCTGTCTCCGAAATATAATTTAAAATGGGGAGTAAAGAGCTTGAAGAAAAAGGAGATTAAACGCAGAGGGATTTATATAATACCTAGCTTGCTTACTTCGGCCAACATATTTTGTGGTTTTTATTCCCTGATCAGTGTCTATTATGAGCGTTACTACGCGGCTTCTTTAGCTGTTTTGATAGCCATTATTATTGATGGGTTGGATGGTAGGGTAGCAAGGTTTACTAATGCCTGTACCGACTTTGGGGTAGAGTATGATTCTTTAGCCGATTTTATTACCTTTGGAGTAGCCCCTGGGGTTCTGATCTATTCGTGGAGTCTTAAGCCTTTGGGGCGTATCGGTATATTGGCGGCTTTTGTTTTTGTTATCTGTGGCGCCTTGAGGCTGGCGCGGTTCAATGTGCAGTTTTCCGGGATAAAGAGCAAAGATTTTGTGGGCTTGCCTATACCGGCGGCAGCGGGTTTCCTGGCCATACTGGTCATTTTGAGTAAAGATTTGTCTTTATCTGAAGAACGGATCAGGGGGTTGCTCTTTTTGATACCGGTATACTTATTGGCCTTTTTAATGGTGAGCAACATCAGATACCCTAGTTTTAAACACCTTAATCTAAGAAAGAGAAAGCCCTTTGGGCTCTTAGTAGTAATGGTATTAGCTATCTTAGTGGTCGGCTCTCTCCCCCAGATCTCGATTTTCCTCCTCTTGTTTTCTTACGTAGTATCAGGGCCAATAAGGGCCTTGATCGCTCCCTATAAGAGAAAGCCTAAGGCTGGGGCCGAGGTAGCTGAGGAGCAGGCATAAACCTGGTCATTAGTCACTGGTCATTGGTCATTGGGAGGAAAGGTAGGTTAAATGACTAATGACAAATGACAAATGACAAATGACAAATGACAAATGACAAATGACAAATAACCAATATGTGGTTTGCCAGAAACAAAACCGAGCTAAAAAAGATTGGCGATAATAATAAACTAGATATTCCTGAGGGATTATGGATAAAGTGTAATGCATGTAAGGCAATAGTTTATAAGAAGGAAGTAGAGAAAAATTCTAAAGTTTGCCCCAAATGCAATTACCATTTTAGGATTAGTGCCCAGGAAAGGATAGATTTATTAACCGACCCCAGCACCTTTGAAGAGGTTGACTCCCTTCTAACAACGGCTGATCCCTTAAAATTTAAGGATTCTAAGCGCTATCCAGAGAGGGTAAATCAGGCCAATAAGGCTCTGGGGATAAGGGAGGCAGTGATTTGTGGTTCAGGCCGATTGAATAATACCCTTATTCAATTGTGTATCTTTGAGTTTAATTTCATGGGGGGTAGCATGGGTTCAGTGGTGGGTGAGAAGATAAGCCGTTCTATTGAGCGGGCTATAGACCAACACATTCCACTGGCCATAGTTTCTTGCTCGGGTGGGGCCCGGATGCAGGAAGGTATCTTGTCTTTAATGCAGATGGCTAAAGTAAGCTCATGCCTGGCAAAATTCTTTAAGCAAGGGCTTCCCTATATCTCTATCCTGACCGATCCTACGACAGGTGGTGTCTCTGCTAGCCTGGCTATGTTAGGAGATATTATTATAGCTGAGCCAGGGGCCTTGATAGGATTTGCGGGGCCCAGGGTGATAGAACAGACTATTAAACAGAAATTACCTGAGGGCTTCCAACGGGCGGAGTTTCTGCTTAAACATGGTATGATTGATATGGTGGTGGCAAGGAGAGAATTAAAGCAAACCATAGGGAATATCATTAATCATCTAGGGTTTAATTAACCAAGATTATTCACTACAGAAGCGCAGGGAACGCAAAGGGGATAATGGGTCATTGGGTGACTACGTTATTGCGATATTACTTAATAACCTAATAACGTAATGACCTATTGAGGGTCTCGGGGTCCTCTGCGTCTTTGCGGTTTTACGGGATGATGGACTATATGGACTATAAGGAAGAATTTAATTATCTTGATTCTTTAACCGGTGCAGGTATCAGACTGGGCCTTCAACAGATGGAAGAGAGCCTTTCTTATCTAGGGAATCCCCACTGCCAGTTAAACACTATTCTTATAGCCGGCACCAATGGTAAGGGCTCTACCGCTACTATAATAAGTTCTATTTTAGAGGCCAGTGGTTACAAGGTAGGTCTGTATACTTCTCCCCACCTGGATAATTTCCGGGAAAGGGTAAAGATCAATAGGATACCTATACCAAAGAATATGGCCGGCCAACTCATCCGGAGAGTCCGGCAACTGGAAGCATCTTTAACTTATTTTGAATTTATTACCGTCATGGCCTTGAGCTATTTTGCCCAGGAGAAAGTGGATATAGCTATATTGGAGACAGGCATGGGTGGTAGATTAGATGCTACTAATGTAGTGAGGCCATTGGTATCTGTTATAACCAGTATTGGTTTAGACCATACTAACTATCTGGGCAATACCTTGCTAGCCATTGCCCAGGAAAAGGCTGGCATTATCAAGCGAGAGGGGAGGGCCGTATGCTCGCGGCTGCAACCTAAGGTCAGGCTCTTTATGGAGAAGCAGTGTGAGGCATTGAAGGCCAAATTATGGTTTTATGGAAGAGATTTCTGGGTAAGAAAATTAGAGAGTAGTAAGGATGGGCAGCGGTTCAATTTTTTTTCCCCTGGGATAAGATATGATGGCCTACGGTTATCCCTGTTAGGGGAGCATCAAATAATTAATGCTGCAACGGCGGTAGAGGTTTGCCACCAGCTTAATGATGCAGGGTTTATTGTCCAGCCGGATGATATAAGAAGGGGTCTGGAAGAGGTTTGCTGGGAAGGCCGGATAGAAATAATGGCCCATGATCCAGTAATACTCTTAGATGGAGCCCATAACCCCCAGGCCATTAAGGCTTTAGTAGCAGCCTTAAAAAAAATTTTTTCCTATAAAAAACTTTTTATCATTTTTGGGGTTTTACAAGATAAAAAATATGATATAATGATAAAAAATTTTTCTTCCCTTTTTAATAATAATGCTGTTATAATAATAACATGTCCCTCGACCCCCCGAGGGGCGGGGGTAGATTTAGTAGCAAAAGAAGTAATAAAGAGGGGGCAGAAGCCGATAATAATAGAAGACGTTCCCAAGGCTATAGCCTATGCCAAGGGCTTAGCAGGAGCGGAAGATATTATCTGTATAACAGGTTCTCTTTATACTGTAGGAGAAGCGCGTAAGGCTATAAAGAGCTTGGGGTTGGATCAAAAGTTAGATATATTTAGAAAGGCTTCATAAATTTATATTAGAGGAGAAATAATTATGCTATGGAAGAAGGGGGGGTTAAGAAGTCTTTATTGGTTATTATTAATATCCCTTTTGATCTTCTACCCATTAAAAACTCTGGCATCACCATCCTCTAAAGCTGCGCCCCCGCCTATGAGTATCTATGCCGACCAGATAGAAAACCAGGGGAAGACCAATACTGTTATTGCCCAGGGTTTTGTTGATATCCGCTATAAAGATATGCGGATACAAGCAGATTATCTGAAGGTAAACACCCTGACCGGTGACAGTTTTGCCTCTGGTAATGTAGAAATAAAGGATAAAGATAACCAAATTTTTTGTGAGAAGGCCAATTTCAATATCTTTAATAAGCAGGGGACTATTTATAACGGTAATGGCTTTGTCAACGCCCTTTACTATGTGGCGGCCCAGCAGTTGGAATGGTTAGGAGAAAACAAATATAAGGTTAAAGAAGGGACTATTAGTTCCTGCCAGGGTAAATCACCACCCTGGAGCTTCCATATGGGTGAAGCCGAGGTGAGTCCAGATAAGTATGCCTTTCTGAAAAACCCATCTTTCCGTATAAAAAATATCCCACTCTTCTATACCCCCCTGTTCTATGTCCCTATGTCCCAGAAGAGACGTAACAGTGGCTTTCTTACCCCGAAGATAGGCTTTGGTAATGAAGATGGTTTTACCCTGGGGAACAGCTTTTTTTGGGCGATCAAAGGTAATACTGACGCTACCTTTGGTTTCGATAGCCTGGGCCAGCGGGGTGTGAGGCCCAAGTTGGAATACCGATATTTCTGGGATAAGAATACCTCCGGGACTTTTGCTGGCTCCTTCTTACGAGACCAGAAAACTGGTGGGAATTTTTACAAGATAGATTTTGAGCATAACCAGAAGTTCAAGAATGATATCAAGGGCCGATTGAAGCTGGATATGCTTAGTGAAAACAATAGTGATAAAGAATTTGAAAAGGAGGTAGAGACCCGTACCAGACGTTACTCGGATTCCTTTCTTGATGTGACCAAGAGTTGGGAAAACAGCACTCTACAATTATATTCAGAATATTTGGAAGGGTTGAAGGAAGATAATGAGTCTGGTGATGCCCCTCAGCAAGTCTTTGCTAAATTACCTGAGCTCATCTATACCTTCCATAATCAGCAGATAAAGGATAGCCCCTTCTTTTTCCAACTTCAGTCCTCAGCGGTAGATTTTTATCGGGAAGAAGACGGTCGGAAAGAGCAAGTAGCCCGCTTTGATCTATTCCCTCAGGTATCTATGCCCTTTACCATGGTTCCCTGGTTTAGTGTCACTCCTTCCCTCGGTTTACGCGAGACCTATTATAACCCTTTACAAGGCGGTAGTGGTGATACCCTCTTCCGCCAGATGCCTTTATTTGAGCTAGATTTCCAGGGGCCAAAGACCTACCGGACATATAAAGTTAACTGGGATAAGATGTCTGCCCTGAGACACCTTATTGAACCGCGCATAACATATAACTATTCACCAGAATGGACCAAAGAAGAAGATCGGGCAAAGATTATAAAATTCGATTCTATAGATGATCTGGAACCCAAGAACCATGTCCAGTTTTCTCTGATTAACCGCTTCCTGGCTAAAGAAAAGGATTCGACGAGAGAAATCGTCAGGTTTGAGCTAGGCCAGGGTTACGATATAAGGGAATATAGTCTCGATAAGCAATATCCTTTCTCAGAGACTTTTTATGATCTGGATACCCATATCTTTCCTTTCCTGGAGCTGAATCTGGATGGGGCTTATGATATTTATGAAAATGCCTTTACCAGGAGTGGACAGAAGATAAGACTTACGCATAGAAAATGGGGATTTATTGACTTAGAGAGGAGATATGCCCGGCCTTCAGTAAGTAGTGATTTAGATGAGACTGAGGAGTTTTATAATGTAGGCTTTGGTATAGACTTTATTAAGAATTGGGCCCTCCAGTTCTCCACCCGTTATGATGCCGCTAAGGGTCTATTCTTAGAAAAGAATTATGCCTTTGGCTATCAAGGTTCTTGCTTTAATATTAGCCTGAATTTTATTGACCGCACCACAGAAACCGATTATTATCGCCAGAAGAGCGAGTATGAGTTTGGCTTCTTAGTAAGTCTGTATGGCTTAGGCTCTTTCGGCAAAGATATTAAAGGAAAGCCCATCTTTTCTCTCTATAATAAGTAATTGGTGGATTCCATTTTGAAGAAATATAACGCCAGGGATCGCTTTGCCCTGGCGTTATTGCTTTTAGGCAAACCCCCATTTATTGGACGCAGATTTCCGCAGATCCACACAGATAACTAGAATACAGGAGTCAGAATTCAGAATAGAAAATGGGTGTGGCTATTCTTTGTCAGTAAGCGTTCAGCTATTAGCCGTCAGCTTTCAGCAAAAACAAGGTGATACGAGAGATGTTCTACAATTTCCAAGCTGAGGGTTTCTATATAAGCTGTTGTTTTTATTTGTCTTGCTGACCACTGATTGCTGACGGCTGAACGCTTACCTTTGTCATAAAGGCTATGTAATAAATTTGTAGTGGTCGAGCTTGCTCGACTTTATTTGCAGAGCAAGCTCTGCCACTACCCTGCCTGTGCCTTGGCAGACAGGCATTCCTTAAATAGTGTAATCTGCGTCGGCTACC
>MHDQ01000150.1:6852-9820 GCA_001803565.1 Nitrospinae bacterium RIFCSPLOWO2_12_FULL_45_22 | reverse complement strand
AAAGGCTTAATCCTGAGTGGTGGCCGGGGCTCTCGGCTGCGGCCTATTACTTATACCCAGGCGAAGCAGTTGGTGCCAGTAGCTAATAAACCGGTACTATTCTATGGGATAGAGGCCATGTTAGAGGCAGGTATTAAAGATATAGGGATTGTAGTGGGAGATACCAGGGAAGAGATTAAGGCCGCGGTGGGAGATGGTTCCCAGTGGGGGATGAAGGTATCTTATATTGAACAGGAAGCCCCGTTAGGATTGGCCCATGCTGTCCTGGTAGCGCAGGAGTTTCTTCAGGATGAGCCTTTTGTCATGTATTTGGGAGATAACCTGATCAAACAAGGGATCAAGGATTTTGTCGGGGAATTTCAAAGAAATACCTGCCACTCTCAGATCTTGCTGGCTAAAGTCCCTAATCCCCAGCAGTTTGGAGTAGCAGAGTTAGTAGCAGATAAAGTGGTGAGATTAGTCGAGAAGCCCAAAGAGCCTAAGAGTGACCTGGCATTGGTTGGCGTCTATATGTTCGATCAGCATATATTTGATGCGGCAAAAAATATCCGGCCTTCCTGGCGTGGGGAGCTGGAGATTACCGATGCTATTCAATATTTAATTGACCAGGGTTACGAAATCCGCTCCCATATTATCAAAGGCTGGTGGAAAGATACCGGTAAGATAGAAGACTTATTAGAGGCTAACCGAATTATTCTGGATTCTTTAGAGAATAGGCTAGAGGGGGCGATTGATTCAGGTTCCCGGGTAGATTTTAAGGTAGTACTAGAGCCAGGCTCAGAGGTGATCAACAGTACCATCAGGGGCCCAGCTATCATAGGGCATAATACTAAAATCATTGATTCGTTTATTGGGCCCTTTACCTCCATTGGCCCGGAATGCCTTATTCAGCACAGTGAAATAGAGCATAGCATAGTTATGGAGAGCAGTAGCATAAAAAGTGTCAATCGAAGGATTGCTGATAGTCTGGTGGGAAAGAATGTAGAAGTAGTATCTACCACAGCGAAACCAGGGACTTATCGGCTCATGCTGGGGGACTTTAGTAGGATTGTGCTGCCGTGATTAACATGCCGGGCGAGAGCTTAAATGAAAACGTAAGCGTTCAGCAGGGTATTTACCGCAGAGGCGCGGAGAATCTACTACAGAGACCGTCATTAGTCATTAGGTTAAATCCTTGTAGCCCTGCATTTGCCATTGACCAATGACGTCGCCTATAGTCTTCTCTGCGTCTCCGCGCCTCTGCGGTGAACGGTTACTTCAGGATTATATGGTATTGCCGTGATTCATGGAGTGAAGACGAAACGTCTGAAAATGATACCGGATGAGCGGGGAAGGCTTATGGAGTTGCTCCGGAGCGATGACGATCTCTTCCTGAAGTTCGGTCAGGTATATATGACGACAGCTTACCCCGGTGTGGTAAAAGGCTGGCATTATCACCAGAAGCAGACAGATAATTTTGTTGTTATTCAAGGGATGATGAAGGTAGTCCTTTACGATGATCGCCCAGAATCTCCTACCCGGGGCCAAGTCAATGAGTTTTTTATGGGCGATTATAACCCCATGCTCCTATCCATCCCTAACCTGGTTATCCATGGGTTTAAATGCATAAGCCAGCATGAAGCCATTCTGATCAACTGCCCTACAGAAGTCTACAATTATAATAATCCTGATGAATACCGAATTGATCCCCACAACAATGATATCCCTTACAAGTGGGATCGCAAAGACGGCTAATTCAGTAAGCAGCAAGGAGTAAGCAGTGAAGAGTAAAGGGTAGCAAGCAGGAGGCATAAAAGAGATGCGGCTCTTAGTAACAGGTGGAGCGGGTTTTATGGGCTCCAACTTTATCCGCTATATCCTCCATAAATACCCCCACTATGAAGTAGTGAATCTGGATAGACTTACCTATGCGGGCAACATCGAGAACCTGACTGATATAGAAGAGAGATTTGGCGCGCGTTATAAGTTTGTAAAAGGAGATATTGCGGCTAGCAGCCTGGTAAAAAAGATCGTCAGGGAAGTAGATGCCATTATCAATTATGCTGCTGAAACCCATGTAGACCGCTCTATTTTATCCCCCAAGTCTTTCATCCTAACTGATGTCGTTGGGACCTATACCCTCCTCGAGGCTGCCAGGCAATACCGCATAAAGCGCTTTATCCAGATAAGTACTGATGAGGTTTATGGCTCTATCCAGGCAGGTGTTTTTACAGAAACCTCTCCTTTTCGTCCCAATAGCCCTTATTCAGCTAGTAAAGCCGGGGCCGATCACCTGGTGCGGGCATATTTTAAGACCTATGGTATCCCCACTATAGTTACTCATAGTGTCAATTTTATGGGGCCATACCAGTATCCCGAAAAACTCATCCCCCTGTTTATAACCAATCTTCTGGAAGACAAAAAAGTCCCTCTATATGGAGATGGTAAGAATGTCCGGGAGTGGATCTTTACCCAGGACCATTGTGCCGCCATAGACCTGATCCTTCACGGAGGACAGATAGGCGAATCATACAATATCAGCGCCGGGTATGAGAAGACCAACCTGGAGATTACGCAACTTATTCTTAAAGAATTGAATAGAGGCGAGGAATACATAGAATATGTCCCAGATAGACCCGGCCATGATTTTCGCTATGCCCTGTCCTGGACAAAGCTAAAGAACCTTGGTTGGGAGCCGGGGTACTCTTTTGAAGAGGCCCTGAGGATTACTATCCAGTGGTATAAGGATAATCAAGAGTGGTGGAAACGGCTAAAAGACCGAAACTACTGGCTCTATTATAAAAAACAGTATAAAAACAGTACTTAAACCATCAGCTATCAGCCGTCGGCAAAGGCAAATAGTGTAACCGCTTAGCCGCCAGGGCACTAAGTCACTAAGGAGGAGCAAATGAGAGGTTCACTCCGCTTCTGCCTTCATTGCAAAATTAACAATGTAAAATTAGCAATTAACAAGAAGGAATTGATTTTG
>MHDQ01000150.1:0-6753 GCA_001803565.1 Nitrospinae bacterium RIFCSPLOWO2_12_FULL_45_22 | reverse complement strand
GGGTCTCAGGTAGTAAAGAACCTGTCCCAGAATAGTTCCTGGGAAGTGATTGGTGTTACCCGAAAAGAATTTGATATTACCGTGAGGGAGGATTCCTCTCATGGTATTTATCGAGCACGGCCCGAGGTAGTGGTTCATACTGCGGCTTATACCGATGTGGATGGGAGTGAACTAGACTACAGAATAGCTTATACTGCCAATGGCATAGGTACCCGCCATGTCGCGTTGGCCTGCAGAGAGGCAAGGGCAAAGATGATATACATTAGTACCGATTATATCTTTGACGGAGAAAAGAAAGAACCATATGTGCCGGATGACCTGCCAGAGCCCCTCAATGAATACGGAAACTCCAAGCTCTTAGGAGAATTCCATATTCAGGAGGTTTTGGACAATTATTTGATTATTAGGACCGCCTGGCTATTTGGGCTGGGAGGGAAAAATTTTGTTAAGGGCATCTTAGAAGCAGCCGACCGTGGCGAGCCGCTCAGGGTGGTCAATGATCAGATAGGATCGCCTACCTATACTGTGGACCTGGCAGAGGCTATCAGTCACCTCATACAGTGCCAGGCAAAAGGCATTGTACATGCTACTAACCAGGGTTACTGCAGCCGGTATCAACTGGCCCAGGAGATATTAAGACAAACTGGGAGAGAAAATGTGGAGCTTATACCTATTTCTTCCACTGAAACAGACCGTCCCGCCCCACGACCCACCTATTCTGTACTGGATAACAATGCCTATATAGCACTTACGCAGAAACCTCTGCCTGCCTGGCAAGATGCCTTGAGGCGTTACTTAGAGGCCGCAGGATATGTATGATTATACCCAGGCAAGCCCCTTAGCCGACAGGCTACGGCCCCGGACGCTGGATGAATTTGTTGGCCAGAACTATCTCCTGGGTGAAGGGAAAGTTTTGTATCGGGTCATCCAATCCGACCAGATACCCTCCATGATCTTCTGGGGTCCTCCTGGGACTGGTAAGACTACCCTGGCCTATATTATTGCCCAAAAGACCGGGGCCTATTTTGTCTCTTTTAGCGCCGTCCTTTCCGGGGTAAAAGACCTGAGAGGAGTGATAGAAGAGGCCAGGAAACAGCAGTTAGAAGGCCGTCGCACTATCCTCTTTGTGGATGAGATCCATAGGTTCAATAAAGCCCAGCAGGATGCCTTCTTACCCCATGTAGAGAAAGGGGCCATTATCCTTATTGGCGCTACTACCGAGAACCCCTCATTCGAAATAATACCCCCACTCCTATCCCGCACCCGGGTCTTTACCCTCAACCCTTTGACCGACGAGGACTTGATCATTATCTTGCAGCGCGCTTTACAAGACCGGGAAAGGGGCCTGGGTAATCTGGAGTTGGAGATAGAGCCCGGGGTGTTAGAGTATATTGCCCGGATATCTGATGGTGATGCCCGAACAGCCCTCAATGCCTTAGAGCTGGCGGCTGCTATCTTAGTAGGGCAGAATAATGGCAATAAAGTTATCACGCTGGAAGGCTTGCAAGATGCTTTACAGCGTAAGGCATTGTTGTATGATAAGGATGGAGAAGAGCATTATAACCTGATCTCTGCCTTGCATAAGAGCCTTAGGGGTAGCGACCCTGATGCGGCCCTCTATTGGCTAGCGCGGATGTTGGAAGCTGGTGAGGACCCCTTATATGTTGCCCGGCGTTTAATCCGGTTTGCTTCAGAGGATATAGGTAATGCTGATCCCCAGGCCCTTACTATAGCGGTATCTGCTATGCAGGCCTTTCATTTCATAGGCTTACCCGAAGGTAAGCTAGCCCTGGCACAAGCTACCGTCTATCTGGCCTGTGCCCCCAAGAGCAATGCCATATATGAGGCGTATAATAAGGTAGAAAAAGATATACAGCAGTCCCCTTCTTATCCCGTACCTCTGCGCCTGCGTAATGCCCCGACTCATTTGATGAAGTCCCTGGGTTATAGCCAGGGATACAAATACCCCCATCACTATCCCAATAGTTTTGTCGAAGAGGACTATCTACCCGGGCCTTTACGCGGTAGGGTTTATTACCAGCCCAAGGGACAGGGGTTTGAGGCTGAGGTCAAGAGACGATTGGAGAGCTGGTGGCCAAAAAAGCGGAAGAAATCAGGGAATTAACCCCATCTTTTCCTCTCTGCTTTTCTTCCACCACAAACAGTTGATTCTATGGTCTTAAAGACATTGACTGCATACTATGTAGTACCGCACTTCTTGCATACACCAACTCGCACATCCCGATAAGAACATACTCGGGGCACGTTGAAGCGTCAGTCTTTCCGTCGGCTGCAGCGACTGGTTCTGCCCTGCAGATTGATATTTTTCGGTACCTATAAGAATCAAGCAACCTTCTTGGCAAGCAATTCTCGCACAGCGGGAACCAGTTCATTCGGAACTTTGATGAAAGTCTGGGATGTGTCTTCCCAAGCAGCCTCCGTAAAAAACATTACTCCATTCGCACAGAACATGCCTATATTGAATGAATTAGGCAATTATCTTCACGAAGGATAAAATTTTAGGGCAGTTGATTAGTGCTTGCAATGATTTGGGGTATGGGGTAAAATGGTTCCGTTAATTTCTGAGGCGGGTTTTGTGTTCTGTTTACTTACGGGGTGGTTGGTGGGGTTATCTATTTATTTTGAGCTAGGGAGGAGAGATTTATGTTACAAAGAATCCTGACCCACAGTAATAAAACCGATCTGGTGATAGACCTGGCTGAGCTTATAAGTGGTTTTCTATTAGTAGGTTTCTTATGGGTGCATATGTTCTTTGTCGCTAGTGTCCTGGTGGGTCCCCAGGCCTTTAATCAAGTGCCCAAATTCCTTGAGGCCTATTATTTGGCGCAGATTGGTATCCCGGCTGTTATTGTATTAATCCTTGCCCATATGGTGCTGGCTGGCCGGCGTATCCCTAATCGCCTGCAAGAGATGAAGATGATCTGGAAACACTCACGGCTACTGATGCATTACGATACCTGGACCTGGGTCTTCCAGGTTATAACTGGCGTAGCTATTGGTATATTAGCGGCTGCCCATATCTGGACCGTTGTTTCTCGCTGGACCATCAACATGAGTATCAGTGCCGAAAGAGTAACCCAATCCCCCTATTTTATCTTCTATATAATCCTTCTAATCTGTGGGGAATACCATGTAGGCATTGGCCTTTACCGGATAGGGGTGAAATGGGGCTGGTTTAAGAGACAGAAGCTGAGTAAGGTATTGGATGTGATTACCCTGGCTATCATAGCCATGGGGATAGTTTCTCTGTTTGTGATCAAGAGTCATGCGGGAGTGACAGGAGGAGGTGGCCAATGAGTGTACCTAACCCTTATATTACTGATGTCTTAGTAATTGGGGCTGGATTAGCAGGGGAACGTACCGCTATTGAGGCGGCTAGTTGTGGTTGTGATGTAACGATCTTGAGCATCGTCCCTCCCCGAAGGTCCCACAGTACCGGGGCACAGGGTGGTATGCAGGCCTCCTTGGGTAATACCGCTATGGGTAGGGGAGATAATACTGATATACATTTTACTGATACCGTTAAGGGGTCGGACTGGGGCTGCGATCAGGATGTTGCCAGGCTCTTTGCTAACCTCGCTCCAGTAGCAGTACGCCAGTTGTCCTATTGGGGATGTCCCTGGAACCGTGTAGTAGCAGGCCGAAAGACCCTGCCAGATGGCCGGGAGATAGAAGAGTTAGTTGAGTACGAAGGCCTGATCATGGCCCGGGACTTTGGCGGCACCGCCAAGTGGCGGACCTGTTATACCGCAGATGGCACTGGTCATACCGTCCAGTATACTATGGACACCGTTGTGCTAAAGATGGGCATAACCGTCCATGACCGGGTAGAAACCCTCTCTCTGATCCATGATGGCGAGAAGTGCTATGGCGCTATCTGCCGCTGTCTGCGCACCGGCAAATTGATGGTTTATCTGGCTAAGGTTACAGTAATAGCTACTGGTGGCTATGGCCGGCTCTATGGGGCCTCTACTAATGCCATAATTAATGAAGGTACGGGTATGTTTATTGCCCTTAATACCGGCATAGTACCTTTAGGCAACATGGAAGCAGTACAATTCCATCCCACCGCTATTGTCCCATCCTGGGTGCTCATTACCGAAGGGGCAAGGGGTGATGGTGGATACTTATTGGATAAAGACCTGCACCGCTTCATGCCCGATTATGAGCCGGCAAAAAAAGAACTCGCCTCCAGAGACGTTGTCTCCCGAAGGATGATGCATCATATGAGGATAGGTAAAGGAGTAGATAGTAAATATGGTCTTCACCTCTGGCTGGATATTCGTCACCTGGGCCGTAAGCATATCTATACCAACCTGAGGGAGATAGCCAAGGTATGCCAGGATTTTAATGGGATTGATCCGGCAAAGGAGCTTATCCCGGTCAGGCCCACGCAACACTATAGTATGGGTGGTGTCCGGACCAATATTGATGGGGCGGCTTATGGCTTGAACGGACTCTATGCTGCCGGTGAGGCCTCTTGCTGGGATATGCACGGCTTTAATCGCCTGGGGGGCAATTCCCTGGCAGAGACAACGGTCATGGGCATGGTAGTCGGTAGAAAGGCCGCTGAATATGTGGCGGGTACTACCTTTATCTACAAGGAATCAATGGTCCGTGATCATATAAAGCGCCAGCAGGAGCGGATAAATAATCTGATTGCTGGCAGGAACGGTAAAGAGAATATCTATAAACTGAAGAAGATCATGGAAGATGCCCTGCTGGAGAAGGTATTTATTTTCCGCAATGGGAAAGACCTCCAGGAGGCCGTTAATACCCTGAGAGAAGTCTACCAGCGCTCATTAAAAGCAGGTTTGATGTCTGATGGACAGGGGGCTAATCCAGAGCTGGGGGCAGCCTTGCGCTTACCAGGCATGCTCCGCCTGGCCTTATGTATCGCCTATGGAGCGCTGCAACGGACCGAGAGCCGCGGCAGCCACTCTCGGGAAGATTATCCTAAACGGGACGATGCAAACTGGTTGAAACGCACCCTGGCTTATTGGCCAGAGGAGGGTGATTTACCGGTATTGAAATATGAGCCGGTAAAGATTACAGAGTTGCCACCCGGAGAGCGGGGGTATGGTGAAACGGCGGCTGTCAAAAAATAGATGTGGTTGCAGATAGCGATAAATAACTGAGTCAGCAGATAGCAATCAGCCGTCAGCTTTCAGCTAAAACCAATCGTGAGTTGTGAGGTTGAGAGCGTTAGGGGAAGAAAAAATTTCCCCCCTTTGTCTTACGATAAGTTTCACTGACTGCTGATCGCTGAAGGCTGAACGCTTATACAAATGGAGGAGGAGATGGCCCTGCGCACCCTTAAACTTGAGATATTTAGATATAACCCCAATGTGTCAGGGGATAAGCCCCAGATGCAAGAATATATATTAGAAGAAGAGCCGGATATGACCCTTTTCATGGCCCTTACCCGGCTCCGGGAAGAGCAAGACCCCAGTCTTATATTTGACTTTTCTTGCCGGGCGGCTGTCTGTGGCTCCTGTGCTATGCTGATAAATGGCCGACCAAAGCTGGCCTGCAAGACCATGACTAAAGACTTGCGCAAAAAGATCACCCTGATGCCACTGCCGGTGTTTAAGCTCATTGGTGACCTGTCGGTTGATACTGGCAGTTGGTTCCGGGCGATGAATAAGCGGTTAGAGGCCTGGGTCCATACCAATAAAGAATTTGATCCCGACGCCCAGGAAGGGCGTATGGATAACGACCTGGCCCTAAGGATTTACGAATCTGAGCGTTGTATCGAGTGTGGCTGCTGCGTAGCGGGCTGTGGCACTGCCATTCTTAGAGAAGAGTTTATCAGTTCTGCCGGCTTGAACCGCCTGGCCAGATTCTTTATTGATCCCCGGGATGAACGCTCTCCTGACCAATATTTTGAGGTGATAGGGAATGAGTACGGCACTTTTGGCTGTGTAGGGCTGATGGCCTGTGATGATCTTTGCCCTATGGAGATTCCCTTGCAGCAGCAACTGGCTTTTGTCAGGAGAAAGATGCTTGTTGCTGGCTTAACCGGCTCAGGCCGTTAATGATTTAGAATAAGATAATGCCAACGGCCCATAATCTTTTGACCATTTTTATTCCTCCCCATGGATTTCTGGTTTTTAAGGATATACCTTAAGTTTTTAGATGTCAATTGGTTGCCCTACCCGCCCTTTAAAGTCATGTTTGCCTATATCATCTATCCCGATGCTATGGAAGAGGCCCACAGGTATGATATTATCTTAGTCGCTTCCTATCAGAGATAGAATTAGCTGATCTGTTCCCAGTCGTTAGTGGTTCCGGGCTTGAGGTGATAGAGCCTGATCAAGCCAGTAGATGTTTCAGCAACGGTTACCGCAACGGTATCATCATTTTCGTTCTTTATATATACCGTGCCCTGGCCAGCAGTCCCTTTTGGAGAAAAGCTTGCTCTATCGCTTGAAAAGGTAACACTATCAGTAATAGCGCCAGTAGGGCCACCGGGCGGCCCCTGAGCGCCTGATTTGTAGCCAAAGACAATGCCTTTGGGCAGTTCCTGGTTATCCTTTTCCACGGTATCATTTGCGGTATCACAGTCATCGGTAACACATTTTTTCAGGTCATATTGGTTGTTGTTCACATCAAATACCACCCGATACCGATCATTGGTAGAGACGGCCCGCAGCCGTGCCAGTTGCATATCCGCAGCGACCTGCCGGACCGCAATCTTCAGCCGGTACAAGGCCAGCCAGGGTTTCATGA
>MHDQ01000149.1 GCA_001803565.1 Nitrospinae bacterium RIFCSPLOWO2_12_FULL_45_22 | reverse complement strand
GAAGGCGGAAAAATCTCTCTATAGCGATTCCTATGCCACTTTTGAAGCTGATCAGGTTTATGATCAGAAACAAGCCCAGGGTTTTATTCAGATAAATGCCCTGCGACTGAAGATGCGCCAATTACTTAACCAATAATGGCTAATCTTTCTCACTCATTACGAAAATCTATTAAGGAACTTCGAGAACACTATCCTGAAATTGAGCAAGTGATACTCTTTGGCTCTTTTGCCAGAGGCGAAGCAGTGCCAGGGAGTGACATAGATTTACTTATCATCTTAAGAGAGTCAAGCCTGCCTTTTCTTGAAAGGATCGGCCGCTATATTCCATCAAAGTGTGGCATCGGGGTTGAGGGTATTTTGGCAATACGCCCGTAAAAAATTAATTTTTCTTATCTGGAGTGTATCGCCGGGGAGAGGTTCAAGTGAAGTCTGTAATTTCAATAGTACATCTGTAATATCACTAACACAAATAATCTGTAATTTTTTAGTATAATCGCCACTAATTTCTGAGTGGTTCTGTATAGGGATAAAAACACGCCGACATCCGTTCAGTATAGCAGCATCAAGTTTTTGGCTAATTCCTTTAACAGGTGTAATCTTGTATTGGTTACCTTCAAGGTTTATATTACCTGTAAAGGATGTATAAGGGTCTATTGATTGCTTTGTGGCAGCACCATACATAGCAATAGCAGCAGCCAACCCTATTGAATCCCCACTATAGCTTGCCTCGGTAATATCTAATGAATAATCTACATCGTCCATCCTATTGAGAAAACCGTTGCTGAGCAACAAATGCCTGGCTCTATCTATTGCTGTCTTGAAATCGCCACCACTAGATATGAGACAGTGTACTTCACCTTTACCGAGTTGGAGACGAGTTGATAATGGAATAAGAATCCCTGCATTACTTGATGTATTAACCAAAAGGGCGTTTGCCCTTCCCGGGGTTTCCTGTGCCTTTATAGAAGCAAGAACCTGCCTCAAACCGTCTTCTGCCTCTCCAAAATTGACGCCCATATCATTTATAAGATGTTCAATGAAAGCCTCAATCTTTTCTGAGGCAGGAGACTTACTTGCTCTAATATCCTGCAAATGGCCTGAAGCCTTAAGTTTCAAGAAGGCTGCTTCATCAATCTTGGTAAGTGCAGATACTCTATTGACAACTTCTTCCATAGGAAATTCATGACTAAGGATTGAGAAAAAGAACTCATTTGTCTGTTGGACAAAATTCTTACGCTCTGAGAGTTTAGTAAGCCGCTCTCCGTATACTGTTGGATTAGGTGTTTTAGCCTTGAAAAACTCTACTAATTGATAAAGGGCTCCTTCATCCCACAGATGAAGGTAAAAATCATCGGTGAAAAGTAATCTACAAATATTATTAAAAAGCTCGTCTAATGGTTGAGTCTCTTGTCTATTATTAAAAGCAGGAAGCAGAATGAAGGCTTCGCGAAGAAGCCCTTTCAGTCTTTTTAACCTTTCTACATGCTCCTCCATACCCATTTTTGACCTTTTTCAGGATTTCGGCTTTAAAATGATTTCTCTAACTTTATCTTCTGTATATTCTGTATCCGAGAGCAATAATATGCGGTTATCTTCAATTTTTACATCCTGCCTAATATAATGCCTATCATTATTTGTTACCAGTTCAAAATCAACGATCTTTAATCCAATTGTATTTTTTTCTATCTCTAACGATAGAGCAGCCCTTCCATAGTCATAATGTAAAATGCCAGTTAATTCTTGCTCCAAGGATTCAGCTATTGTGATCTCTCTTTCTTCAACTGCTACAGCGGCTAATGAAAGACTGCCTTTTGGCTTTTGAAAATAATCTCTGGGAACTTTTTTAACATTAAGGTGGATTATGTTACCTATAAGGGTAGAAGAAGTTTGTTTTGCCACTTCTATCGTAATTCCTAATTTTTTGGCCTCTTCTGTAAGGAAATTGATAACATCTACTTTGCCAACCTCAAAAGAATAACGAACAAGTTTTATAAGTAAATCGGCCATTCGAGATTGGGGCTTTTCTCTATCTTTTTTCTCCCAGTTATAAATCGATTGACGTGTACACCCGATAAGATACGCAAAATCTTCCATCGAAAGGCCCAAAGATTTCCTTACTGCTTCAATTTCGTCAGGTAGTAGTGAAATATGTTTTAATTCTAAATCCTTGTTATAAAGTTCTTCCCAACGTTTTGTTTCATTCGCCTTAAAATGTTTCGCTCCGCATCGATCGCAAACGCCAATTATGGCCTTATCAACAACAAAAGGATACCCTTTAATTTTTGTTCGATAATTTTCAAAAACTTTTTCTTTGACAGTACCCTTACCGCACTCTTCACAAATATAATTAAACATTGTTTTCCCCTTTAATCTGCTTTATGTGCTGTAATAAAGAAATAAAGCTTACCCTCGTCATCCTTAATGACTTTGCCACAGGTATAGAATAAACATCCATATGTATCTTTCCCAATGATTACATACTTCTTTCCGTCAACTGAGGCTTTTAATTCATCTTTCTCCACTTTGTAAATCTTTGTAGCACTTCTAATACAACACTCCAAATCTTCCTCAGAATACCATCCTTCTTCCATAAAAGATCTGACTTTATTAGAATAATCGTATCTGCCTTTTAACACCAATGATTGTATTTCTTCTAAGGTCATTTAAAATTCCATGTCCATGTCTGATATCTAGAGATTTATAGCAACAGAGAAAACTTAGCTTCATCAACAAGAGTGTAAGTAAAATATTTTACATTGTCAAGAATTTTGAGTAAAATATTTTACATAATAATTCCCAGAGGGGCATTTATTTCAAACCGTAAGGAATGACTTTTGTCAGAATGCTTGAAACATTATACCCTCTTTAACAAGCCTGTCATAAATCTCCCATTATTCTCACAACCAAAACCTCTGTCTTCAAGGCAATATCCTAAAAGCATAGAGGAAAAATCCCATGTATGCCCATTCATTACCCTTGCACCGATTCATGTTGAAGCCCACAGAAAGCTCTCTCCATTGTTTTTGAAGAGCACCTGTTAAAACAGAGAAAAAATTTTGCTCAAACATATAAGATGGTTACTCAAGCTATATCTATTCCTCGGCTCATCACTGGGTAAACCCTGGGGTAAGAAAAAGTTCGCTTTGGCCTAAACTTGACTTTTCAGTTACCCTAAAGTAATTTGTACCCATCCATCAACTTTTCCATCATTATGTCATTGTGAGCAAAAGCGAAGGCTCTCATGGATCCGCTCAGGGTGACAACACCAGTGAAAGGTTACAGCACGTTTAGAGACGTGGGTGCTAGTCAGAGGATCAGGAAAACATAATGGTAAAGGCCAAGGTAATGGAAGAGGGACTAACGCATCTGGATACCACTGGCAAGGCCCGGATGGTTGATGTGACGGGAAAGGCTGTTACTCAACGGGCAGCAGTAGCCCGGGGTGTGGTGTATATGAAACCCGAGACCTGCCGGTTAATCCTGGATAATCAGATTGCTAAAGGCGATGTCTTCAGTGCCGCCAAGATAGCCGGGATAATGGCGGCAAAAAAAACCTGGGATCTCATTCCTTTGTGTCACCCTCTGGAACTTACCCATATTGATCTCTCTTTCCAACTATTACAGCAAGGTAATGGGATAGAAATAACTGCTACTACCGAGTGCCTGGGGAGAACTGGCGTAGAGATGGAGGCCCTTACGGCCGTATCTGTTGCGGCCTTAACTATCTATGATATGTGTAAGGCCGTAGACAAAGCGATGGTTATCTCTGAGATAAGATTGATCAGTAAAAAAGGTGGTCGAAGTGGTGAATATGTTAGAGCAGGTGAGCACGACCGAGAGAATTATGAAAGGTAAAGTTATTTCGGTTAATATCAGTAAAGAGAAAGGTCAGAAGAAAACCTCCGTAGGGAAGGTCTGGATAGAAGAGGATTTTGGCCTACGGGACGATGCTCATGCTGGTGAAGGGTTGCGGCAGGTGAGTTTGCTAGCTCAGGAGAGCATCGAGAAGATGCGGGCCAAAGGCTTAGAGGTAAAGCCGGGCGATTTTGCAGAAAATATTACCACCGAGGGGATTGACTTGACTTGTTTGCCGCTCGGTACCAGGCTAGCTATTGGAGAAGAAGTTTTGGTAGAGCTGACCCAATTAGGTAAGGTCTGCCATGACCCCTGTGCCATTTTCTATCAGGTAGGGGAATGTGTTATGCCTACCGAGGGAGTATTTGCCCGGGTATTAAAGAGTGGCCGGGTAAAGGTCGGCGATCAGATAACTATTGTGGAATAGGAGACAACCTTTGAAGATTGATCGGAAAGAGGTAGAGCATGTGGCCAGGTTAGCCCGGCTGGAATTGGGTGAAGAGGAGATAGAGAAGTTTACTCATCAGTTGAGTGCGACCCTGGAATATATGGATAAGCTTAATGAATTGGATACCACGGGTATCGAACCTACCTCTCATATCCTGGAATTTACCAATGTATTTAAAGAAGACCAGGTAAAGGTAGGACCCTGGGGCCATGTCACCCTCTCTAATGCCCCAGCCCAGGAACAGAGTCATTATAAAGTACCTAAGATTATTGAATAATATGGAATTATACCAGCTAACTATCCACGAATTGCAGGGCCTGTTACGGAAAAAATCAGTAAGCTCTGAAGAGGTTACTAAGGCTGTCCTACAGCGTATTGAGCAAGTAGAAAACAAAATCCATGCCTATATCACCCTTACCCCAGAAGCGGCTATAGAACAGGCCCGTGCGGCGGATAGATTATTAGCAAAAGGGGATCACCTGCCGCCATTACTGGGCATACCCCTGGCTATCAAGGATGTATTGTGTACTAAAGGGATCAAGACTACCTGTGCCTCAAGGGTCCTGGCCAATTATATTCCTCCTTATGATGCTGCGGTCATAGGACGGTTGCGGGACAATGGGGCTATATTCCTGGGTAAGACTAATATGGATGAGTTCGCTATGGGCTCATCTACAGAAAACTCTGCCTTTGGCGTGACCCATAACCCGTGGAACCCGGAATATGTACCGGGTGGCTCCAGTGGTGGGTCGGCGGCGGCTGTTGCCGCTGATGAATGTATGGCAGCCTTAGGTTCTGATACCGGCGGCTCTATCCGCCAGCCAGCCTCTCATTGTGGTATTGTAGGACTGAAGCCCACTTATGGCCGGGTATCCCGGTTTGGTCTGGTAGCTTATGCCTCTTCGCTGGATCAGATAGGGCCGATGACTAAGGATGTGACTGATACTGCTATCCTGCTCAATATTATAGCCGGTAAAGACCCCTTTGACTCTACCTGTGTAGACCTGCCCGTGCCCGATTATACCCAGGCATTGGTTCCTGAGGTAAAGGGCTTAAGGATCGGGGTTCCCAGAGAGTATTTTATTGAAGGGATAGACCCGGAGGTAGAGGATAAAATCAGGCAAGCACTCAAGATATATGAAGACCTGGGTGCTACTTGTCTGGAAGTATCTCTGCCCCATACTCCTTATGCCTTAGCCACTTATTACATCATAGCTACCGCCGAGGCCAGCTCTAACCTGGCCCGATATGATGGGGTAAAGTATGGCTATAGGACCCCGAAGGCCCAGGGCTTATTAGACATGTACCAAAAGACCAGAAAAGAAGGTTTTGGCCCGGAGGTAAAGAGGCGCATCATGCTGGGTACCTATACCCTCAGCGCTGGCTATTATGAAGCCTATTACCGTAAGGCCCAACAAGTCAGGACCCTTTTCCGTCAAGATTTCAAAGACGCCTTCGAGAAGTGCGATGTTTTAGTAACACCCAC
>MHDQ01000148.1 GCA_001803565.1 Nitrospinae bacterium RIFCSPLOWO2_12_FULL_45_22 | reverse complement strand
CTTACGGTTAGCCTATTTAAAAATGGGAACCGTTCAGACACCAGGTCACCAAGAAGGGGCAAATGAGATGGAAAGAATTGAAAAGTTATCATTTATCTATCATAATCAGTTTGTTAAAATTATTTAGGTGTGGCTATTTCCCGTCAGGCGCCCATTAACCCTGTAGTGGCAGAGCTTGCTCTGCTGGGAATGTCGAGCAAGCTCGACCACTACAAATTATATTATATGGGCGTTATGACAAAGAATAGCCACACCCAAATTGGTTAGGATACTTACTCAGAAGAAGGGAGTGGGGGAGGTTATGTCGGTAATAATACTAAGTTATCCCAGGTTCTGGACTGCCGAGAGTTATGATGTAGTAGTAGATTCTCCCCTGACAGCCTGCCTTATGCCGGGATATGTAGCAGCAGTCTTGAAAGAGCGCGGCATATCCCATTATCTGATAGATGCCCAACAGAAGGGCTGGGGTCTGGCTGAGATACCAACCTGCATCGCTAACCTTATGGGCCAGGAGCCTTACCTCTTATCCTTGCAACTGATATATAGTTT
The DNA here is from genome assembly GCA_001803565.1 of Nitrospinae bacterium RIFCSPLOWO2_12_FULL_45_22. GTDB lineage: Bacteria > 2-12-FULL-45-22 > 2-12-FULL-45-22 > 2-12-FULL-45-22 > 2-12-FULL-45-22 > 2-12-FULL-45-22. Next base: position 7,278 of record MHDQ01000148.1, on the reverse strand, counting down.
TGAAAATACCGACAAGATAATCCAGTCGCTGAAAGAGGTTAAAGATATAAACCCCACGGCCCATATCAATCTGTTCGGTTATTATCCTACCTTTGCTTATGACTTAATCCTTTCCCAATACCCGGTTATAGATTCTATTACCCTGGGAGAACCGGAGATTACCATAGCTGAATTAGCCACTGCCCTGGGAAAAAAGGAAAGCTGGCAAGGGTTTCCTGGTATAGCCTATCGGGATACTACTGGTAACATTATTAAAGGGGCTTATCAATCGCCTATTATGGAGCTGGATTCTTTACCTTTCCCCTGCCGTATCCAATCTGAAACCGATTCAACGTTTACTTATATTCAAGGGAGTCGGGGTTGTTATAACAGTTGCTTTTTCTGCTATATTAATCCCTTTTATGGTTATCAGGCAGGGTGGCGGGGCCGCAGTCCCCAGAATATTGTCAGGGAAATTATAACTCTTTTGGAAGAGCCACTGAAATCCCATTTTTATTTTGCTGATCCTAACTTTTTTGGCCCCGGGTTGTTCGGACAACAGCGGGCTATGGAGCTGGCGCGATTAATAAAAGAGCAGGCCCCTGGGATAGTCTTTGGTTTTGAAACCCGGGTCAATGATATTCAAGAGAGCTCCCTGGCATTACTGAGCGAGGCGGGGCTACGCTATATATTCCTGGGCATAGAGAGTGGAAGCCAGCGGTGGCTGGATAGGGTGAAGAAAAATATTAGGGTAACGGATAGTATAAAGGCATTACAACTCTGCCGGAGACATGGTTTGAATATCTCTACCGGTTTTATTATGTTTGCACCCTTTTCTAACTTAGAAGATATAGCAGAGAATCTCCGGTTCCTTAAAGAGCAGGAACTCCTCCATACCCCAACTACTACCTGTCATGTCCTTTATCACCCAACCTTCATCTCCTGGGGCCATCCCCTTTACTGCATGATCAGGCAAAAAACCGGCTCGGAATATTTCCTTGGGCTCGATACTTTTGAGCCCAGGGTACAGCTCTTATATGAGTACCAGGCGGAGGTTTCTCGTAGAGTACTGGCTTATGTCCAGGGCAGGGATTTGGATATGTCTGACAGCACGCCAGAAGAAGAAAAGATATTTAAGAGGCTGAACTGCTTGGTCATAGAAGGTTTTGAACAGGCATTATCCTTAACCTTGAAAACCCATAAATTGCCCCAATTAGAGGCTTCTCTCTCGGAGTTACAAACTACCATGCTAAAAAAATTAACGCCGGCTAAAGCCTGCCTGTCTGCCAGGTCACAGGCAGGCGACTACCACAAAACCGCATTATTAAAATGAAAATTCCTAGGCAATAAATTTAAACATATAGGAATTCCCTTAAAAAATTCGTAACCGTTCAGCCCCTATAGAAAAGGGTGTGGCTATTTTCTGTCAGAGAGACCCGTAACTCAACCCTTCAGGGTTGACCAATCAGGGCTAAAGCCCCGAGTTACACCAACTTTATGACAAAGAATAGCCACACCCTATCGAAAATGAATGTCATTCCGACCGAAGGGAGGAATCTTTATTTACCTCCGGTCTCGGAAAGATTTCTCGCTGCGCTCGAAATGACAAAGAACCTGAACCGTTACAAAAATTCTTTGACTCTTCCTCTTTTTTTATATATTATTTGGTCAATTGGCCAATGAAAAATAGGCAAGCGTCCAGCCGTCAGGTGGCAGCAGTCAGCAAAACTTATCGGAGAAAAAAAGAAGGAGGGTATGAAAAGGTGATGGATATTTTAAAAGAGTTTGATATGGCCAGGTTGACCTTACTATCTCAAGAAGAGATAGCGGGTTGGAAGTCTAGGAACAAAAAAGTTATGGGGTATACCTGTCTCTATGTACCAGAAGAGATCATTTATGCTGCAGATATGCTACCTATAAGGGTCTTTGGCGGTATAAACGGAAGTCATAAAGGCGAATCTGTTTTACAGGTCAATATCTGTTCTTTTATCCGGAGCTGTTTAGGAGAAGTCCTGGAAGGTAGGTACCAGTTTCTGGATGGATTGATTACAGCCCGGAGTTGTGGCCAGATGCGTAAGCTACACGATGTATGGGAGCTATATAGTAAGGTTCCCTTTATGTATGTCATTGATCATCCTCACCGGATATCGGATTTTACTCATAGTTATTATAAAAAAGAAATAGAGAGGTTTATCTTTGAGTTGGAGGAGTTCGGCAAGGTTAAAATTTCTTCTGAGGCATTGAGGCATGCTATAAGGCTATGTAACGAAAACCGTGCCCTTTTAAAGGAAGTTTATCAATGGCGTAATAAGGAAAGGGGGGTAAAGATATGGGGGCATGAGGTGGCCCAGGTGGTCCGCTCTAGCATGATATTGCCAAAAGAGAAGAGCAGCTCCCTGATCAAGGGGCTTTTGGATAAACTGAAAGGCAGTCCAAGTATCAGTTCAGATAAAAAGCCAAGGATATTGATTACTGGCAGCATGATTGATAACCCGGCGTTTATAAAAGCCGTCGAGGATGCAGGAGCCATCGTCGTAAGTGATGATTTGTGTATGGGTAGCCGGTATTTTTGGGATCAAGTTAAGCTGGACAAAGATCCTCTTGAAGCCCTTGTTAACCACTATCTGGAAAGAATTCCCTGTCCTTTTATCCATCCCCGGGAAAAACGGTTTCAGCATATCATTAATTTGGCCCGGGAATTCCAGGTAGATGGGGTAATTATCTTCCTTATAAAGTTTTGTGACAATTTTGTCTATGACACCCCGGAATGTATAGATATGCTCAAGAGATATGACATCCCTACATTAGAGCTAGAGATAGAACACTCTTCACTTAGTATTGGACAGGTCAAGACCCGAGTTCAAGCTTTCTTAGAGATGCTTTCTCGGCCATAGTGCCTGCCAGGGATAAAGGAGATAAAAAAAGAGATTAACAGACCCACTAAGGGTAGGCAGAGACATTTGCCCCTACGCAATAGGTTGGAATTAAAAAAGAAGCACGAAGTAAAAATAGAGGGAGGGAAAATCATGGCTGTAAAGAGATATGGCTTGCAAGCAACACGCACGCTCTGGCCCTTAATAAAGGACTATCATGTTAAGGCCCGGCGCAAGAAAGAGGAGGGTAGACCAGTATGCTGGCATCTAAGCGGTACACCCAGGGAACTATTGCTTGCTATGGATATTGTCCCGATTTTCTGTGAGGGTTTTACGGCCCAGATGAGCGCCAAAGGCGGGGCTGGCATGCCTTATTTGCTCCTGGCAGAAGCCCATGGCTACGGCAGGGACTCGTGAGCCCTCCACCGGGGCTTCGTCGGGGCCCTATTGTCTCAGGAGGAGATCATGTACCCCAGGCCAGATTTTGTGGTAGGCCTCGGTTGCCTTTGTGATAGTGCGGGTAAGTCTGGAGAGGTCATCGCGGAAAAATTAGGACTGCCTTTCTTTATGATAGATATTTCCGGGGGATTCAGCCTATCTAAGGAGGGCGAGCTTAAAATATCTGAGGAGAGTGTAAGATACTTTGCCTATCAATATAATGAGATGATTGAATTTCTGGAACAGCAAACTGGCGAGCAACTGGATATGAATAGACTGAGGGATGTTTACTGTATGACCAATGAGGCATTGGAACTGTGGAGTGATATTTCTGAATTGAAAAAGGCTATTCCATGTCCTTCTGGTGCTATGGACGAAGTTGTTAGCCTGTTTGTCCCTATGGCCCTGACAGGCACCCCCGAGGCAACCCATTTCCTGCAAAAGGTTAGGAACGAGATGCAAGAACGGGTCAATAAGGGTCGAGGGGTCATAGATGAGGAGAAGCATCGGCTGTTATTAGTGGGCGGACCAGCATGGTGGTATGACATAGGCCTGTTCAATTATTTTGAGGATTTTGGCGGTGTGCTGGTGAAAGCAGACCTGGATATAGGATGGGCCGGCGGCCGACTAGACCCAGATCATCCCGCTGAGAGCTGGGCCAGGAGGATGATTCATAACTTTGCCTACCTAGATTATCTACCGCTCAGGATCAACTATATCAAGAAACTTATTGATGAATACAAAATAGATGGCCTGGTTATCCTATCTCATTGGGGCTGCCGGGTTCTAGGGGGTCAAAACCTGGCTGTGAAGGATATTATTCATCGAGACTTGGGCATCCCCTCATTAATCCTGGATGGCGACCTCTGCGATGAACGACACCGGGCCAGCCGAGAACAAGACCTGGATAGGATAGAAGAGTTTATGGAAATGCTAGACTAGATTGACTAAGTTCCGATTCATGAGTGTGACCATTCACCTGGGAGAGATGAGATGCATCTGTCCTAGAAGGGAGGTATAAAGATGGAGAGGAGGGCGTGTCTTATGGAGAGGAAGAGGGTCAGTTATAAAGTTGCCTTATTGCTGGGTCTAGTATTTTGCTGGTTTAATCCTTCGAGAGCATTAGCCCTGGAAGGTAAGAAGATTAAATTTGAGAGGGGAAAAAGTATATGGGTAGAGATAGACCCTTATGCACCTGCACCTTCAAACATTAAAGGTTGGACTCCTTATGCAGAGCCAATAAAGGACTGGACCGACCCGGCTCACCGTCATCCTGAATATCCCTGGATGCCCAGAGATAAGTTTCCGTTCAAGCCATCCTGGCCCCGGAGCGATGTCCCTTATACTGGGGAGGAGCTTATGTGGTTTCGGGAGCTTAACTTTTGGTATGGTGAGGGAGGTATAACCCAGGACTACCTTACCTATCTCCCTACCATTAACCGCCGGGGTTTGGTTACTAACAGAAATGTCTATCTCATGCGGACCCAGAACTGGGAGCGGTTTGATGAGATAGTCCATTATAAGAAGGGGATCAATGCCATCTGGCTCAAAACCTTTACTCTTCTTGATTTCCCCCCAGAAACCAGAGGCCTGGCCCAGCTACAAATTAAGTATAATAATGCCCCAGGGAGATGGAAAGACCCAGACCGCTATATCTGGGTACCGGCTTTGAGGCGGGTGAGGCGCTCGGCCGGTGGTGACCGCCAGGATGATGCCCTGGGTTTCCCTTTAACTAATGATGATTTTGGGGAGCGACAGGTCTGGGAGTTCAATTATGAGATCATTGGTGAAGATACCATCTACGAAGTTAATGGCATGAAGGGTTATGGCATCTTGGGAGACCCAAAGGTAATTGCAGATAACCCAGTCTTTCCGGGCGAAGGGGTCTGGGGAGATGCTATGAATCCTTATCGGGCCGATGGTGGACTAGAGTGCTGGGTAGTTAAGGTTATCCCTAAAGACCCTAATTATTACCTGGGATATATCCTCAACTGGATAGAGAAGCATACCAAATTACACCTCCGGGAAGAACATTTTGACCATCAGGGTAACCTTTACCGGTTGGGGTTAGGAAATTCTACCTGGAAGCCCTATCCTAATTCCTATAAAGGAAGGTTTTCTTGGGGAAAGACTACCATGATATTCGGAGATGCAAAGCGGGAATATTGGGGATTTCAGTGGCTTGGTGGTTACAAATTTGGTGTTAAAATCCCAGAGAGCAAGTATACTATACCTGAGTTGTCTAAGGAATATTTCTGGCGTCCGCCGCTAAAGATTCGGCCTGTGACCAAAGCTGAGCACTTTCCCCCCCTTCCCCTGCTTTATGAAGAGAAGAAGCATAAAGACCGGCTTGGGATAGAGCGGCTTGACCCAAAAGTCAAAGCCAAATTCAAAGCTACTCAGGATATGTGGAAGGCCCGGGCTGGGTTTGACCCTATGGGCTGGGCCGATGGTACCAAATACCAGAACCTTGAATAAGAGAAAGACGTGATGATAACGAAGCTCATAACATTTCTTTTCTTCTGCCCCTTATTCTTTTCTATTTCTTGGGCAGCCCATTGGATTAATCCTAAGGAGCTAATTGGCGATCCCTGGGTTGCCCGGCTCCAGCAGGGCCGAAAGGAGCTAACACCAGAAGAAAAGCTGGACCTGAAAAAATATGGTTACACCGGGCTAGAACTAATGACTTATGCCGATACCCACCTTTATCCCGGGACCAAGGATAATGACGCGGTCTGTCGCTTTATCCGGGTAGGGGCTAATGGTCTTATCAGCATCAAAACTTGGCTAGAGAGGGACAAATATTATTATAATAACTACCGCTCTCTTTTAACCTATAGCGATATTAAACCTGGGGATGTCCGGATAAAGAGGGTGGTTATTTATTTGAGCCCACCCAATGAATGGGGGCTGGGTCTAGTTTGGCATAGATTATTAACCTCTAAAGAACAGACTAAGCTGGAGGATACCTGGATCTGGGCGCCCGATTTAAGAAAGGTTAGACGTTCCCCTTCTCGTCCTAAAAAGGATAACTTTATTGGTTCAGAGATGACCCGGGATGATTTTAGTCTATATGAACCCTGGGAAGAATATCACCGCATTATCGGCGAAGACACTATAAATGGTCAGAAATGTTTTATAGTAGAAAGTATAAACCAGGATCCTCTTTATTATCTGGGAAAGAGATTATCATGGATAGAAAAGGACAATTTTTTAACTCTTCATGAGGAGCAGTTTGATCGGCAAGGGAAGCTTTGGAAAGTCATCGAGAACCGGTGGCGCCAGATCAAACCCTGGAACTACTGGGTAAGAGAAGAATGGAACGGTCTGAATATCATTACCAATAGCCGTACCATCGTTCAGTTGTATGATTGGATATTTGATCAAGAGGTTAGGGATGATTTCTTTGTGCCCAGCCAGATAATAAAGCAATATCAATGGCGCTTACCAAAAGGCGGCTCCATACCCCCGATCAATGATGCTTCTGATTTGCCAGAAAAACCCTCCCCTAGAAGCCCTATACTGGCCATTAAAACTCATAAGTGAGGACAAACTCAATCTGATCCCGATCCTTAAACATGCCGAATCTATCATCCGAACGGCCATAAAAGCCCCAATAGCGCACCCAGCAGGATAGATAATCGGAGATGATATATTTAATCTGATAGCGTTGCAAACCAGACCCATCATCAAAGAAGGCACTGGTCCAGTTGACACCTAACCGGTCATCAGTAAATTTAAAATCTTTAGAAAATCCCAGGAGAAAGACCCATTCATCCTCTTCTTGGAGTTTGCCCATACTGCGCAAGTTGTGGTTGTAACCAAAGACTTGCCATTGCTGGATCTGCAATAATGACCAGAGCTCGCCCTTCAACCAATACGTCTCAAAGGCAATAGCGCTCAAGAGCCAATCCTTTTTTGTGACTCCATCTTGCCCGAGCGGTTCGTCTACGGTAGAAAAGTAAGTTCGTCTACGGTAGAAAAGTAA
>MHDQ01000147.1 GCA_001803565.1 Nitrospinae bacterium RIFCSPLOWO2_12_FULL_45_22 | reverse complement strand
CATAAAGCCTTATTGGGGGGCTAAAATGTTACAATTTTTTGAATTTATGTTGCTGAAAAGAGGTTCTTTGAAGGTATTTATTTATTCAGTAATCTCTCTGTCTATCTTAGGATATGTCACATTAGCTTATCCCGCAGGATTTGAGTGGGAGGGCTTAGGGGCCAGGGCCGGTGGTATGGGTGGCGCATTTATCGGCCTGGCCGATGATTGGACCGCTATATACTGGAATCCAGCCGGGATTACTCAACTGAAGGGTAAGGGGTTTGGTATAGTACTTTATAACATGAATGATTTTTCTAAAGATAATGACTCCGTATCAAACCCGGATCTGCCGGCTAACGAGCGTCAGGCCCAGCAATATATTAAGAGGGGCGAGGTATTTAACCGGATATATGGCTCTGAATCTCTGAGGTTTGAGCGGGAATGGATTAACCTGCCCTTTTTTCAGCCCAGCATGGGGGGTTATTTTAAATGGAAAGGATTTAATTTTGGCGCCTCCCTTTATACCCCTTTGGGTAACTGGTTAGATTGGGATGATACTATCCTGGATAGGCAAAATAATGCCCGGATAGATGCCTCTTATCATGCCTTATTCTTGATGCCTATCCTTAATTTCTCAGTAGCAAAAAAAATAACCCCTAATTTATCTCTCGGAACCGGTCTGAACATCCTAATTAGTAACGTCCAATATAATATAGATAAGGACTATTTCAGTACTACCCAGCCTGAGTTAAACTATGCGTATGATTTTGAACAGGAGGGCCGTGGTATCGGACTAGAAGGGGTCTTTGGCCTCCTATGGCGGGTAAGGCCCTGGTTGAGTATCGGGGCGGTATATAGAACGGGTGACTCGCTGGAAATAGAAGGGGATGCCTTTGTCCGACAGACTGCCTTGGGGATAAATGAGAGTAGTAATTATACCCAGCGCCTCCCTATGCCCGCTACCTGGGGTATCGGGATAGCTCTAAAACCCCTTAAAAAACTGACTATTACTTTTGATTGGCAGCGCTCGGATTGGACTACTATGAAATGGGATTTTAATTATAATATTGCCGATGAAAAAATGAAGATGTTAAAGGATATGAATGTTGATCTCGATTGGCGCGCAACTACCCGTTACCGGGTGGGTTTGGAGTGGAAATTCAATGATAGATGGACTTTTCGGAGTGGTTATTTCCAGGATCGGGGAGCTTATCCGAGCGACGACATAGCAGGTTTTACTACTACTCCTTATGACAACGAATGGGGAGTAAGCTGGGGGATCGGTTTCAAAAAAGGGCTCTGGAGTTTTGATGCCCGGTTCGAGTGGCTCCAGGGGGATAGGGGCCGGGAAAGATATGGTGTGGAGCACTATTGCCCCACTTTTGAATACGCTCTCACCCGTACCTTTTAACAAGACATAGAAAATTTTGTAACTGTTTAGCCAAGATTAGGATTTTAGCCACGGATGAACACAGATAAGCAGAGATTAGGCCACTAAGTCACTAAGGAGCAACCCGTGAAGAGTGAGGAGCAAGCAGTAAGTAGTTACCAGCTATCGGCTCACTCCTCACTACTTACGGCTTACTAGTCTTTGAACCTTAGCGCCTTGGTGCCTTCGTGGCAGAGAAAGGTTAACTGAGGGATCCGTGCTCATCTGTGTTTATCCGTGGCATGTCTTCGGGATACTTTATTTGGCTAAACTATTACAGAAAATTTTGTGTTTGACAGGGAAATATCAATTGTGGTAAAGGGTTTTAAGAAAAAGGTTTTGTTCCCTTTGTAACGGCATAAAAAGGGAGGGTAAAGATATGGCTAGGAGTCAAGAAATTCTAGAAGGGTTGAAAAAGCAATTAGGCTATAATGATGCCCAATGGGAGCTCTGGAAAAGCAATCCCAAAAATATGGAAGTCATTGCGAAAATGGAAGAATTTGGTAAATATAAGGTAGTAGCCGAAGTGATCAATGCCTATGGCTGTGCTATGGAACATAAAGTAGGCGATAAGCTAATCTTTTCCGGCTTAGGCGGTTTTGTCAGCAAAGAACCGCCGGGTCAGGTATGTGTGGGGGCCTTGGGGCCGGTATTACCCTTTGTGGGTATGGTCTTGCATAAGATTGCTGAAGGGATAGACCCCCAGAAGATCATCTTCAATAGGGTTAGGTGCACCGATGTAGGGGTAGAGAATGGTGGCTGGGGAGAGGTCTTGATGGAAGTTCGGGTAGAAAAGACCTAGGAAATTCCCGCCAAAGATTAAAGCGCAAAACTAAGGTTAGAGCGTAAGGAGTGAATCGTGAGAGCGTAAAGGGGAGCCTCCTTACCCCTCACTCCTTACGATTTACGCCTTATTTCTTAGCTTTACACTCCTGGTCTACCCCTCAAATAAATAGGGGGGCCATGACCAGGGTGATGGTACTGAGGAGTTTTATCAGGACATGGATAGAGGGGCCAGCCGTGTCTTTCAAGGGGTCTCCTACGGTATCGCCTACTACACCGGCCTTATGGGCCTCTGAGCCTTTACCACCACACATGCCCGCCTCGATATACTTCTTGGCATTATCCCAGGCCCCACCTCCATTATTCATGGAGATGGCCAGCACCACACCGCCTATGGTCCCCACCATCAGGAAGGCAGCTACGGTCTCGGCTCCGATGCCAAAGTTCTTGAAAAACATCCCTACTGCTATAGGCATCCCTACTGCCAGCAAGCCCGGTGCTACCATCTCTTTTAAGGCCCCTTTGGTAACAATGTCTACGCAACGGGCATAATCGGGCTTGCAGTTGCCTGCCAGGATACCGGGGTTTTCCTGAAATTGAGCCCGTACATCATTGATCACATAATAGGCCGCCCGGCCCACGGCCCTGATAGCCAGGCCACTAAACAGGAAGATCAGCATGACCCCCAGGAGGGCGCCAACAAAGACCTCTATCTTGGCAATATCAACTGTGTGGAAGGGTCTACCGGTAAGATGTTGTACTTCATCCAGATAGGCAGAGAACAGGAGAAAGGCCGCCAGGGCCGCACTGCCAATGGCATAGCCCTTGGTCAGGGCCTTGGTAGTATTACCCACGGCATCCAGTCTATCGGTCTTTACCCTTACCTCATCGGGCTGGTGTGACATCTCAATGATACCACCGGCATTGTCGGTGATGGGACCAAAGGTATCCATCGCCAGGATATAGGCACAGGTAGCCAGCATACCCATGGTGGCTACCGCCGTGCCATAGAGCCCACCACCGGGTATACCCATGGCGCCACAATAATATGACCCAACAAGGGCGGCTGAGATAACTATTACTGGTAAGGCGGTACACTCCAGGGATACTGAGAGGCCCGTGATAATATTGGTGGCCGGACCGGTAAGGGAGGCCTGGGCAATAGACCTTACTGGCCGGAATTTATATTCGGTATAATACTGAGTTATATAGACAAACAGGATGCTGGTTACGATACCGATCACCCCGGCAGCAAAAAACCAGGGATTATTATTGAGCATCAGATAAGTAGCCAGGTAGAACCCCACGGTAGCCAGGAGGCAGGTTACATAATAACCCCGGTTCAAGGCCGCCATGGGGTCGCCATCCTCTCTGGTCCTGACAAACATAATCCCTATCATGGTGGCAATTAGGCCAAAGGCCCGGGCCAGCAGGGGGAACAGGATACCATTTATCCCAAACTCCTGGTACAACGCCACACCCAGGATCATGGCCCCGATGTTCTCTGCGGCGGTAGACTCAAACAGGTCTGCCCCACGGCCCGCACAATCCCCTACATTGTCTCCCACTAAGTCGGCTATTACTGCCGGGTTGCGGGGGTCATCCTCTGGGATACCGGCCTCTACTTTCCCTACTAAATCGGCCCCTACATCGGCCGCCTTGGTATAGATACCACCACCCAATTGGGCAAAGAGGGCGACAAAGCTTGCCCCAAAGCCATACCCTACGATCAGGAAGGGGACCCGCTTAACTACCTCCGGGTCACTACTTATCCCACCATAGAGCAAAAAGATCCCCCCTACCCCTAATAGGCTCATAGCTACTACTGTAAGGCCAGAGACGGCTCCCCCCCGTAAGGCTATAGTCAAGGCATGATTCAAGCTGTTGCATACGGCGCTGGCAGTGCGGATATTAGCCCGGATAGAGATATACATGCCGATATAGCCCGCCAGGGCTGAACAGCCTGCACCGAGTAAGAAGGCCACTGTGGTCCTCCAGGCCACCCCTGGCTCGCCTCTGACCACCCAATAAAGGATAAAAATGAGTGCAGCCAGTATAATACTGAATATGGCAATGGTCTTATATTGCCTCTTTAAGAATGCCTCTGCCCCCTCCCTTATGGCATCTGAGATCTGCTGCATAGCCACAGTTCCTCTATCCTGGCTCAGGACATATCTTGCCAGGTAACCGGAAAAGGCCAGGGCCAGCAAACTTATAACCAGAATCAAAAATATCATACCACTCCTCCCTCCCTTTCTAACTTGAACCACACAAGATTCAATGGGAACAACTTACTGCCTCACCACTTACGGCGCTCTTCAACCACTTCCAACCGGAGTCCAACAAGATCACTATTACTAAAGACGCCATCAAAGCCACTAACATGGCATCAATAGTGAAGCTAAAGGACTTGCTAGTATTATCCAGATAGCTAAAGAAAAGTTTCCAGGACGCTGTCAAAGTAACAGCTACCATGAAAGCCATAGGGACTAAAGTGGCCCAGATGTAGCGGACCTTCCCCATCTTTATGAGAACCGTGGTTCCTACACTCAAGGCAAAGGCTGCCAGGAGCTGGTTAGCGACCCCAAACATGGGCCAGATAGTAGCTATACTCCCAGAATAAATCAGATAGCCCCAGGCACTTACTACCACAGCACTGGTAAGTAGGGTCCCAGGGAGCCAGTTGGTTCTCCCCAGGGGTTTGTAGGCATAACCCCCGATTTCTTGTAAGATAAAGCGGGCCACCCGTGTACCGGCATCAATAGTAGTAAGTATGAATAGGGCCTCAAACATGATAGCAAAATTATACCAATAAGGCAACAAATGTTTCATACCTGGCAACGAGGAGAAGATCGAGGCCATCCCCACTGCCAGAGAAACGGCGCCACCGGGCCGGCCCGTTACCTCTATACCTAATAGTTGAGAAAGCTCTTTTATCCGCCCAACCGGAAAACCTAGCTTAGCTAACAGCTCAGGGCTGAGGTGGGTATTAATGCTAAAATAATCACCTGGGATAAGGATAGTAGCGGCAATAAGGGCAATGATACCTACAAAACCCTCGGTCAGCATAGCCCCAAACCCTATCAGTTTCATATGGGATTCTTTCTCGATCATCTTGGGGGTGGTGCCGGAAGCTATTAGGGAATGGAACCCTGAAACGGCACCACAGGCGATAGTTATAAACATAAAAGGGAATAAGGCGCCTGGGATTACTGGCCCTCCACCGTCAACAAAGGCTGTAGTAGCCGGCATCTGTATAGTTGGGGCTATGATCATTACCCCGAGGGCCAAGAGGAAGACGGTACCGATCTTCATATAGGTACTCAGATAGTCCCTGGGGGCCAACAGCATCCAGACGGGCAAGACCGACGCAAAAAAACCATAGATAGCCATCAGGATGATCAAGATATTGCGATCCAGGTCAAAAAAGGGATGGAGCCAGGAACCAGGGATGCGGCCACCAAAGATCACTGCCAGCAAGAGGAGGGATACCCCCAGGATAGAAACTTCTGCTACTTTGCCCGGCCTAAAGGAATGGAGATAGAATCCTATCAGTAAAGCAATCGGGATAGTCATACCGATAGAGAAGGTACCCCAGGGGCTATGGGTCAAGGCATTTATTACCACTAAGCCCAATCCAGCCAAAGCCACAATAATGATGAAAAGGATGCATAGGGCCGCAGCAATACCACTCACGAGCCCTACCTCCCTGCGGGCAATCTCTGCTAAGGAGAGGCCATTTCGCCGCACCGAGGCCATCAGGATAATAAAATCATGTACACCACCAGCAAATACTGCACCAATAAGGAGCCACAAGGCCCCCGGCAAATAACCGAACTGGGCTGCTAAGACCGGCCCTATCAGGGGCCCGGCACCGGCAATGGCAGCAAAATGATGGCCGAATAAGACCCATTTGTTAGTAGGGCAATAGTCCTTACTGTCTGCTAGCCGGTAAGCTGGTGTAATGTTCGTATCGTCTAACGCAAAGACTTTTACCGCCAAAAATGAGGCATATAGGCGATAGGCAATAAGATAAAAGCAGACGGCAGCTATCACGAGCCAGAGGGCGTTGACCCGCTCGCCCGGATAGAACATCTGGGTAATAAAGATAAAAGCAATAGCCCCTAAAACAGATAAGAACCCCCACAATAAGATAGATATCGCTTTCTTCATCAGGGATAAGAGCTATTCGTGTAATTCGTTACTTCGTGTCATTCGTGGTTAAGTTTAAGGAAGGTCAAATCTTTTCCCACTATTGTTCTTTGAGCATTTCCAAGAAGGCCTGGATGCGGGTCTTGGTTTGACCTGCGCCGGCTAACAGATATTCCCGCTCTAGTTTAAGGACTGGGATACCCAGGTCATCAAAACCGGCTTTTATGACGGGAAATATGCCGGCATGCAGATCACAGAATTTTATAGATTGATAAATGACGCCTTCTACGTTGAATTCTTGGGCCAGGGTTTTCAAGAGTAGTACACGGCTGGAGGAGGGATGCATGCGGGCACAGGGCATTTTAGTGAGGTACCTTCCTGCCAGGGCCTCTATAGGGTCCTTATCTTCTTCCACCAGGTCCCAGAAATACCGACTGCCGCAGCAAAGGTCATCAGCCACTACTAAAGTGCCAGAGTCTTCTATAATCTTAATGTATATAGGATTATCTAGCTCACTGCCAATAACCATCAGCCTGGGTTGGCCATTCTTTGGCGACCGAGGTTGCCTGCTTTCTAGTCGTTTCAATAAGGATTCTAGCAGCGTAATATATCCCTCTTTAGGTAAAACCATCCCCGCCATGACTACCTGGCATACCTCTTCCCCAGAGATGGGTGGCGGGTCGAGTTTCCTCAAGAGATAGAGCCTTTTTAATAAGCTTCTCATATGGTTAAACAGCTTTATAGATTCTTTTAAGGCAGTATCAGTAATCTCTACCTGAAAGTGCCTTTGTAGCTCTTCTCTAAACTGTATGAACTCCTGTTTGAAATAACTGAGACAACTCTGAGAAGTAGTACAGGGCTGGGCGAGAATCTTCTTATAAGGGGTGTCAATATATTTGAACCAGACATCATAGAGCCGTCGGATATGGTCGCAAGTATTGGTGGTTACCAAACCGTCCATAAAGGATAGATTGCGGTTTAAGCCTTCCTCCAGGCAACTTCTGGTGAAGGAGCAAATATTGGAATAAAGATAGGCATTGGCCAAAGGTGTATCACTCTCCCGGCCTACAATCCGGAAAGGGTGCATACCGGCAGCATGGATGATCTCTTCCGGGACATAGGTACAGACCCAGCCTATTAATCTTTTACCCTGGGCCTTTAGACCCTTTAATATCTGATACCTATTATTATATTGGGCTTCGAATTCTTCTATCATAATTACTTCCTATAAGTCTACTCCATTACTCCTATCTTTAATTCATTATCTTTAGGGCGGATGATGGAGTGTGGTGGATAAAGGCCTTTCCGCACGGTGGTATTGGGATAAACCCAGGAGTTACGTCCTATCAGGGTGCCGGGTGAGGTGACCGTATTACACCCGGTCTCCCCATTATCGCCCAGGATAGCCCCCAGTTTGGTTAATTTAGTATCGTATCTTTCCTCTCCGATAGTTATTTTGATGGGATTAATAGTACCGGTATTCCTTTCTTGAGGGGTCCTGAACTGCAGGTTGGCTAGTTTAGTGCCTGCGCCCAGGTTGACATGGTTGCCCAAGATGCTATCGCCGATATAGGCAAAATGCCCCGCTTCCGAACCATCTAAGAAAGCAGAGTTCTTTACCTCGGTAGTATGGCCCACAACGCAGTAATTACCGATAATTACTCCTCCCCTGAGATAAGCTCCCTGGCGAATTTCACTATTTTCACCAATAATAGCCCGGGATTTGATAATAACACCAGGTTCGATAACAGTGTATTTTCCGATATAGATGCCCAGGTCTTCCAGATAAATATCGTGGTTTTCCTGGATACATGCCTGGGTAACTAACATCCTTTCTTTAATATTCCCTTCTCCATCTAAAACCTGTTGCAGGGAAACCCCTGGTAGACGCCGTAAGTCATAGGGAGACCCTTTGCCTAGAGAGGCCAGGAACTGCTCAATATAAATCCTGATCCGGGCTACTGCTTCCCAGGGGAATTGAATATCAGCAAATAGCCCTTTATGGGTAAAGCTATCTAAGTGACCCCAAAAATCCTCTAATGGTACCACAGATATAATCCCCACTTATGCCGGCTTAGGTTTTATCAAGAATTATTCATAACTGTAGAGACGCAACGCTTAAAGCGAAAGGCGCAAAACTAAGTAATTATTTCCCAGCTTTTCACTTTGCGTTTTTCACTTTTAGCTTTTTTTGATATACCAGGAGCCCAGAGAAGTTAAGCAAACCCGACCATCCCTATATTCTATTAATCTTTGTTTACTTAGTTCGTTAAAGAGCCGGTCCCAGTTAATTCCGGGAACCAAAGATAGCAGATCATCTGGGGTGCAGGGCCCCCTTTCGGTCAAGGTCTTTAAGATTTGTGTTTCGGCCTGGGCATAGTTATGGTTTTGGTCTTTAAGATCTTGGAAGAGCAACTTTAGAACGGTCTGGCCCACGGCCAACAACTTGTCACCGTCTTTCCTGGAACCCCTCAGATTGACCACAGTCTTATCTTCAGTGCCGGAATTACGGATAAAGAGGGCTCCTTTCTGTCCTCCTTCGTGATCATTAAAGGTTAAGTATAACATATCCCGTTCCTGGGGGTATACCCTTTTTACCCATAAGCCTGACCTGTCTTCTTTTATGGTTGCTTCTAATTGGTGCCAGAGGGGAGAGCCATTATAAAACCTGGTTTTATCGGTATAATATACCGGGAGGGATTTTTGAAAACCGCGCGGGAAAGGCATATGAACTTGATCAATATACCTGGCAATATCTGAGCGGTGATAAAGGGATTCAGTAGCGACAAAGGTATTGACCGCACTCTTCAGGGCATTACCAATAAATACGGGTATGGTAATATCTGCATTGGTATTAAGCAACCCCGGGGTTATGGTATGGCCCGAGGTTTCACTGCCTATGCTGTAGCCCTTAATTATCCTAAATCTTTGGCCAGTTGGATAACTCTCTGGTTCATAGCGGCATAGAGCAGGGGTTTGATCTTTAGACTTTGAACTTTGAGCTTTGGACTTTGAACTTCTAAAGAGGTCTTCGATCTCAGCTATAGCAGAAACCCCTTTCTGCTTCAGCTCTCCCAGGTGTTTTTTACCATCATGGTCCAACCGTGCCTCTAACCAGTTGAGAGCGCCCTGTACCAGGAGCCATTTGTCACCCACGGCTTCGATTATTGGACAGTAGCCCAACTCAGCGGCAGCCAGAGAGGAGTTCAGGTCGCTCTCAACTGTATTCACATAAGGGGCGCCTAATAATTCTTTCGGGAAGCGGTTTATCAAGTATTTCGCTTGATGATAGGCAATCTCATCACCCGATAAGATTATGATCCTATCCCTGAGTGGGTCATAATCTAACCGGTAAAACCGATCTCCATCGGCATCGAAGACTGCTCCGGCTACCCATATATTGCCCCGGATAATACTATCATGGTATTTTCTGCCTATCTCAAACATAGTCTGGACAACCTTGTAATCTTGAAAAATATGACCAGAATCGCTCTGTAACTGGCTATCTATTTCTCTGGCCCCTTCTAAGCCAGCTACACCAGAGTTTACATTCACCTGTCCTCGAGGATCATTATTTACCTCAATAACCTCTTTTACCCCTAATTGATTAAAGACCTTACTAGCCAACCCTCGACAGCAACCATATGCGGGGTCTATAATCAGTATCAGGTGGCGCAGGAGGTCTTTTTTTTCTAGCCAGGTATTGCTGGAAATCTCAAAGAATTTCAGGAAGACTCCAAGGGCTTGATCATGCCCATCTTCATAAGATCCTTCTAAGGGACACTGATAGGCTTGCCAGTAGGGGGTTTGGTATATTAAGGAGGTTAGCTGCTGATCATCGGCTGGCAGTGGCTTTAAGCCCAGGGTCTTACTGAATAGCTTGATCCCATTCTGGTCCGGCGGGTTATGGGAGGCAGTAATCATTATACCCCCTCTGGCCTCTTGATGAAGCAAGTAGAGCGGTACTGCCGGGGTAGGCAATATCCCTATTGCTACCGCCTTTGCGCCGGCCTTACAGACACCTCTAATAGCCGCCTGATGATAGATACCCTGGTCATCTCTTGGGTCCCAACCAATAACGATCTCCTGACCAGGCTGCCAGACCGACTCTTGCTCCAGTAACTTTACATAGCAAAAGCAGTACAGTTCAACAAACTCTTCGGTCAGTATTCCTTTTTTGAGAAAGGCATCTACTGGTGTGAGCCCAGCGACAGAAGGATGATCAGCGGGGCAGGCTACCCCCCGAACCCCATCGGTACCCTGCAGTCTTTTGGGTAATGCTAGCGACTCTGAGATTGGGTTATGAATCATTAGTGAACGACTTCTAATGGAACCACAGATTTCCCAGATAGCATAGATTCTCTTTTATCAGCCACTAAGGCACGAAGACACCAAAGGGCAAGGTACTCTTGCCCGATGTATGAAGCAGAGCAAGCTCTGCTACTACAGCCTAAAACCCAGTTTGTTGTGGTCGAGCTTGCTTGACTCTTCACCTCTCATTTGCTCCTCCTTAGTAACTTAGTGTCTTGGTGACTGTACTGTTATCTCTCGTCTATTTGAGACAGTAGCCGGTCTCGATGTCGCTCCATTGCAGCCTGGCTCCTGGCTTCCACATTTAGCCGTAAGAGTGGCTCCGTATTGGAGGGTCTCAGGTTAAACCACCAGTCAGGATATTCTACTAAAAGACCATCCGGGAAGGATACCTCACCGTCTTTATAAAGCTCAGCCATCTCTTTTAGCTTGGCCTCTTTATCTTTTACCTCTCTGTTTATCTCCCCACTACTATAATAGATCTGGTAAGGCTCCAGTATCTTTGCCAGGCCTTTATTTTCCTCGCTGAGTAAGTTAAGGATAGAGACCGCTGCAATATCGGCATTATCGGCATAGAAATTACCCCGGAAATAATAATGACCTGCCAGCTCCCCGCCAAAAATGGCCCTCTCGGCCCGCATCCTTTCCTTCATGAAGGCATGGCCCACCCTGCACCTGACCGGTTTTCCTCCTCTCTCCGATACCTTTTCTGGAATAATGCGGCTGGAGCGAACATCATAGACAATGGCTTCTGCCGGATGATTTTTGAGTAACTCTAAGCCGATAAGGAGCGTTATCCGATCAGCACCAATAATCTGTCCCTCCTCATCTACAAACATAACCCGATCGGCATCGCCATCAAAAGCTATCCCTAAGTCTGCCCTGGTTTCTAAAACCTTTTTCTGTAAGTCCACCAGGTTTTCATTCTTTAGGGGGTTGGGCTCATGGTGAGGGAAATTACCATCCGGTTCCATATAAAGCCCTATTATCTCTAAATCGAGATCGGAAAAGACCTCTGGGAAGATAGTACCAGCCATACCATTACTTGCATCAACAATTACTTTTAACCGCTTTATCTGAGTAGCGAATTTCAGTACATGGTTTTTGTAATCTGAAAGTATTTCCTTGAAAGAGATGTCTCCTTTTGTCTGACTAGGTATAGGGAATGAGATGGTTTCAGCTAATTGACCAATTTTCTGTAACTCCTCACCAAAGACCGGGATAGCCTGGTCTCGACAGACCTTGAAGCCATTATATTCTTTGGGATTATGCGAGGCCGTGATCATTATACCGCCACTATAGCCATAGTTAGCTACCGCAAAATAGACCATAGGGGTAGAGACCCTTCCGACGTCAATGACATTCACACCTTTATCTATCATGCCTCGGACAAGGCTTTCGCGAATGGCTGGGCTGGATAATCTCATATCCCGCCCCACCACCACCTCTTGCAGCCCCAGGTACTCGGCGATGGCTATCCCTATCCGGTAAGCACTTTCATCGTCCAACTGATCGGGGTAAATACCCCGAATATCATAAGCCTTAAATATCTCCTGTTCCATTATCTTTCTCCTTAAAAGGGCAGTTCAGGCGACGGTGACGGATTTTGCCAATGACCGCGGTTTATCTATGTTCCGTTTGAGGGCAGAGGCGGTATAATAAGCCAGGAGCTGGGCTGCAACCAGTTGAGTGAAGGGGGCAATAAGTAATGGTACCTTGGGAAGGATCAGTTCATCCTGGAATAAGTCAATTCCCTTCTCAAAATGTAA
Source organism: Nitrospinae bacterium RIFCSPLOWO2_12_FULL_45_22 (assembly GCA_001803565.1). Taxonomy (GTDB): domain Bacteria; phylum 2-12-FULL-45-22; class 2-12-FULL-45-22; order 2-12-FULL-45-22; family 2-12-FULL-45-22; genus 2-12-FULL-45-22. The sequence continues at coordinate 431 of MHDQ01000147.1, read as the reverse complement.
ACCTATAATATGGCCTCCCCTGGCCCTTACTTCCTCCATACTACTGATAGTGAGATGATAAAGCTCCTCATCTTCTCTAGGTGGGACAAAACCAATAGTATTAACCTCTTCATCTATCAGGGCCAATGTACCATGCTTGAGGAAGCCCGCGGGCATCCCTTCGGCATGGAGATAGGCCACTTCTTTCATCTTTAAGGCCGCCTCTAAGGCAATAGGATAATAAACGCCCCTACCCAGATAAAGCCAATTCTTTACCTTCCGGTGCTTTACTGCTAATTTATTTATCAGGCCAGGATAGGTATTTAATATCTGCTTAACTGCTTCTGGTAGTGCATATAAACTTTGCTCCAAAGAGGTGATTTCTTTAGCCGGCATTACCCCTTTTATGAGGGCCAATTGGAGGGCGAGCCTGAGCAAGATGATCATCTGGG
>MHDQ01000146.1 GCA_001803565.1 Nitrospinae bacterium RIFCSPLOWO2_12_FULL_45_22 | reverse complement strand
TTCAACCTTCTTGCCGCCTTGTATCCATTTGACATGGTATCGCCTCAGTTCTTTTGCGCTGATATGGTGCACTTTGCAATGGACGTCCCCCCTTTTACCCTTTTGGATATTAATCTTAAGCCCTCTGTTATCTGCTGTTGGGGGCAGTAATTTGCATTTACACAGACATAATATATTGTTCTATTGAGTCAACCTTCTTGATAAGCTCTTCAGGGATCTTGTGGGTCTGGATATCTCTTTTGAGTTCTTCTAATTTATATTCGATATCCAGCTTCACTTTCTCCTCTAAAAATGAGCACCTGAATTCCTCAGAAGAAAGCTGTTTTTTAAAGTATTTCTCTGCAATGTTCATTTTCCGCCTCTCCATACTTTTCTGATAGATTTTGCCTTCTCAATCTCACTTCTCGGGATATTATCAATGTTAGCCACCTTGCGGGCATACTTAGTCTATATTGCTTTCTTAAAATAAATCTGTCCCCCTTTCTTCCCTTTTTTTTACCCCTTTTTTAACCTTCAAGGAAGCTAGCAATAATCTCCTCTTTTATCCCCTTCAACTCCAATATCATATCCACCACTTCCCGGATAGCGCCGTCACCACCATGTCTCTCAGTAACATAATGCGCCCGTTCCTTCACTTCCGCTACAGCATTAGCTACTGCAATAGCCAGCCCTACCCGGCTCATAACCGCCAAGTCCCCCAGGTCATCGCCTATATAGGCCACTTCTTCAGCCGCAACATTATATTTTTGCCGGCTCTGGGTAAGGGCCTCAATTTTGTTATTGCTTCCTTGAAACACCTCATCTATAGCTAATTCCTGAGCCCGCTGGGTGACTGCAAGAGATTGGCGGCCCGTAATGATCCCCACCAGCATACCAGCCTGCTTAGCCAGGGTTATGCCCATACCATCCTGGGCAGAGAACTTCTTCAATTCCAGGCCATTACCGCCCAATATTATGCCCCCATCCGTCATTACCCCATCTACATCGAAAAGGAGCATCCGGATCTTCCGGGCTCTGCTACGCAAATCGTATTTCATTTTGGAGTCCTTTATATCCGAGCAAAAGGAGTTAACGGTTTCCCTGGGTAAGAAATGAGGAACGGGCACGAATCACGCAGGTATAGCCTTCTCTCTATCTCCAAGTCTCTTGAAAACTACTGAGAATTGGTTAAGGCAAGATCAATAACTTCTTCCATTACTTCTACAAAATTAAAGTCCAGCCCTTCTTTTAAATGGGTAGGTATATCCTCAATGTCTTTCTGGTTTTGAATAGGCAATATGATCTTCTTGATCCCAGCCCGTTTAGCTGCCAAAACCTTCTCCTTGATACCACCTACTGGTAGAACTGCCCCCCGCAGGGTTATTTCCCCGGTCATCGCAATATCGTTTTTTACCGGTCTGCTAGTGAGTAGAGAAGCAAGGGCAGTAAAAATAGTTATGCCGGCAGAAGGCCCATCCTTGGGAATAGCTCCGGCTGGCACATGGATATGGATGTCGCTCTCTTGATAAAAGCCTTCAGGAATACCTAACTCATTGGCTTTAGCCCGGATATAACTGAGGGCTGCTTTAGCAGATTCTTTCATCACCTCACCCAGAGAACCAGTGAGCAGTTGATTACCACTACCTTTCATCTTGCCGGCTTCGATAAATATTATCTCACCACCAGTAGCTGTCCAGGCCAGGCCAATAGCTACACCTGGTTCAGAGGTTCGTTCTGCTATTTCCGGGAAGAACTTAGCCGGGCCCAGAAACCTGGGAACCATATCAGCCGTCAAGGTCACCGGGTCGGTCTTCCCCTCGGCTACTTCTTTTGCTACTCCCCGACATACGGTAGCGATCTCTCGTTCTAGATTTCTTAACCCCGCCTCTTTGGTATAAAAGCTGATGATCAGCCTTAAGGCATCATCTTCAAATTGGAGATACTCTTCTGTAATACCGTTCTCGTGAAGTTGTTTGGGTATCAGGTGTTTCTTAGCAATTAACACTTTTTCCTCATCGGTATATCCCGGGAGCTCTAACACCTCCATCCGGTCCCGCAGGGCCGGGATGATGGTATCAAGGACATTAGCAGTAGTAATAAACATCACCCGGGAGAGATCGAAGGAGACTTCCAGATAATGATCAGAAAAAGAGTTGTTCTGCTCGGGGTCTAAGACCTCCAGCAGGGCAGAAGAAGGGTCGCCCCGAAAATCTATCCCGATCTTGTCTACTTCATCCAGCATAAAGACCGGGTTGTTGGATTCTACTTTCCTCAGTCCTTGAATGATCCTCCCAGGCAGGGCACCCACATAAGTGCGGCGGTGTCCCCGGATTTCGGCCTCATCCCTTACCCCCCCCAGAGACATCCGGATAAATTTTCGGCCTAAGGCCCGGGCTATAGAACGCCCTAATGAGGTCTTACCTACGCCTGGAGGCCCAACAAGGCATAAGATGGGGCCTTTCATATCCGATTTGAGCTTCCGTACGGCTAGATACTCCAGTATCCTCTTCTTAACCTTATCCAAGTCATAGTGATCTTCATCCAAAATCTGTTGTGCCCGGTCAATATCCAGATTATCCTCAGTACGGTTAGACCAGGGGAGCTCTATTAGCCAGTCTAGATAAGTCCGGGAGACAGTATATTCTGCAGCCGAAGGATGCATCCGGGCAAGGCGCCCCAATTCTTTCTCGGTAGCAGTACGGGCTTCCTCAGGCATCCCGGCCTGGGCTAACTTCTCCCGTAATTCCTCTATCTCTAGCCCCTGTTCTTCACCTTCGCCTAACTCCCTTCTAATAGCCTTTATCCTCTCCCGCAGGTAGTCTTCTCGCGAGGTCTGGCCCATACCCTCTTTGATTTCAGACTGGATCTTCTGGCTCAACTGTAAGGTATCTTTCTCGCGGTGCAGGATATTAGCTACTTTATCAAGCCGCTCTTCTACGGTGATAGTCTCCAGGATCAACTGCTTTTCTTCTAAGGAGATCTCCAAATTAGAGGCCACCAGGTCAGCCAGTTTTCCTGGGTCTTCAATATTAAGCAAAGCAATACCTAATTCACGGCTCAGATAAGGGGCTAACTCCACCGTCTGTAAGAAGAGCTCCTTGATCCCGAGCATCTTGGCCTTTATTTGCTCATTGGCCTTCTCCTCTTCCTCAATAACCTCTACCTGGGCCTTTAGATATGGTTCAGCCTGAATATATTCCCCTATTCTAATACGGGCAATACCCCGGACTACCACATTAATATTACCGTTGCGGAGCTTCTGCCTCTTGGCTATCTCTACCATGGTCCCCACGGAGTAGACATCGTCCTGGCCAGGCTCCTTAACCTCCTGATCTCTCAGGGCTACTATCCCAACGATCTTATTCCCTATTAAGGCATCATCTACCAGCTTTAAGGAGCCAGGCCGGCCTACCAATAGAGTAATGGTGAGCCCGGGAAATATAACGGTACCCCGCACTGGCAGGATAGGCAAGCATTCTTCCTGCTCTAACTCCTGTTCCTCCGGTAATTCCAGTAGTGTAGTCTCCATTGTTCTATCCCTTTCTGTCCCGGCCTGGGTGATTGGTTAATTAGTACTATTCACCCTTCACCAATTCACAAATTACTAATTTTGGGTTTTGTAAAATTCAAGCTGGTCACCCGCACCATTAACCCCTACTTCTATGACATCACCCGGTGCAAATTTTCCTTCTAACAGTTTTAAGGCCAGAGGGTCCTGGATATAGCGGGCAATGGCTCTCTTCAGCGGCCTGGCACCATAGGTAGGGTCATACCCCTGCCGGGCCAGGAACTCCTTTGCCCCGTCCTTTAATATAATATCAAATTTTTTATCTGCCAGTCGCTTCCTCAAATATCTTAATTGGATCTCGATGATAGCTTCTATGTGTTCCTTGTGTAAGCTGTGGAAGATAATAACCTCATCAATCCGATTAAGGAACTCGGGCTTAAAATTAGCCTTTAGGGCCTCAAGAACCCGGCGCTTCATTTCTGGATAATCTTTCTCTCCTAAATCATGGATCCAGGAGCTGCCGATATTAGAGGTCATAATGATCACGGTATTTTTAAAATCTACTGTCCGGCCATGACCATCAGTAAGACGGCCATCATCCAATATCTGGAGAAGGACATTGAATACCTCAGTATGGGCCTTTTCTATCTCATCAAACAGGATAACCGAATAGGGCCTTCTACGAATAGCTTCGGTTAGATAACCACCCTCTTCATAACCTACATACCCCGGTGGTGCCCCTATCAGGCGAGAGACGGTATGCTTTTCCATAAACTCGGACATATCTAAACGCACCATAGCCTGCTCATCATCAAACAGGAATTCTGCCAGGGCCCGGGCTAGCTCTGTCTTGCCTACACCAGTTGGGCCCAGGAAGATAAAAGAACCGATAGGGCGGTTAGGGTCTTGCAGTCCTGCCCGGGCTCGCCGTACTGCATTCGCTACCAGGTTAATGGCCTCATTCTGGCCTACTACCCGGGCCTTAATCCTCTCCTCCATCTTAATCAACTTCTCTATCTCGCCTTCCATCATCTTGGCTAGCGGTATGCCGGTCCATTTTGCCACTACCTCAGCCACATCTTCTTCATCTACCTCTTCTTTCAGCATCCGGGTATCTTTTTGTAACTGAGCCAACTGGTCATTCTCCCGGCTCAACTCTTTCTCTAAGCCGATAAGGGTCCCATAGCGCAGTTCCGCTGCTCGACCTAAATCGCCCGCCCGCTCCGCCTTTTCCGCCTCTAGCTTGGCTTGTTCAATCCTTTCTTTGATCTCCCGAATCTTCTTGATGCCTTCTTTCTCTTGCTCCCAATGAGCCTTAAGCTGGGTCATATCCTCTTTGAACTGGACTAGCTCTTGTTCCAGCTTAGCCAATTTCTCCTGGGAGACTGGGTCATGCTCCTTTTTTAAGGCCTGCCGTTCGATCTCTAATTGAATTATCCTGCGCTCTACTTCATCAATCTCCGTGGGGAGGCTATCAATCTCAATCCGTAGGCGAGAAGCGGCCTCATCTATAAGATCTATGGCCTTATCCGGTAAGAAGCGGTCGGTGATATAGCGATGCGATAGGGTAGCAGCAGCCACGATAGCAGAATCCTTAATCCGTACACCATGATGCACCTCGTATCGCTCTTTTAGGCCCCTCAAGATAGAGATAGTATCTTCTACTGAAGGTTCATCTATATATACTGGCTGGAAGCGGCGTTCTAAGGCGGCATCTTTCTCTACGCGCTTTCGGTACTCATCTAGCGTAGTAGCCCCTATGCAGCGCAGTTCTCCTCGGGCTAAGGCCGGCTTTAGCATATTGGAGGCATCTATCGCCCCCTCGGCTGCACCAGCGCCTACTAAGGTATGCAACTCATCTATGAATAGGATGATAGAACCTTCGGCCTCTTGTATCTCCTTAAGGAGGGCCTTGAGGCGGTCTTCAAACTCTCCCCTATACTTGGTGCCTGCTACTAAAGCCCCCAGGTCAAGGGCGACTAACTTTTTATCCTTGAGCCCTTCGGGTACGTCTTTATTAACGATTCGCTGGGCTAAGCCTTCTGCAATAGCGGTCTTACCAACTCCCGGCTCACCGATAAGTACCGGGTTGTTCTTGGTACGGCGAGAAAGGACCTGGATAACCCGGCGGATCTCGTCATCCCGTCCTATGACCGGGTCTAATTTCCCCTTCTGGGCCAGGTCAGTCAAGTCGCGACAATAGCGGGTTAAGGTCTGATACTTATCTTCTGGGTTAGGATCCGTTACCCGCTGGCTCCCACGGAGGCTGAGCAATGCCTTCAGGATACTGTCCCGGCCCACTCCAGCACCGGCCAAAATGCGGGCCACTGCCTCTCCCTTCTCCTCCGCAATAGCTAAGAGTATATGTTCTGTACTGACAAAATCGTCCTTGAGCCTCTCGGCTTCCAAAAAGGCGGCATCCAGGACATTTTTTAGCCTGGGTGAGATGTAAATCTGGCCTATACTGCCATAAATTTTTGGCAGCTTAAGGAGTGCTTCTTCCAGTTGATTTTTGATGATCAAGGGATCCGCCCCTACTCTCTCCAGGAGAGATTGGGTAATCCCATCTTTTTGCTGTATGAGGGCTAATAGCAGGTGTTCGACCTCTAAGGCTTGATGTTCTTGCTTTTCTGCTAACGATTGGGCATCTTGTAAAGCCTCCTGGGCCTTTATGGTAAGTTTATCAAAACGCATAACTCCTTTTGTACCCCATATTGATGTTCCTCCATGAAAATTCCTATGCCATTAAAATATAGTTGCCGCTTATTGAGAGCAGAGGAATTTCCCTTTTGGACACAAATGAGCGCCGATTATAACGATATTAAATATCTGTATGTATCTGTGAAAATCTGTGTCCTAATGAATTTTGACAGTTTGCTAATTTACCCTCTATCCTTTTCGGTATTTATTGTCTTAATTATTAACCTTAGTCCAGGTGGAGCAAGCCTTTAGGCTTGCTTCGGCGAATATTTCATGCAAGGCTGAAGCCTTGCCCTACACCTATTTGAGTGCATAGCCGCATTTTTCGCAATAACCAAGTTTGATTTTGAACTCAGCCATTCATATAAAACTTAAGTCAATTTTTGTCAAGTTATCTAAAACTTCTCTGTAAGGATGGGGTTAGCGGGTTTTTTTCTTGAAGACCAGGAGTAATAGTATCCCGGAAAAGAAGCCACCAATATGGGCCCACCAGGCTACACCCCCGGTAATCTGGTTAGTATGGCCAATAGCGGCCGTACCGCTCAGGAATTGCATCAGAATCCAGAAGAAGAGGAAGATAAAGGCGGGTAGCTCTATGACTTGTAAAAAGAAGAAAATGGGTACCAGGGTAACTATCCGGGCATAAGGAAAGAGGAGAAAATAGGCCCCCAGGACGCCAGCAATAGCCCCACTGGCCCCGATCATAGGGAAGGGCGAGTAGGGATTGATAAAGGTTTGTACCAAGGCCGCACCAAGGCCACAGAGGAGATAAAAGATTAGGTAGCGTAAGTGCCCCAGTCTATCCTCTACATTATCACCAAATATCCATAGATAGAGCATATTGCCCAATACATGGAACCAGCCACCATGCAGAAACATAGCAGTAAATAAGGGTGAGAGGTGGTCAGATAGGGGTTGATCCCAAAGAAAAAACCGTGCTGGGATGAGCCCATAAGTGAAGAGGAATTGTTCTAGCTGATCCCCCAGGGATAGCTGATAGAAAAAGATCAGGATATTAGCCATCATTAAAGAGATATTGATGAAGGGATAAGAGCGAGAGGGGATAGTGTCTTTAATAGGTATCATTAAGAATCGCTGAGTTTGTTAAGGCCCTTTGAGGAGTGGGGACATGTATTTAAACTCGTCAGTACCAGCTTTTTCCAGAAGCTGGAAGATAATGGTTTCGGTGGATGTGATAATGGCCCCACCCGAATGCATAAGGTTTAGGCCGGTCTGCCAATCGGCTTTTTTCCTGGAGCAGACGGCATCCCGGGGTACAAATATCTGATAGCCTTGCGCCAAGATGCCTAAGGCGGTCTGAAGCACACAGACATGGGTCTCCATGCCAGTCACAATCATCTGGCTCTTATTTATCTCCTGTAGCTTTTGCGGGAAACGTTCTTCTCCGCAGCAACTGAAACTTAGCTTAGTGATAGGGGAATAATTATCGTCCAGGGCTCCCTTCAGCTCAGGTATGGTCTCTCCTAATCCTTTAGGGTATTGTTCTGTTACCAGGATAGGTATTTCAATCTTCTTAGCCAATGCCAGAAGGAGTTTAATATTATGGATCATCTGACTTTGTACTGCAGGAGGCATGGGCTTAAAGAGCTTCTCCTGAATATCAATAAGGAGCAAAAGGATATCGTTTCTGTTGGGGACAGGCGAAGCTCTGTTTTCCATTAGAAACCTCACGCCGCCACTGGCTGGCCCTTCTTCTTTTCTATCATCTCTATATATTCATGGATTTTGGCCTTCATCTGGTCTACTGAAACTACCTTGGGATCACTGATATCCATATCAACAAAAAGGGTGGGCAGGCCTAGTTCTTCCATGATTTTATCCCGGTAGATCTTCTGCAAGCCGCAGGTCTGCTTGCAGCCAAAATGGGTAAAGAAGATAGATCCATCTACCTGGGACTCTTTGATACTATCAATCAGATAATCTATGGTATTTTCGGCAGGGCCATAGAGCAATTCCATACCAAAAAAGGATAGCCATTTACGAGCCAGTAACTCCACTGGGTCAGCAGGGTCATTTTCGTCCATATCTTCCCAGGGGGCACAGTTAAACATATCAGCCACAAATATAGCCCCATATTTATCCTGCACCCAATCGAGGATTTCCATGGCAAAGAAGGGATAAGGGCCAGAAGCGACCAGTCGTAAGTGTTCCTCAGGCAATACCCCTTCTCCTCGTTCTACCCGGCCCCTGACTTCTCTGAGCTGGGCCTCAAAAAAATCCAATGTCTCCGGCATACCCTCTCCGGCCAGGCGCATACCAAAGGAGTTGAAGGCATCCCGGGCCCTTAAGGGGCAGGGTCTCTTCTTCCGCAGTTGATGGATCTCCATCATCGCCCGATTTGCCTTGATCGAGATCTTAAGGGTCTCTCGCAATCGTTCCTTATCCATTTTGCGGCCAGTATGTTCTTCTAGAAAAGCTATCAATCCCTGAAACTCGGTTTTTAAATATTGCACCGAGTTAGGATGGTAGCGGTATTCAAAGTTGGCAAAATAGGTAGGGACTTTCTTCATATCACTCAAGACATCAAAGACCGCTACCGCAGAATCGCAAGGCATAGAGGCAGTACCATAGATAAGGTCTGGCTCCGGTAAGGTGTTAGAAGCTGCTAAACCAATAGCTGCCCTATGAGGGGAACAAGCATCAGCCGGATAGCCATATGAATCACCTATATCAAAGTAGACACAATCCTCTTTCTTAAAATAAGCAAAGGCTGAGATAGAGATGGCGTAGGGGTCCACGGCAAAAGGGACAATATCCATCGCATGGAATATCTCCATAGGGCACATGATACTTACCCAGGCTAGAGGTTTACCTTCTTCTTTAGCAGTCATAGCCCGGAGATAATAATTTCTCATACAGCGAAAGTAGATATCTACACTCTCAGGTAAATTAAAACGTCTAAAATAATTTACTCGCTCATCAAAGATATCAATAAACTCTTGCAATTTCATTTCAGAATCCCTCCTGTTAAACGCCGATGCTCTCGAAAAATGCCTGGGTACGGGTTTTTACCTGACCTATTCCAGTAAGGAGGTGCTCCCGATCCAGTTTCAATACCGGGATACCTATCTCTGCTAAACCCCTTTTTATTATGGGATAAGCAGCCCCATGCATATCGCAAAACTTTATACATTCATAAATAACTGCCTCGACCCGGTAATCTTTTATCATCTGTTTTAACCGGGTTAATCTCTCTGTTTGAGGCCGCATACGGGGGCAAGGATTACGGGTCACATAACGCCGTGCCAGGGCCTCTAGCGGCTCTTCCCTGGTATCAACTAAATTCCAGAAATAGCGGGTACCATTACAGAGGTCATCGTTCACTACTAAGCCACCCAGTTCTTCTATTACCCGAATATATTCTGGCTCCTGCAGTTCACTCCCCATAATAAGAAGCCGGACCCTTTCTCCTGCATTAGGTACTGGAGGCCGGGATTTAAGGGCTTCCAACAGGCTCTTTAGCTTCTCATTATAAACATCCTTGGGCATCACCATGCCGGCTAAGACTATCTCCATGGCTTCTGTGCCGGTTAAGGGAGGCTGGGGGTCTTTTCGCAGGTCATAGATCTCTTTCAGTAATGACCGGGTAGTATTGTAGAGAGCAATCGCTTCTTTCAAGGCCCTTTCGGTAATCTCTACCTCAAAATGTCTCTCTAAGCTTTCTTTGAAGACTTCCAGCTCTTCTTTAAAGACTGCAATGGTATTTTCTGAAATCTTACCCGGGACACTTAATATGGTCGTAAAAGGGGTCTTTCCCTTCAGATAGATGCTCCAGACATCATAGAGCCGGCGGATATGGTCGCAGGCATTGAGTGCCACAAAACCATCCAAATAGTCGTATTTGTCCATAAAGGCTTCTTCCAGGGCGCTTCGGACGAAGGAGCAGAGATTAGAGTATAAGTAGGCATCTGCTATTGGCGTCTCGTCATTACCCCCCAGTACCCTGACCGGGGTAATTCCCGCTGCCTGGATGATCTCTTCCGGGATATAAGTACAAACCCAGCCCATATATCTCTGGCCTCGTTCCCGCCTCTTTCGATTCCACTGGTGCCTGTTGGCATAAATGTCTCCTAGTTCTGCCAAGATATCTTCTGCGTTCATCCTGCTTATCTCCTCTAAGTTGTCCGTCAAGCCTAGGATAATAGAACAGTCTTTTTAACAATAATATGGATATGAAAACAATATGTCAAGAAGGAAATCTGATCTATATAAAATACCTATTAAAATCCACGAGACAAAGAAAGCGCTATTGGAATCAAGACCTCAAAAGAGTATAATGTTTATGCGGGTGAATCTACTTTTGATATTATAGGAGGGTAATAGCTAATGGAGAATATAGGAGTAGTAGGCGCTGGCCAGATGGGTAGTGGTATTGCTCAGATAGCAGCGGCAACTGGGTTTAATGTTATATTGATGGATATCAGAGAAGAATTTTGGCAGAAAGGGATAGAGACTATTGCCCGGAATATGGAGCGGGAAGTAAAGAAGGATAGGCTGAGTCCAGAGGCAAAGGAAGCTGCCTTGAAGCGGATCCGTGGTACTAGTAACCTAAAAGAAATGGTTCCGGCTGAGCTAATTATTGAAGCTGCTTCGGAAGATTTAGAGATTAAACTACAGATTTTTAAAGAGTTAAGTATGACCGCTCGCCCTGAAGCTATCTTAGCTAGTAATACATCGTCAATATCTATTACTAAACTGGCTGCTGTTACTAATCGGCCAGAAAAAGTAATAGGTATGCACTTCATGAACCCGGTACCGGTCATGAAGCTAGTGGAAATAATACGGGGTTTAGCTACCAGTGATGCTACTTATCAAGAGGTGTATGATCTGGCCTTAAAACTGGGTAAGACCCCATGCCTGGCCCAGGACTATCCCGGTTTTATCAGTAATAGGATACTGCTACCCATGATCAATGAGGCTATCTACTGTCTTTTTGAAGGGGTGGGAGATCGGGAGGCAATAGATACGGTCATGCGGTTAGGAATGAATCATCCCATGGGACCCCTTGCCCTAGCAGACCTGATTGGCCTGGATACCTGTTTAGCTATCCTCAGGGTTTTGTATCAAGAGTTAGGAGACCCTAAGTATCGGCCCTGTCCCTTACTGGTCAAATATGTAGAAGCAGGCTATTTGGGGAGAAAGACGGGCAGAGGGTTTTATGAATATTCCACCTAGTTAATCCAAATTATGCACCGCAAAGACGCTAAGGAGGCAAAGAGAATAATGGGTTATTGGGTGACTACGTTATTGCGCCATTACTTAATAACCCAAGAACCTAACGACCTATTGAGGGTTTTTACGTTCTCTGTGCCGCGACAGTGACCGTTTGCCAGGTTGTTATACTATCTGCGTCCTGATACTGGTTGACTTAGGCGCTGCCCCGGGGGCAAAGATATTATCGAGGAACCGTAGCGCTTTGCTAAACACCTCATCCCGTACACTTCGATAGTTATTATGAGACTCAAATCCCTTATCCTGCACAGGATATACTACCCGATAAGGTGGTTCATCTTTTCCCTTGCCGTTCTTGCCATAGATATATATTTTGAAGGGTTCTTGTTTGGGGTGGCGGTTCTGGGGGTCTATAAACTCCCGGGCCTTACCCTGGAATGCCTTAGCCAGCACATAATAGGACATGATCTCCTGGGAGGGAGCGGGTCTGCCAAAAATCTCTAGGTAACGCTCCTCGGTCTGCCTGATCCGACGTCGGACAATACCATTGGGGGCGAAATGCTCACTGGCACGAATCAAGGGATAGAGCATCTCTGCCATCTCTTTATGCAGCTCGGCCCGCTGCTCCCGCAGTAAGGGGTTGCTGGAGGCCCGACACCATTCATAGCCATTCAACTCTACCTTGAGCTGGCGCATTACTGA
>MHDQ01000145.1 GCA_001803565.1 Nitrospinae bacterium RIFCSPLOWO2_12_FULL_45_22 | reverse complement strand
TGCTATTGGAGAAAGGAGGGACAGATCATGGACTTAGGCTTATTAAAGAAGACAGCAATTGTGACTGGTGGGGCATCCAATATTGGGCGAGCCATATCCTTAGTTTTTGCGCGCGAGGGTACTAACATAGTAATAGGAGACATAGATATCCCTCAGGCAGAAAAAACGGCACAAGAAGCCAATGGCTTGAAGGCTGGTGGTAAAGCTATTGTCGTTAAGTGTGATGTTACCAACCGAGATGATGTCACTGCCATGGTGAAGAAGGGGATAGATGAATTTGGCAGGGTAGATGTCCTGGTCAATAATGTAGGTTGGGATAATATGATGCTCTTCACCGAAACTACGCCGGAGTTTTGGGATAAGGTCATAAGCATAAACTATAAAGGGGTACTCAATTGTACCAGGGCGGTCCTGGACCATATGATAGAGAATAAGGGTGGTGCTATTGTAAGCATTAGTTCCGATGCTAGCCGGATGGGAGAATTCAAAGAAGCTGTGTATGGTGGTGTTAAGGCCGCGGTTAATAGCTTTATGAAGACTATTGCCCGGGAAGTAGGTAGATTCGGAATAAGGGCAAATACGGTCTGCCCGGGGGTTACGATTCCTAAGGAAGATGCCCAGATAGGAGATAAAAGCATGTGGAAGCAGGCGGCGGGCCTGTTTACTCCTGACCAGGTAGAAAAGATTGCCAAGGTCTACCCCTTAAGAAAGGTCGGTCGTCCAGAAGACATTGCCCATGCCGTAGTTTTTTTGGCTTCCAATGTAGCGGCTGGTCATATCACTGGCCAGGTCTTGAGTGTCAGTGGTGGCTATAGTATGGTAGGTTAGCTAAGTTCTTCAGAAGAGGAGAATTTTAATCATTTACCACAGAGGACAGAGTAAACAGTGAGCAGTAAGGAGTGAGCAGTAACGGCTCCCTCTTCACTGCTCACGCACTCACTGTTAAGGCGGTGTCGCTACTTCCTCTTTGGTGACAGAAGACAATCCATGTTCCTTCTAGGAAGCTATTCTTAGCCGGCTTTCTCATGCCTCCCCCTCCACCCCCTCCTATCCTAGTCAGACTTGATATTAGTTGGTAGATTCATTAGGATATATTAAATCGTAGCGCATCTCTTTTGTAACCACAGACCCTATAAATGTAGCTCCAGGGGGAATTAAGCGTGCGCAAAAACACATGCCGGGCTATCAATATTAAAGTTTCTATCTATAGCTGGATTTTTGCTTCGCTATTTATTAGCTTAAGCCTTACTGAATGCATCCTCGCGAGAGGCGTCTGGGCAATTAAACGAGAAGAATATCGGGTAATAACTTCTTCCCGTATAGAAGAACCCCTTAGTAGAGTCACTAGCACAGTCACAGTTATTACCGGGGAAGAGATAAAGAGGCAACAGGCCAGAACAGTCGTTGAAGTCCTCAGGAATATACCCGGGATAGTTGTCCAGAACGCAGGTACTTTAGGTGAAGAGGCTAATATAAGGATTAGGGGGGCCGAGTTCGATCAGGTATTAGTCTTGATAGATGGGATAAAGGTAAATTCTCCCTTAACCGGCGAGTTCGACTTCGGCGACCTGCCTATAGATAATATAGAAAGGATCGAGGTAGTCCGGGGGGCCCATAGTGCCTTTTATGGCTCAGAGGCCATAGGTGGGGTTGTCAATATAATAACTAAGTCAGGTAAAAAAGAGAACGAAGGCTTGTCTTTTCTGGCTGAAGGAGGGAATCAAGAAACCTTTAGGGGAATATTAAGAACTGAAGGCCAAAAAGAGAACTACAATTACACAGCAACATTTTCTCGCTCTGAAGTGAAAGGTCAATTTCCGCGGGATGCCTTCAGGGCTAATAACCTGGTAGGCCAGATAAGCTTGAATCCTACCTCTGACTCTGTCTTGCGTTTAGTAAGCCGGTATATCGGCTCTAGTAAAGAGTTAGCCTTATCTCCGGCTGCTCTTATAACTGATGCCGATTTGAGGATGGGAAACAGGCTAGCTCTGACCCGGGACCCAAATCGCTCCCTCCAGCGGAGTTCTTTCTTCAATCACCTGTTTTATCGGCAAAGGCCATCGCCCCGCTGGAATTTTGAGCTCTCACTGGGGTGGGTAGAGAAAGGATTAAAAGAAGATAACCCCCCTGACCCTCCTGAGCGACAGAGGGAACGTATTATTTCTTTCACTGATTTTATTAATACAAAAGACAAAAGGCTTATACTCAGCACGCAGCATCATCTCTATCTATTTACCAACAATATATTTAGCTTAGGGTTGGATTATGAGAGAGAGCGGGTGAACTTCCATGAGTGGGGTAATTTAGAAAGTCTAGGGGAAGGGCCGTCCGCTCTAATGAGATTCACAGAAACCAGAGATATCGGGGCTTTTTATGCCCAAAATCACTTCTCCTGGCAGGAGCGATTATTTATAAATGCTGGCTTGCGCCTGGATTATAACAAGGATTTTGGTACCAGCTTAAACCCCAAGGTCTCGCTGGCTTACTGGATTAGACCAGAAGCTACTAAGCTAAAGGCCAGCTTTGGTACGGGGTTCCGGGCTCCTTCGTTTGTAGAACTCTTCACACCAACCTTCGGTAAGCGGGATTTAAGGCCCGAGAAGAGCCGCAGCTTCGAGCTAGGAATAGAGCAAAGGCTCTGGGAAGATAAATTGAGTATAGATTTTATTTATTTTAATAATCACTTTACTGATCTAATCTTCTTTGATGGAAAGGCCTTGAGTTTTGTTAATAAGAAGGAGGCCTCGGTCCAGGGTTTTGAAACCACGCTCAACTGGATTCCCCAAAAAGATCTTTTCTTTCAACTCAACTATACCTGGATGGATACCGAAGATAAGGACACCGGGAAAGACCTGCCCTTACGCCCAAACCATAGCTGGAACTTCCATCTGGCATATACCTGGGAAGACACGCTGACAACTAATCTAGATATAAATATTTTAAGCAGCCAACGCCAAAACTTTCCTCACCTCATTGGCCTTAATGGCCGCCCCTTAGGCTTTAGAAAATCAGGCTATACCCGCTGGAACTTGACTACTACGTATAAGCTCCCCATTCGATCCCTTGGGCTGAAAGGAATAAGTCTATTTAATAAGATTAATAATCTGCTGGATGAAAGGGATATTAGCGAGGATGGAGTTTTTCCTAACGCGGGTATAAATTTCTTAGTAGGCATAGAGGCCGGATTCTAACGAATCATTCTTCGTCTTCCTCCTCTTCCTCCCCATCTTCCTTTTTCTCATGTAAAAAATCGTAAATATTCAATTTAAGTAGTTTATATTTAAAAGTACTACGGGGCAGGCCCAGGTTTTTTGCAGCCTCTTTCCGGTTCCATTTGACCCGTTCTAATGCCTTAAGGATGAAGTTCCTTTCAAAGGTATCGCATGCCTTCTTCAAGAAATCCTCCCCCTTAAGCCCATCCCAACTGGATTCATTGTCAGGAAAATAATAATCTATAGGGATATGGCTCTCACCAATGGTATCCCCTTCAATAGTAGCCACTAGTCTTTCAATCAGGTTCTCCAACTCCCGCACATTGCCCGGCCAGTGGTAACTGAACAAGACCTTTAAAGCCGGATTTGTCACTTTAGTAACTTTTTTATTAAATCTCTTACTATATTTGGCCAGAAAAAAGGTTATAAGCTCCGGAATATCCACCGCCCTCTCCCTGAGAGGTGGTATTTTAATCGGTATGACATTCAACCGATAGTAGAGATCTTCCCTGAAAGTCCCTTTCTTTACTGCTTGTTCTAAATCGGCATTAGTAGCGGCTATTATCCGTACGTTTATATTAATGGGCCTGTTACCCCCTACCCTCTCGATCTCCCCTTCTTGAATAGACCTCAAGATTTTGACCTGTAAATCATATTTAAGTTCACTTATTTCATCTAAAAAAAGTGTACCACCATTGGCCAGCTCAAACTTACCGTGCCGGCGACGGTAAGCCCCGGTGAATGCCCCTCTTTCATGACCGAAAAGGGTACTCTCCAATAAGTCATAAGGTATAGAGGCGAGATTTACGGCCACAAAAGGACCTTGGGGAGTATTGCTTTCTCGATGAATAAGCCGTGCGATCACTTCCTTACCGGTGCCCGTTTCACCGGTGATAAGGACATTTGCCGGAACTTTAGCTATTTTCTGAACAACGTCATAGACCTGTCTCATCTTGAGGCTTTTACCCATAATGAAATCATGCGGGACATATTGATCCATTTCGCTTTGCAGATAGATCAATTCCTTAGTAAGATTCTGTTTTTCGATAATATGCCGTACTAAGTTGACCACTTCATCATAATCAAATTCCTTCGTGATATAATCGTATGCCCCCAGTTTCATGGCTTTTACCGCGGTATCTATTTCCTTTATTGCGGTAATCATTGCAACCTCAATATCATCGTATCTCTCCTTAACCCGCTTGAGAACATCCAGACCGTTAATATCTGGTAACCGAATATCCAAAAGCATTACCTGTACCTCTTTTTCATCTATTAACCGAAGGGCCGCTCGCCCATCCTTCGCCTTTATAACCGTATAATCCTTGGTCAAGATAGCCTCCAGGGTATCCCTGATCCCTTCATCATCATCAACGACCAGGACCACAGGTTTTGCCGGGCTTATAACCGATGGGTTAAAAACTTCCTCCATTTCTATCCCCTGAAAATCCATTTTGCGGGGTTAGAAAACCCCGCCCACCCTGAAACAAGTCAGGGTGGCGGGACATTGTTGTCCCGCAGATTTTCTGAAAGTATAAAATCACAATATTATAACAAACCAAGGGTCTTGAGGGTCTCGGTCATCCTTTACTCAAAATCAACAAAAAGAATAGCCACACCCATATCAATTATAGCAAAAATGGTAAATTTGATCTGTTGTTTAGACAGAATTGTAGTCATTTAAAGATTAAATGTCAAAGGGAACAGACAAACAAGTCCTTATTTGGCAGGAGTTTGGTATTAAGATGACGATTTTGATTGATCTGTTGGAACTAACCAGTATAATAGTTATTACCTAGCAGCATCCTTTACGGTGCAATAACTATACAAGGAGGTGAGATAACGAGTGGTAGTGCAAATTAGTGCCGATGATTGCACTGGTTGTCAGGTCTGTATTGATACCTGTCCCAGTGGGGTTTTGGTTATGCAGAATGATGTCTCTACGGTAGCTAATCCCGATGATTGCACTGATTGCGGACAATGCCTGGAGGCTTGTCCGCTAGAGGTCATATCAGCCGCATAGGATAGCCCGTGCAGGATAAAGGGCCGAAGATTATCACGGCCCTCTATCCTTTTTACAAATTAGCTCAACACTGTTAAATAACGCTAATTCCTAAATTCAAAATTCTAATTCCTAAACAAATTCAAATGACCGAAATTCAAAATAATAAAATAGTTTTGAGATTTAGGATTTTGATATTGTTTAGGATTTAGTGCTTGAGATTTAGAAATTGCTTGGCCGGGTTGCTATTAGCAAAAGTGTCATTGTCAAGTCAATAAGAATGGGTCAAAGCGATGGAACCTTTACCTATAGTTGCTATCACTATGGGAGACCCTGCTGGCATAGGACCAGAAATTATCATTAAAGGCTGGCAGGAGGAAAGATTTGGTAGGGAATGCCAGCCCCTGGTTATAGGCGATCTAAAAATTCTGCAAGAGACAGCCAGGAGTCTAGGAACCAATGTAAGGATTGAAGGAATAACCAGGATAGATGCGAGCATTTTTTCTCCCGATAGATTATTGGTTTTTGATTTAGACAATATAGCCCCAACGGACATTAAAGTGGGCAAAATCAGTGCGGCATCTGGCCGGGCCGCAGCGGAATATATCTTTAAGGGAGTAGAGCTGGCCCTGGCTAAAAAGGTCCATGGTATAGTCACTGCCCCTATCAATAAAGAGGCCCTTAACCTGGCAGGGTATCCTTATCCTGGCCATACTGAACTACTGGCCGAACTTACTGATGCCCAGGATTATGCCATGATGATGATAGGTGGCCAATTAAGAATTGTCCTGGTTACTACTCATCTGCCATTAAGGGAAGTATGCCCTAAGATTACCTATAACCAGGTGTTGAAGACTATCAACTTGACCCATCGTGCTATGGAGTGTTTTAATATCCCCAGGCCTAAGATTGCCCTGGCCGCCTTAAACCCACATGCTGGTGAAGGGGGATTATTTGGCACGGAGGAAAAGCAATGCCTTATCCCTGCAATGGAAGAAGCTCAGAAGACAGGCATAGGTATTACCGGCCCTTATCCAGCCGATACCCTCTTCCAACCCAGCAGGAGCCAGAATTTCGATGTTATAATTGCTATGTATCATGATCAAGGGTTAATCCCGGTAAAGATGGCGGCTTTTGGCCGGGCGGTAAATGTAACCCTCGGGCTGCCTATAGTCCGGACTTCTGTGGATCATGGTACAGCATATGATATTGCTGGTAAGGGCCTGGCTAATCCCGGTAGCCTGATAGAAGCGGTCAAATTAGCTGCCCATATGAAACCCCTCCCTTGTTAAAAGAACAAAAAAAACTCCTCAAAGAAGCTGGAATTTACCTGAAAAAACGCTGGGGGCAAAACCTCTTAATTGATCCTCAGGTCTTGAAAGGTATTATTCGCCTCGCCCGGATAAGCCCAGATGATACCGTGTTAGAAATCGGTTCAGGCTTAGGGACTCTCACGCGGGGCTTAGCCGATATAGCCCAGCGGGTTATCAGCCTGGAGTTAGATGAAAAGCTGCACCAGCTCCTAAAAAAGGAACTAGGTCATTATCCTAATCTGCAAATAATAAGGGCAGATGCCTTGAGTTTTGACTATTCTATTTTAGGAGAGGGGTTAAAAGTAGTAGCTAACTTACCCTACTATATCTCTACACCTATCATATTCAGGTTGTTGGAATATAAAAATCAGATAAAGGATATGCATATAATGCTTCAGCGAGAGGTAGCAACCAGGATAAGGGCCCTACCTGGCCAGAAAGATTATAGCCCCCTCTCTATAGCGGTACAACTCTACTGTGAGGTAGAGGAGTGTTTACAAGTATCAGCCCAGGCCTTCTGGCCCTCACCCAGGGTAGAATCCTCGCTATTAAGAATTACTCCTTTGCCCGGACCCCGGGTGGCCCTTTTAGATGAAGCCTTATTTTTTCAACTGGTGCGGGTTTCGTTTGCTCAACGCCGCAAGACCCTGC
>MHDQ01000144.1 GCA_001803565.1 Nitrospinae bacterium RIFCSPLOWO2_12_FULL_45_22 | reverse complement strand
GACGCAGGCAGCAGGCAAGGCTCGCATGGACGAACTAGGAACCCGCCCTGTATATCGAAAGAGCAGGTGACGGAAACTCTTGACCTAAACGGACTGAGTTTGGTGTCATGCCGTCTCCGAAGGCCTGAACGGTTCCCGAAAGGGATTAAAAGAGAGAGGAAGTTGCTTAGTAACGCTCATGGATAATGCACTAGACCCGGTGAAATTCGTGACCGGAGCTAAGAAGAGACGCCTCGGTCAACAAGTCTGGTTGACTTAATCAGCCGAACCGCCGAGGTACGTGATCCGTATGCCCGGTGGTGTGGGAGGAGGGGCGTCGTGAGACGTCCCCCTATCCCGATTCGACGGACCAAACATGGAGGTGGGCACATGCCCCAAGGCAGCAACGAGGCGTTGGAGGCCATCTACTACCCAGACTGTTACCCGCACGACCGAAACCACTTCGCGTCGATGCACCTCTATTTTGACCGCGTCCATTTCGTGACCCTGAGCGACGACGCGTCAACGGTCGCAAGATATACCCAGTATCTCAAGGGCCTTCCAGACAAGATCCAAATCGGGGTGATGGGGGACCATTCGGGTCCTAGTGCGCAGAAGACCATCGAGAGGACCGGCAAGTTCTACTGCTTCGTTTTGGACATCAAGCCGCTTCTTGGCGACACGGTCTACTACCACCCGGGTCTCTTGACCGCCACGGTCAATGACATGGTCTCCAAGCTCACGTCGGGTGGGCTGCCTGTGGACGAATTCGCCGCCTTCCTCATGGGCAAGACACCCGAGTTGGAGGCCGTGGAAGAGTTCACCAAGGCGCATCCGGAGCTTGATGACGACATTCTTGTCCGAGTTCTGCCTTCCGCCCGGTACCTCGCAATCAAGAACCGATGGATTGCGGTTAGCGACGAAGGTGCTCTTCCGGTTCCCGATGTTCGGCCCCTGCTGCGCTCCGCGCCGGATCTAGCGGCGGCAATCGGTCTGGAGCTCCTTTCTCTCCATATGCCAGCGGTGCACTGGTCAACCGCCGAGGACTTGCTTGAGATACGCGGGCGTTTTTCAGACGAACTTGTCCCCTTTCGCATGATGACTCTGAAGTTGGCCGCCGAGCTACGGAAACTGCTTGGCGACAAGCCTGATTACTCCCGCGTCCGAGAGGAGGCCCGCTTCCTGGTCGAGACCACCGTCATGCCCTACGTTGCCGAAATCCATAGAAGAATTGAACTGGAGAAGGGCAAGCTCTGGCGCAAGATTTTCGGCACGGCTCTGAAATGGGTATCACTGGGAATGGCCTCCTTTGCGGATCCGACGGGTGCTCTCGTCCTGAAGGCGATCGAAGAGGCTGGCAAGGACATGACGAAACTCCTCGGTTCCGCTCACGGGATCACGATCGCCGGGGATCCGGGCTTGAGTGTGCTATTCAAGTTGACTGCAGGGAAACCTCTTCAGCGGAAGGGTCGTCGAACCCGGGCATGCACCTGACGGACCGCCCGCCCGCGCGGACGCGCCCGCAGGTGATGCCTCAGCCGTTAGCAGGTATAATACATCCCCTACACACACCCCATATGGGCCACAAAAACAAATTGACATCGTAGCCCATATGGGTTATTTTTTTATTGGGAGGTGGTGTTTATGGCAAAGACTGCTACAGTCAGAGCACGAATTGAACCTGAACTTAAGGAAGACGTAGAAAAACTTTTTGAAAAATTAGGTCTTTCTGCAACAGAGGCGATTACTGTATTTTATCGACAGGTTAAGTTAAGGAATGGGTTGCCATTTAATGTTGTTATCCCCAACAAAACAACTGAAAAGGTATTCAAAGACACAGACGCAAATAGGAATCTGATTCGTTGTGAAGACGCAGATGATATGTTCGACAAGCTGGGGATATAAGTGCGAATTCCTTCTTATACAAAGCAATTTGTAAAAGATATAAAAAGAATGGAGAAACGAGGGAAGTCCCCAGAAAAAATCAAAAAGGTTATCAAAAAGCTTGTAAATGGAGACCGCCTTGATGTTAATTATAAAGACCACAAATTAATAGGCAACTATAAAAACAGGCGGGAATGCCATATAGAGCCAGATTGGCTGTTGATTTACAAGATAACAGGTTCCGCAATAATCTTTGAAAGAACT
Organism: Nitrospinae bacterium RIFCSPLOWO2_12_FULL_45_22; assembly: GCA_001803565.1. Lineage (GTDB taxonomy): Bacteria > 2-12-FULL-45-22 > 2-12-FULL-45-22 > 2-12-FULL-45-22 > 2-12-FULL-45-22 > 2-12-FULL-45-22. The sequence continues at coordinate 5,023 of MHDQ01000144.1, read as the reverse complement.
GGTACCCATTCTGACTTATTTGAATAAAAACATTTCCTGCTAACCAGTCTCTGGACACGGATTGGTAAATCGCTGACGCTCATTTCCAGCCGGCCAGCACATCGTTAGACGGTGTGCTAAGCAGTAGAGTCTTACCGAGAAGGCAATGGCAAAGGATAGCAATTTACCGCGGTAGGGTATCGAAGATAGTATTAAATCAATTTATCGTACATGAGGCATACCGGCGAATGGATAGAATTGGAGCAAGGATTAGGAGTAGATGAATGTCTAAAAGCTATCAAAGAAAACGATCTCTACAATCCGTGAGAATCAATTAACGATCAGCCCCGCCGCTCAGCTCGTTTTCGTTACGCTTAAGATTGTATCGTTTTAGGAGCGACGCCATGATAATCAAAAGCTACTTAAACCGCAAAGTTATGCTACTACCCCAGCAGGGCATTTTGCCCTGGCAAGCAGGGCAAAATGCCCTGCTTGCCAGGCAAAGTTAGTCCTTCCTCTTAAGAAATTATCCTCTGCTAACATAACCAATAATAGCCACCAATCTTTATTCTACCTGCATCCCATAGCTTAAATGGCATAAGTCTTGCTGCATTCTGGGGACCTATTAAAACCTGGCGCAATCATCCATCAAGGGAGATCATTAGGTGATGGTAACCATATCGAGGGATATCTTGGTTTTTAATTCTGGAACGTCTGACCAGAGGATAGTGCAAGATGTCTTAAACCGGGGTCCTTATCACACCATCACTACCTCCAACACCCTGGAGGCTTTAAAGTTTCTTCATAAAAGGGAATTCAACTTGATCATTGCTTGTTTAGGCGATGCCCTTGATTGGAACATGGTTTCTACCATACATGCAGCATCAAAGAAGGCCCCTATTCTAGCCGTCATCCCAGAAAACTCGCAAATTGATCCTAGACAAATTCTGCAGGCAGGGGTCTGGAAAGTTATAACGACTCCCGTTAGAGAGGAAGAATTATCAAATGTATTGCAAAAACTGGATCCTTGCATAAACCCTTAAAGACCAGGAGCGCTTATAGTGGCAGGGGGCCCTTTGGGCGCCTTTCCTTTTAGGGTCTCCGTTACATTCGTTATGAATGCAACTTAATAGTTTTTCTCCAAGGCAAAGGGAATACGCTATTATGGATATTCAGTATGACCCAGCATTAATTGAGTCAGTGGTTTTGCTAGAAGTTCAGCGTAAAGAAGGGGAGGGGAATCTCGGGTTTTTTAAGGAATATCATTCATTAACAGACCCGGTTTACGAAATGGATTCTCTGGAGGAACGAGATAAAGCCTTCCAGCTTATCTACCAGAAGCTCTTTCGTAAATGGAGATTAGGAAATACGTTAGAGGAAACCGTTAGAGAATACCCCTTATTTGAAGACGATGTAGACCTTATCTACCTTAAGATGGCTTCCTTTGAAGGAGATGCTGGCGCTGATCTTATGGGTGAAAAAGAAGGGAGGGGCGCTAAAATCATCTTAATAAAACTACTGAGCCACTATTTTACTGAGAAAGACCGGTTACAAAATTTTCTGCGCCACGAATTTATGCACGTGTCAGATATCCTCGATAAGGCATTTAAATACGACGAAGGTCTTAAAATGATTCCGTCTCCCAAAAATTGGGTCAGGGAACGATATAGTTTACTATGGGATATTTATATTGATGGTCGTCTATCCCGCCAGGGTAAAGAATTGATGAAGGGAAGAGATAAGCGGGTAGAGGAATTTGATACCCTTTATCAAGGGTTGCCGGAGTCTCAAAGGAAGACAATATTTGAATGGTTCTGGAATGCCAAAGACTTGACCCATAGAGATTTATTAGAGATGGCTCAAGATATATCCAATCTTATAAAAAGAACCGGGACCCTTTATCTAGAAGGTAACGGTAATAGCAATAAAGTGAATATTCCGGGAACACCCTGCCCCCTCTGCCGTTTTCCCACTTATTACTGGGAAGATGACTTGCCCGCAAAGCTTGAGGAGCCGGTAATAAAAATTATTCAGGAGAATCATCCTCAATGGGCCGTAGAGGATGGGGCCTGTTCCAGGTGCATAGAGTGTTACAGTATTATGGTAGAGGCTATGACTAATTGAAAGGGTATAACATATCAACCGAACAAAAGAGGGGGATTTTGAGAATAATGGGGATAAATAGATGTCATTTTTATCCCTCTTGTTTTAAAAATGCCAACGAGGAAATAAAGAATGCCTGATAAAAAAGGGAGTTTTTACCTGTGCCGCCTTTGAGTTTTTGTTTGGTTATTAGTTATTATTTGTGGAGGAAGGGATAATGGATCTAACCAGAAGGAAGTTTTTGAAAGGGTCCTTGACGGCCGGAGTATTGACAGCTATTACTGGTAAAGCTTACGGGCTCAAGAGCTTGCAGCCCGCGGTAGACGTTGGTAATCCTTTAGAAAACTATCCCGACCGGGATTGGGAAAAGATTTATCATGATCAGTACCGTTATGATTCTTCTTTTACCTTTGTTTGTTCTCCGAACGATACCCATCATTGCCGGGTAAAGGCATTTGTCCGAAATGGGGTAGCAGTACGGGTAGAGCAGAATTATGACCATCAAAGATACTCTGATCTCTATGGAAATAAGGCGACTCCTAACTGGAATCCCCGGATGTGTCTCAAAGGTTATACCTTCCCTCGGCGGGTCTACGGCCCTTACCGGCTTAAATATCCTATCATCCGTAAGGGATGGAAACAATGGGCGGATGACGGTTTTCCCGAGCTTACACCAGCGAATAAAAGCAAGTATATGTTTGATGCCCGGGGGCAGGACGAGTTTGTTAGAGCATCTTGGGAGGAGGTAAATGACTATATAGCCAAAGGGTTTATCCATATTGCCCAAACATATAGTGGCGAGGAGGGTGCCAAACGTCTGCTCGATGAAGGGTATCCCCCAGAGATGATCGAGCCGATGAAGGATACTCAAGGAGGAATCGCCGGCACCCGGACTTTCAAGCTCCGGGGTGGCATGGGCCTCCTTGGCGTTATAGGCAAATATGGTATGTATCGTCTAAGCAATTCTTTGGCCTTGTTAGATACCCATATCCGGAAGGTAGAGCCGGAGCGGGCTTTAGGAGGAAGAACCTGGTCTAACTATACCTGGCATGGTGACCAGGCCCCAGGTCATCCCTATGTCCATGGTCTCCAGGCTTCTGAGATAGACTTTAATGATATCCGCTTCTCCAAGCTGACTATCCAGGTAGGTAAAAACCTTATAGAGAACAAGATGCCCGAATCCCATTGGCTCAATGAGACGGTAGAACGAGGAGGAAAGATTGTCGTCATAGCCCCGGAGTATAATCCGCCGGGTGCCAAGGCCGATTACTATATCCCAGTAAGACCCGGTCTCTCTGATACTGCCATATTCTTAGGGATCACTAAGATCCTGATGGATGAAAAGAAATATGATGAGGATTTTGTCAAGAAATTCACCGACCTTCCCCTGTTAGTCCGGACCGATAACCTAATGCGTCTCAGGGCTCATGAGGTATTTCCCGGTTATAAACCCGGCCTGAGCAAAGATGGTGCCAGCTTCAAACTCCATGGTCTTAAGGACGAACAGTACGAAAAACTAGGGGATTATGTAGTTATAGATTCTAAGACTGGCGAGCCACAGGCTATTACCAGAGACCATGTGGGCGCCAAGATGGTTGAGAAGGGGATTGACCCAAAGCTGGAATGGAAAGGTCAGGTCAAATTGGCAGATGGTAGCAGCGTTGAAGCCATGACCCTTTGGGAGATGTATAAAATCCATCTCCAGGACTATGATATAGATACCGTCGTAGAGATTACTCATGCCCCAAAAGACCTGATCCTCAGGCTGGCTCATGATATTGCTACCATTAAACCCGTTTCTATCCATTACGGCGAAGGGATTAATCATTATTTCCATGCTACCCTTCATAACCGGGCTACCTATCTACCCTTAATGCTTACCGGCAATATTGGTATCCCTGGCTCTGGTGCCCATACCTGGGCAGGCAATTATAAGTCAGCCCTTTTTCAGGGCTCAGCAGAGACGGGCCCAGGCTTCAAGGGTTGGGTAGCTGAAGACCCCTTCCAGATGAACCTGGATGAAAAGGCTCATGGAAAGGAAATCCATGCCCATGCCTATACCAAGGATGAAGAGCCGGCCTACTGGAATCATGGAGACCGGCCATTAATAGTTGAAACCCCTAAGCATGGCCGTAAGGTATTCACCGGCAAGACCCATATGCCCACCCCGACAAAGGTGATGTTCTTTTCCAATGTTAATCTCATCAACAATGCTAAGCATGCCTACGATATGCTTAAGAACGTAGACCCCCACGTTGAATTAATCATCTCAGTAGATATTGAGATGACGGCCAGTGTCGAGTATTCAGATATTGCCCTCCCAGCCAATTCCTGGATGGAGTTTGAGGGATTAGAGATCACCGCCGCCTGTTCTAATCCCTTCCTGCAAATCTGGAAGGGAGGTATTAAGCCCTTATATGATACCAGGGATGACCTAACAATATTAGCTGAGATCGCCAAGAAACTGGGGGAGCTGACGGGCGATAAGAGATTCTCCGACTACTGGAGGTTTGCCCTGGAAGGAAAGCGGGAGGTCTATATCCAGCGGCTCCTCGATTCATCCACTACTACCGTGGGGTATAGAGTGGAAGATATTATGGCAGGCAAGTACGGAGAGCCGGGGGCAGCACTGATGCTTTTCCGGACTTATCCCAGGAATCCCTTTTATGAGCAGGTTACAGACAGCATACCTTTCTATACCGATACCGGCAGGCTCCATGCCTACTGTGACATCCCTGATGCCATCGAGTACGGAGAAAACTTCGTAGTGCACCGGGAAGGTCCAGAGGCGAGCCCTTACCTGCCCAATGTTATTGTCAGCTCTAATCCTTACATCCGGCCTGAGGATTATGGCATTGATCCTAAGGCGATGCATTGGGATGAGCGGACCATTCGGAATATAAAGATGCCCTGGAAAGAGGTAAAAAATACCAAGAATCCC
>MHDQ01000143.1 GCA_001803565.1 Nitrospinae bacterium RIFCSPLOWO2_12_FULL_45_22 | reverse complement strand
TTTCCTCAGCTCATATAGCTTTGTCAGGAGTTCTCTATTCTTGTTATATACCTCTATGGCCCCTTTTAGGTCATCCTCCGTAATTTTTACCCCAAAGAAATCCTCCACTTTTTCTTTGAATATCTCTACTTGGTTTTGGTACAACTTATGGGCATCGGGGGAGGATTTTCGGGGTATAGTAAGGACGTGCAAAAAAGGGGTAGTTAAATATTTTTCCCAGACATCAGCGAGGCGCCGTATGGGATCGCAGGTCGAACAGCCCACAAACCCATCCAGGAAATCGTATTGATTTTTTAAAGCAAGTTGCAGGCAGCTCCGGGCAAAAGAGCAGGTATAAATATAGAGATAGGCATTAGCCTCTTCTAACTCCAATTCTCTGGAATCACCCGTTATCCTCACGGGCAAGAACCCTCCGGCATAAATAATCTCTTCAGGTATGTAAGTACATAAATATCCTAAGACCTTTTTTCCTTGTTCCTTCCATTCCCGGATCGAATCAGTAAAGGGGAATGATTCATTTATATTTCTTATCTCTTTTAAAGTATTTAGCTCTTTTATCATCCTCGTCCACTCCCATAAAACTGTTAAGGTTTTTCCTTAAGTACGTCATTTCATAAATACAGTTAAGTATTATGCTTATTTTTTACCCCGCTCAGGCGGGGGTTACCTTCTTTTTTATTAGGAAACCAAGAAACCAGGAAATTACACTTCCAATTTTTAACCTCTCCTCTATTCCTGGTTTCCTTATCATAAACAATTTCTTTTAAATACGTCACCGTAATTATGAATTAGAGCACTTAGATAACCCCTTCTTGCAACAGTTCTTTTATATTTTCCTTGCTATATCCGAAGCAAGGTTCCATATCAACGGTCTTATCTCGGGCCCACTCTCCTACTGCCTCATCCACAAAAGCGACATTTTTTACCCGGAGAGCCACAGTCTTGGTCCTGAGATCGTCAATCAATTCCTCCCTACCCATGAACTGACAGGGTTTAGCCCAATGCCTCTCCAGGGATGCGGCCAGAACTACATAGCCATCTCGGCAGGGGTAAGCATTAGCTGGAGCACCGGCAGGGTGACGGCTGCCAATATCGAGGCAGGCAAGGGAGGAGAATATTCTGGCTTGAACCTCTCCCGCCCTACTACAGGATTGACTGCACATCGTACACTAAAGCCTTGAAAGATATGCTGCAGGCAACTATTGCATCTTATGCACCTCCTGATCTAAAGTGATAGCTTTAGTTATCAAATTATCCCTTGTTCTGCCAGTTGAAGTAGCTCTCGGTCACCAAGCCCCAGAAGCCCTTTATATATCTCTTGGTTATGCTGGCCTAACATAGGGGCGGGCATACGGATTCTAGCCGGTGTTAGGGAATACTTGGTAGCAACACCATAAAGTTTTAGTTTATTAGCGGCTTGATGTTCAACTTCTACCACCATCTCTCTCTGCTTGATATGTTCGTCTTCCAATATCTGTTTAAAATCGAGGATGGGTGCCACTACTATCTGTTCCTTATCCAGAATTTCTACTACCTCCTGGACGGTATGCTTCATAGTCCATTCCTCGACAATATTATCTACAAATTCTCCCCGCTCGGCCCTAGCCGAAGGAGAGTTAGTTTTGGGATCGTTGATCAATTCTTCGCGGCCCATAAGCCTGCATAGTTTTTGCCAATGCGACTCTAATACCACGGCGATAAATACATAGTTATCATCTTTGCATTTATAGGTATTATAGGGGGCTAATATCCTAACCGTATTCCCTTCTCGGGGCCAGATGTGCCCGGCATTAACTGCCCCCATAATACCCCAGGCACTACAATAGACTATAGTATCCTGCTGGGAAATATCTATACGCTGCCCTTTCCCAGTAAGCCTCTTATAGTAGAGGGCAGCTATACTTGCTATTGCCCCCTGCCAACCCGCTAGGTCATCACCAAAACCGTATCCTGTCCGCAAAGGTGGACCATCTGGATACCCAGTTACACTCATCAACCCCCCCATGGCCTGAGCTATGGCATCATAGCTAGGTTTTTTATGATTGGGGCCAAACTGACCATATCCACTGATAGAGGTATAGATGATGTCAGGTTTAACCTTTATAAGGGCCTGATAACCCAAACCCCAGGCCTCCATAGTACCGGGTTTGTAATTTTCGATCACTATATCTACCTGCTTCACTAATTCCTTGAAAAGCTTTTTCCCTCCCTCAGGCTTAAGATTTAGGGTTATGCCCTTTTTATTTCTATTGATGGATAAATAAAGGGTACTGGCTTCCAAGGGAGAACTACTCTCTACAAAGGGGGGTACCCGCCGGGCTACATCACCTACAACGGGCTGGTCTATCTTTATTGATTCCGCCCCCAAATCCGCCAGTAGAGTGCCAGCAAAAGGACCGGCGGCGTTATGGGTAGCCTCAAGAACCCTTACCCCTGTCAGGGGTCCTACAGAATCTGGTAATGCATCCTGGTAAAATTCTTCTTTTCTCATGCTAGTCCCTCCCGATCCAATATCTCTTTAGATGACTAGATGCCGTTTTCTTCCTTTAAGCTGGCTATCTTTTCCTCTGAGTAATTGAGCAGCCCTTGATATATCTCCTGGTTATGTTGGCCCAGCATAGGGGCAGGAGACCTCACTTTACCCGGCGTAAGGGAGAACTTGGGTGCCACACCGTAAATACTTAAACGACCGGATAAAGGATGTTCTACTTTGGTAACCATATCCCGCTCCATGAGATGCTTATCCCCGGCTACCTGGTTAAGGTTGAGGATAGGAGCGACTACTAATTGAGCTTGCTCTAATATCTCAACCACTTCTGCCACCGTTTTATATTGGGTCCACTCCCATACTATTTTATCAACAAAATCCTTGTTTTTGGCCCTGGAGGCAGGGTTGGAAGTCCTGGGGTCAGCTATAAGATCCTCCCGGGCAATTATCTTACAAAACCTCTCCCAATGGGAGTCCAAAACTACCGCGATAAATACATAATCATCCTGGCATTTATAGGTATCATAAGGGGATACCACGGGATTCCCGCTCCCCATCCTTTTCCAAAAATATCCTGCATTGCTGGCCGCCATGATCCCTATCTCACTGGCATAGAGCATAGCATCCTGTTGGGATACATCGACATGTTGCCCCTTTCCGGTCTGTTGACGGTAGAGCAAGGCTGACAACCCGCCAAAGGCGGCTTGCCAGCCTGCAAGATCATCACCCAACCCATAACCAGCCCGGGTTGGAGGATCATCCGCATTGCCCGTAACATGCATTAATCCCCCCATGGCCTGACCCACAGCATCATAGCTGGGTTTTGGATGTTGAGGTCCCCATTGACCCCGGCCGGCGATAGAGACATATATGATGTCGGCCTTGATCTTTTTTACCTGGGAATAGCCCACTCCCCAACGCTTCATGGTACCTGGTTTATAGTTCTCAATAATAATATCCATTCCCCGGGCTAGGTCTAAAAACACGTCTTTCCCTTGAGGAGAACTGAGCCGCAAGGTGATCCCCTTTTTGTTCCTATTAAGACTTTGATAATAGGAACTAGCTTCTAATTTATCCGGACAAGAGGGGAGAAAGGGACCCAAATGACGCAAAATATCACCTTTCTGGGGCATCTCGATCTTGATAACTTCTGCCCCGAGATCAGCTAATATCTTCCCTGCTACAGGGCCAGCATGGGAGGTAGTGGCCTCTAGGACTTTTATCCCCTCCAAAGGGCCTAGGGAGTCCGCTAAGAACTCCTGGTAAAATTCTTCCTTTTTCATATGCCTTGTTCCTCCTACATCTTCATTAACCTGTTGTAAATATCTTCAGATGATAACCCATTTCCCAAAAAGGACGTCATCTTATTATGCTGCTTTTGCCTGTTCCTTGGTGCAATTATAACAAGAAGACAAAGAATAGAGAAAAGGCCTTAGAAAGGGAACTAGAAACCGGTCTTCGGAGATATTTATATTGCGAGAGAAAACCTAGCAGAGCAGGATACCAGAATTTATCTTTTCTATTACCGTTAGAGAACTCGACCCAGCAAGAAATGTAGCGAACTTCTTCTGTGAAAATTACCCACTAAGATCTATTAAATAATGACTTATAGATCGATCACATATCAGCTCCCCCCTTTCTTTTGGGTATGGCTATTTTCTGTCAGAAATCCAGGCATCCTTCATATCTGACCAAAAGTAGTTAGCAGTTCGAAGTAGATATTCAGGAAACACCGTAAATAGAAACCACAGATTTTCTAAAGTGAGCAGTAAGGAGTTAGCAGTTACTGCTCACGGCTTACTTCTCACTAAAATATCTGTGTTATCTGGGAAATCCGTGGTTTCATTATAACTGGTTCACTGAATATTTACCCCCTTGCTTAGACTTTTGTAAGCTAAAAGTGTTAACGGGAAAATGAAGGATGCTCTCTTTATACCATATTCTCTTATAAATTATAATTGAATATTTATCATTCAAATAAAATGTTTTGTAAGAGTTTGGCCACGGAGACACGGAGTGTACAAAGGAAAGGAGAAGTCTACCCTATTATCCCTTAACTCCTCTCTTTTTTGAGGTTGAACTTCCCAGGGAAAAAGTGTTACCCTATTTTGGGGCGATTTTTATAATTTCTTTATTGCAACAACACTGTTTCATGATGAGGTTTTTAGGAATCAGTTGGGTATAAACATTTATAAATATTAAGTGAGGTGGGAGAGATGAGCCAAAAAATTCCTGAGATGAAGGAAAATGACCTCCTGAGCCAATGGATTAATCAGGCCCAAGTAGATATCAAGGTTTTAAATCGGATAAAGAGCTTTACAGAAAGGGCTGCAGGTATCCTTAAGGGTTCCGAGGAATTTTATGCGAATTCTAAGGAATTGATGTCACCAGAAGAAATACGTAGGTATTTAAAATATATCGTTCAACTGAAAGATTTAATGAGTACAGGCAATGAGATATTAGATAATATGGAAAAGTTGCACCGGAGCTATAAGATGCGATTAACCAGATAATTATAAGATGAAAATAGAGGACATGCTTTTATTCAAACCCTTCATGCTTCCCCATATCCACTTGAAGAACCGGCTAGTTATGGCTCCTTGTGGTACCAATTACGCCTCTGATGATGGTTTTATTACCCCGATGCAGATAGCCTATTATAGAGAAAGGGCTGCAGGGGGAATGGGGTTGATTATGGTCGAGGCAACAACGGTGAACTATGAGCGGAGGAGAAGAGATAAGAATTGCCTCAGTATATTTAATGATAGTTTCTTATCCGGCCTCGAGAAATTAGTAAATGGGGTGCACCAGGAAGGGGCCAGGATAGGCATTCAACTGGTAGATTCCTTAGTGAAAGTGGCAAAGACTCCTACTGACCTGACAAAGCAAGAAATATATAGCATCATTGAAGATTTTGTCCGGGCAGCTCAACGGGCCTCCGGAATAGGATTTGATCTGATTGAGTTTCATATGGCACATTTTTATACCCTAGCTGATTTTCTCTCCAGACAGACCAACAAAAGGAATGATGAGTTTGATGGTTCCTCTGAAGGGCGGACAAAGATAGCTGAGGAGATAATAACCAGGACAAGAGATATTCTGGGCACAAAAGTGAGCCTGGCGTGTCGAATAAACGGTGATGAGTTTGTCTTGAATGGGAATACCTTAGCAGATAGTCTGATCATAGCCCAGCGCTTGGAGGAGTACGGGATAGATATACTGGATATCTCAGCAGGTGGTAGATTAGAGGCTGATGGCTCATTGGGTTACAGTTTTACTAGATGTGTACCAGGGAAGGATCAGCCCTTGGCAACAAATGCCTATCTAGCTGCGGAGATAAAAAAAGTAATAAAGATCCCAGTCATTACTGCAGGAAAGCTGGGAGACCCCTTGTTGGCAGAAAACACCCTCTCGGAAGGAAAAGCAGACCTTATCGCCCTGGGCAGGTCTCTTTTAGCTGACCCCTTCTTTGCCAAAAAGACTCTGGAAGGTAAGTGGGACCAGATCAACAAGTGCCTGTACTGCAATCAATGTACCCAGGGAATTCTGGAGGGGAAACCCTGGAG
>MHDQ01000142.1 GCA_001803565.1 Nitrospinae bacterium RIFCSPLOWO2_12_FULL_45_22 | reverse complement strand
TATCTCTTTAGTTGGAGGACATCCCATTGCCGGGACAGAGAAGTCCGGAGTAGAAGCCGCTTTTCCAGAACTCTTTGCCAATACTAAATGTATTTTAACCCCAACTTCAAAGACTCACCTCTGGGCAATAGAGAAGATAAGTCAGCTCTGGGAGATGATCGGGGTGAAAGTGATCCTTATGGAGCCAGAAGCCCATGACTGCTCCCTGGCCCGGATCAGTCACTTACCCCATATGGTGGCTTATTCGTTAGTGAATACTATTCGAGAGCTAGCTCAGGAAGATGAGCAGATGCTTTCTTTCCCGGCTGGTGGGTTTAAAGATTTTACCCGGGTGGCCTCCAGTCATCCCCTCATGTGGCGGGATATTTGTCTCTCTAACCGAAATAACATCTTACAGGCCATAGAATATTTCCAGGAACATCTGGAACGGCTAAAGTCCTATATAGCAAAGGCAGAAGGGGACGCATTGGAACAGCAGTTTGCTCTAGCCAGGGAATTTCGGGCAATAGTAAAATCCTGCGAAAGGAGCAGGCGAAAGAATGAGTTAATAATAGCTGTTGATGGCCCAGCTAGTGGAGGGAAAAGTAGTTTAGGCAAGCTTATTGCCAAGGCCATTAATTATACTTATATTAGTACTGGTACTATCTACCGGGCAGTGGCCTGGAAAGCCCGGCAAGAAAAGATTTCCTGGGATGATCAGGAATCCCTGGCACAGCTCAGCTCGGCCCTCGAGCTGCAGTTTAGGACTATGGACGATAATACTGTGCGGGCCTATTTGGATAGGGAAGACATAACAGACAAGATTAAGGATGAAGAGATTGGTAAGGGGGCCTCGGCAGTATCAGCTTTTGCTGGGGTAAGGAAGGCCCTGTTGGAATTGCAAAGGAACCTGGGGAAAGATGGCGGGGTAGTTATGGATGGCCGAGATATCGGGACAGTAATATTTCCCGAGGCCGAAGTAAAATTCTATCTGGATGCTACAGTAGAAGCCCGGGCTTATCGTCGGCATAAAGAATTAAAAGAGGCGGGGTTGGAGGTAGACCTGAAGACTATTGAACAAAGTCTAAGGAAACGGGATATGGATGACTCCAATAGAGACTTAGCTCCTTTGAGCCTGGCCCCAGATGCTATCTACATAGATACCACGCAATTATCTATTGAAAAAGTAAAAGAGATCATGCTAAAAGAAATAAAAGGAAGGCTGTCCTAAAGTGGAGGTTTTAGTCGCCCAAAAAGCAGGTTTTTGCTATGGAGTAAAGAGGGCCCTCTCGCTGGCATATGAGGCTTTGAAAGAGGGCCAAGAGCCCCTATATTCCCTGGGGCCTTTGATCCATAATCCTCAGGTGGTAAAGGATCTGGAGGGAAATGGCTTAAAGATAATTGAAGATATGAGCCAAATTAAAAAAGGTGCCCTGGTCATCCGCTCTCATGGAGCCCCAGCTTCGGTATTTACCGAAGCCCAAAATAAGAAGATAAATATCCTGGATGCTACCTGTCCTACGGTTAAAAAAGTGCAGGAATATGCTGAATTTCTTAGAGAAGAGGGCTATCAAGTAATAATTATAGGCGATAAGGAGCATCCTGAAGTAAAAGTGATCGAGGAATATGCCGGAAAAAACAGTATCGTTATCAGGGACAAGACAGAGATAAGTCAACATATAATCCAGGAGCGGATAGGTGTAGTAGCTCAAACCACTCAACCCGGGGCAAATTTCTTGTCGGCCTTGTCAGAACTGCTAAAAATAGCTAAAGAAATAAAAGTCTTCAATACTCTTTGTACCTCTACTGAAGCTCGGTATAAAGAATCAGTAGAGCTGGCCAGGAAAGTTGATGTTATGCTGGTAATAGGAGGTAGAGCTAGTGCTAATACTGCCCACTTAACTCACCTCTGTCGCCAGGAACAACCCCATACTTTTCAGATAGAGGCGGCCGATGACATAGAGATTCCCTGGTTAGATGGGAAGAAGACGATAGGGATAACCGCCGGGGCTTCTACCCCCTATTGGCTTATAGAAGATATCCGGGAAAAATTGCTCTCAAAGTTCGATGGTCAATAAATTTTGGACGCACACCCACTTTGTGGGTACCCGACGGAGATTTTCATGATTTATGAAAATGCATTCAAGAACCGCATTAATCTAGGGAAATCAGCGTCCTAATTAATTTAATCGTATAGGAATTTTCATTTTAATAATGCGGTTTTGTGGTAGTCGCAGGCTTTAGCCGGCGTTAATTTAAAGCAGAGGAGGATATTTGCTATGCTTGAAGAGAAAGAGGCAGGGCAACAAGAGCTGTCTAATAAGGCATCAGCTCTTGTTTTAACCGATAATAATTTTAATTTGGAAGAATATGAAAATATGGATGAACTCTATGAAGAGACCCTGAAACCCTTCCGGGAAGGCGAAATAGTTCAGGGGGTAGTTATTCAGATAGAAAAAGATTCGGCCTTAATAGATGTGGGCTATAAGTCAGAAGGCTCTATCCTTCTCTCTGAGTTCCCTGGTGCAGGTAGGGGCCTTAAAATAGGAGACCAGGTAGAAGTCTACCTGGAAAAGATGGAGGATAGTGAAGGCCAAATAGTTCTCTCTAAGGAAAAGGCCGATAAGATAAAGGTCTGGGATGATCTCACACAGGCTTATGATAATAATGAAGCAGTGGAAGGTACAGTAATAGCTAAGATTAAAGGGGGCTTAGCAGTAGACATAGGCTTGAAGGCATTCCTACCAGGCTCACAAATTGATTTGAGACCCATAAGGAATCTGGACAAACTCATCGGGCAAAAGTTTAGGATGAAGATTATAAAAATGAATAGACGTCGTGGCAATATAGTCCTCTCTCGGCGGGCAATCCTGGAAGAGGAGAAAGAGGAAAGCCGACGGGATCTCTTAGCCCGCTTAGAAGAAGGACAAATCCTCGACGGGGTAGTGAAAAATATCACTGATTATGGCGCCTTCATTGATTTAGGAGGTATTGATGGCTTGCTCCATATAACTGATATGGCCTGGGGTAGGATCCAACATCCGTCGGAACTACTTAGTCTAGGAGACAAAGTCAAGATTATAATCATTAAATATGACCGCCAAAGCCAACGGGTATCCCTTGGGATAAAACAGATGAAACAAGACCCCTGGGCAGAAGCTGATACTAAATATGCCCTAGGGAGCAAGGTTAAGGGGAAAGTTATTAGCATTGCCGATTATGGTGCATTTGTAGAACTAGAGCCAGGCATCGAAGGACTGGTTCATGTCTCTGAACTCTCATGGGATAAGAGGATTAAACACCCGTCTAAGATAGTATCCCCGGGTGATGTAATTGAAGCAGTAGTTTTGTCCCTGGATAAAGAAAATAGGCGCATATCCCTCGGTATGAAGCAGATAGAGCCTAACCCCTGGGATACCATCAAGGAGAAATATCCGGTAGGATCAACAGTGGAGGGTAAGATCCGGAATCTAACGGATTTTGGTGCTTTTTTAGCCCTAGAAGAAGGTATAGATGGGCTGATTCATATATCCGATATTTCCTGGTCCCAAAAGATTAAACATCCCTCAGATATACTAAAGAAGGGGCAGAAGGTTAGCGCTAAGGTCTTGAATATTGATCAGGAAACTGCCCGTCTCTCGCTTGGTATCAAGCAATTAACACCAGACCCATGGGAAAAGGTTGAAAGTAGCTATAAAGTTGGTGATGTGGTTAAGGCCAAAATTATTAAACTTACTAACTTCGGTGCCTTTGCTGAGATAGAAGAGGGGATTGAGGGATTAATCCATCTCTCTCAATTGAGTGAGAAAAAAATATCTAGCCCCGCTGAGGTAATCTCTCTGGACGATGAAGTGATGGTTAGAATAATTAGGATTGAACTGGAGGGGAGAAAACTAGGGCTAAGCTTAATAGCCCGAGAAGGGGCAGAAGAGGAAGCTTTATCCCTGGGAGAGGGCTCAGGCTCCATCCCAAAAGCAGAAGAGGCTGAATCCTCTAGGGAAGAAAATTGATAATTTTATATGAATACCATGAGAAAGTTTAGAGCTCACCCATTTCGGCTAGGCTGTCTAACCTTAATCTTAATCCTGGTAGTAATAGGGCTTTTTCGACTTGGTTTTATTACCCTTGAAGACAAAGGGTTCCCCTGGGCAGAAAAGGATAAGATAGCCCTGATAGAGATCAGTGGTGTTATAACCGAGTCTGAGGAAATAATAGACAATTTAAGAGAGTACGGTCAGCAAGAGACAGTTAAAGGTATAGTGCTCCGGATAGATAGCCCTGGTGGGGGGGTAGTACCTGCCCAGGAAATCTATAAAGAAGTCCTTACGATAAAAAAAAGGGGTAAGCCAGTAGTAACCTCTATAGGCAATATAGGGGCCTCGGGTGGCTATTACATTGCCTGTGCCACCAACAAAATATTGGCTAATCCCGGGACTATTACTGGTAGTATTGGAGTGATTATGGCCCTTTCTAATATCGAAGAACTATTAGGAAAAATAGGCTTAAAAACTACGGTTATTAAAAGTGGGAAGCATAAAGATATGGGCTCTCCCCTTAGACCTTTATCAGATGAAGAGCTAGGTATCTTGCAGAAACTCATAGATGACGTCCATTACCAATTTATAACGGCAGTAGCCCAGGGGAGAAAGCTCCCTCTAGATAAGGTAAAAGAGTTAGCCGATGGCCGGATATTTACCGGCCAGCAAGCCAAAGATTTGGGACTGATAGATCAATTAGGGACGCTGGAAGATGCTATAGCTTATGCTGCCAAGCTGGCAAAAATCCCCGGTAAACCCAAAGTAGTAAAACCAGAGAAGAAAAGGGGCCTCTTAAGCTGGCTATTAGGTCAATATTCTTTTGCACCCTCCCATATACCTTTGGGGCTAAAGATCCAATACCTACTACCCTATTAAGTTGACTTTGTCACATTTAACCCTTCTATTTTTGTACAAGGCAGAATTATCAATAGGTTTCGGATAATGTGACAAAGTCAAGTTAGACTTTGCATTTTAAGTTTTGAGCTTCTTGGTGACTTAGTGCCTTGGTGGCTGAGCGGTTACTTATTTTTAGTGAGCCGTTAACTTCTTACTCCTCACGGCTTACTGCTAAGGCATTGCTCCGCAATAACTTGATCAAGTTAAATGTGTAAGACAAAGAGATAAGGGGATAAAGGAGATGTTGGAGATAAAAAAAGAATTATATATAAATCTCCCTATCCCCACCATCCCCATATCTCCTCTTCTTACACTAAAAAAGGAGACTCCTATACCATACAATTGATCAAGTTATTTTGTGACAGATTCTAACCCCTAATTAAGGAGATAATATTATGACCAAGGCTGAACTTATACAGCAAGTGGCTGAACGGGTCAATTTAACCCAGCAGGATACCGGGATTGTGGTAAATACTGTCTTTGCTGGTATAATCGAGGCATTAAGGGTAGGCGATAAAAAAGTAGAACTAAGGGGCTTTGGTAGTTTTCGGGTAAAGCAGCGCAACGCAAAGGAGGCCAGGAACCCAAAAACCGGCGATAAAGTACGTATACCTGCCAAAAAAATCATTTTTTTTAGGCCCAGCAAGAAATTAAAAGAACTGGTTGACTCGTAGTAATGGCCAATCCCTCGCCACCGGGAATAATCTTTTTAGTTGGCCCTACTAGCGTAGGAAAGACTGCCCTGGCTATTAGTTTGGCCCAATGGCTTAATACTGAGATCATAAGCGCGGACTCAAGACAAATATATCGCTATTTAGATATAGGCACTGGTAAGCCCAGCCAGGCACAACTAGAGCTAGTCCCACATCATCTTATCAGCATTGTCTATCCGGACGAAGAGTTTACGGTAGCAGATTATTTAAAAAGGTGTCTCACTTTAGTAGAAGAGTTTAATCAGAAACAGAAAATCCCCCTGATCGTTGGAGGCACAGGACTCTATATCAAGGCCCTTGTTCGGGGACTCTTTGGCGGGCCAGGGGCAGATAGAAGACTAAAGCCTGAAATGAAAAAATGGGTTAAGGAAAAAGGCATATCAGACTTATATTTGAAGCTGCAAGAAGTAGACCCAGAGGCAGCAAAAAAGATCCACCCCCATGATGAGAGA
>MHDQ01000141.1 GCA_001803565.1 Nitrospinae bacterium RIFCSPLOWO2_12_FULL_45_22 | reverse complement strand
TCAGCAATCTTTAGCAACTCATGCAAAGCCAATAAAAATAAACTGTTAACACTTAACATGAGCGAAGCAGATAGGCAGTTTAAGGTAATTATTCCTCCCTGCCTGTGCGGTGCACGCAGACAGGAGCTTTGCACTTTTAGCTTTGCGTTTTACCTTTCCTTGGTGCCTTTGTGTCTTAGTGGCTGATAAAGCTTAGCCGGGTGAACGGTTATCTTTTTTCTATCATCATTATATTTATCCAGCCCGACCAGCTCTGTCTTCTCAATATCAATCTTTGGCATGGCTGTCTCCCATTTAATTGTTGTAGGATAATTTTTGGTGTCTTCTATTTTTATCGCTTTTGCACCCAGTTTTGTTCAAAGCAATTGCTTCGTTCCTTTTCCGGTGATTCGTGCCAGATCAATCTTCATCGAGTATTTCAACAAGACCATCTGTATGGGTATGGAGATGTATAATGGGGGAAACTATTACCCAAAACCAGATTCTTATGCCCTACCTGCTAAGGAAAAATGTAACAGTTCAGGTTCTTTGTCATTTGGGAGTGGTTATTTTTTGTCAGAAATCCATTAACAATGGTAGTGGCAGAGCTTGCTCTGCTAGAAATGTCGAGCAAGCTCGACCACTACAAATTATATTACATAGGCCGCATGACAAAGAATAGCCACACCCTTGTAATTTCGAGCGCAGCGAGAAATCTTTCCGAGACCGGAGCTAAATAAAGATTCCTCCCTTCGGTCGGAATGACATTCATGTTCGATAGGGGCTGAACTGCTAAGGAAACATCATCTGGGTAAGGGTTGTTCCTCCATAACGATTACTTAAAGGGGAATTCTTCTTTGAGGCTCCGGGTCATCAGTTCTATTACACCCTGGCGTGGGTCTTTATCCTGATAGAGGAGAGAATAGACTGCCTCGCAGATAGGCAATTCTACCTGATGCTTCATGCCCAGGGCTATGGCTGCCTGCACGGTCTCTACTCCCTCGGCTACCATCCTCATCTCACTCAGTATCTGGTTTAATTTCAGGCCCTGACTTAGTCTCAAGCCCACAGTCCTATTGCGACTAAGCGGCCCCGCACAGGTCAATACTAAGTCTCCTAACCCGGCCAGTCCGAGGAAGGTTAGCGGAGAGGCACCCATAGCTGTCCCTAGCCGGCTAATCTCAGCCAACCCCCGGGTAATCAGGGCAGCCCGGGCATTATCTCCCAACCGCAGACCATCGGATACACCCGCCGCTATCGCAATGACATTTTTTAATGCCCCACCTAGCTCCACACCGATTATATCCGGGTTAGTATAGACCCGGAAGTGGGGGGCAGAAAATATCTTTTGGACTAAGGCAGCAGCCTCTGAGTCAGCCGAGGCAGCGACTACTACGGTAGGTAAGCCATGGGCTACTTCCATAGCGAAGCTAGGGCCGGATAATGCGACTATGCCAGGTTTTATCTGCGTAGGGAGGACTTCTCGTATTACCTGCGAGCAGGTTAGCAGACTACCCTTTTCTATCCCTTTAGAGGCAGTGATGATCAAGGGTTTGGGAGACAAATAACGAATCAACCGGGCTATAACAGGCCGTACTACCTGGGAAGGCAGGGCAGAGACCAGGATATTTTGCCCCTGGGCAACCTCAACTATGTCTAAACAGGGATCAATCCGCCCATCCAGCGTTATCCCCGGTAGGTAATAAGTATTTTCCCGCTTGCCCGTAAGGATTTCCCCGAGCTCCGGTTCATATACCCATAGCTTTACCTGGTATCCCTTCAAGGCTAACAGGTTAGCTAAGGCGGTACCCCAGCTACCAGCGCCAATGACAGCAATACTATCAGAGTTATTCAGATTGAGCATCTATATATAATCAGGTTAATAGGATCTTGATTTTTATCCCGGGCAAGATGCCCGGCCTATCAGAGAACCTTTGTTGGTCATCTATTCAATAGGAGCTTGATCTTGCTCCATAGCTTTGGCTCTCGAGGATAATAGAGGATGATATCACTCCTCCCTTTATTGCCCAGGTCAGAAGCAATAAGATACCCCAGGGTATTGATTTGGAGCCGTAAAAGTGGATCATCTTCATATATCCTGTTGCTCTTAAGGGGGTCTTTAACCCCGGGAAAGATAGAAAGCTCGTCATCACTGGTGCCAAAGACCAGGTCATTTACCCCATCACCATTATAGTCACCATCGGGGTCTATTACTGCCAGGTTAGATTGGCCCGAAAGATCAATCTTGAACCTGATCTCTTTTTCTAGATCGGGCTTATCTGGATAACGGCCATCCTCCCTCATCAAGTAGACCAGGAAGCTTACCCTAATTTTTTTAGTAAAGAAATATCTAATAACAGCCCCTAAGCCAAATTCAAAGGATGGCAGGATAAGGTCTTGCCGGCCATCCCGGTTCAAGTCCCGGATCACCATAGCTACTGAGGCCGTCCCTTCGGTAGTGATAATCTGTTGGGGGACCGAAGATATACCAGTATTTTTTCGGTGATAAAAGATGCTTACCAGGCTGTATAAGCTGGTAAGGCCCCGGGTTTTTTGCTTGTTGATCAATACATCAGCCAGACCATCGCCATTCAGGTCCTCTACCATCATCTTGATATTTACCAGTTCTTCCCGTTTCTCTTCATCGGTTTGAATATCGAAATCCTTTTTAGTAAAGGAAGACTCAAATTTACCATCCTTATCATGCGCATACCAATAAAGGACATCGTTACGGATAGCCATTAAATCTTTATGACCATCACCATTATAATCCCTAAGGTTCAATTCCGGGAAGAAATAGGTAGAGGTGAACAGGGCTATCTTGGTAGGGTCATTACTCTTGTCCAGTGGGTCATAGCCTAGATAAAAGGGTTTGATCTCTATTTTTAGCTCATCGCGCTCAGGGAAATTGCCCTTACCATCACCCAAAAAGATTACCAGTCGGCCAAAATCCATGATAGCTATATCTTCCTGGCCATCCTGGTTCCAGTCCTGCACGAAGTTAGTAACAGGTAAATTATTCTTTTCCGGAAAGGCGGTAAAAACTGAGTGGGAAAGCAAAGGGATGAGCTCTGGGTTATACTGATTGTCCCTGAGGCGACAAAAGCTGACCCCTTGATTGGTAAGAAAGACCAGCTCTCGGCCAGGGAACTGGGTTGATATTTCTCCAGTATCCAACACAGTTGCCTCCTGAGCTATTTCCCAACTCTGATCTGGGGTTGAATTAAAGGATTTATCTGATTTTTGCCAAAAGATTGATAACCACCGGCTCTCTTTAGGCGGTAATCCTTGGATATAAATCACCAGCAGGTCCTTAAGCCCATCATAATTAAGGTCTTCTACCCGCAGGTCCTTTATCCGGCCTTCGACCGATAAATCTAGGGGCAGGAAATTTAGTGCCCAGGCAGAGGTTGGCACCAATATCAACATAGTACCCAGAATACCCCAGATAATCAGATAAATGAATCTATTCATGGCTCATTATCTAGCAACCAGCGGGGTAGTGCTGGGTCTCCTGACCCAGCAAAAAAGGAAGTTCCTATTCTGTCAGGGTAGTTTCCGGTCTACTGCCCCGAAATACCGCCTAATGTCAGAAAATTCATAATCAAATATATCATTACACAAGCCTTTCCTTACCGGGTTCTCATACATATATCTCAGTTTTTCCTTCAGTTTACTTTCAGTAAGTATATTAAACGCATAAAAATCTGTTTGCCATAACTGATGGGTATGCCCCTTCTTCTTGGGTTTTGGCAATTGAATACTTACAAGCATATTACTATCTCCCGATGAAAGATAGCCGATTGCTTCTTTGGCAATGTATTTCTTTATATCTCGTACAATACTTGACAGGTCAGGAGACCTGTCACTACCCGCTGGTTCGCAAATCATGTGGATGTGATCTGGCATAACAATAAATCCTATAAGTCTAAAATCCCCTCTCTTCTCATAGAATAGAATTGTTCTTACTGCTATCATGGCTATATCTTTGCATTTAAATACTTCAATGCGTTTATTTGTCACTATTGTTATAAAATGATAACCTTCTTTATATTTTGGTTTTTTTAGTGGCAGGTCAGGAGACCTGCCACTACCCGCGGTATCAACCAGCCTCATGCCAGGATCTCTTTGCGCCTTATAATGTAAATAGAAGAAACCAATAATATAAGCCCCGTAATAAGCGAGACCCCTATTGACCACCAAATAATAGCCCCCCAGTCTGTAGGGAGCCCTTTGCTCATCTTCTCCATCTCCTCCAGGGGTGAGAAGATATAATTAGCCCAAAAGAATTGGCCCAGCTTGGTCTGGTTGCTCAGGATAGATAAAGCAAACCCAGCACCCAGCCCGATACCAATTGCTGTCCCCGGACTCTCGCTCACCAAAGTAACCAGTTCTATAGCAATAACCAGGGTGATCAAAGGTAAGATAGGCAAGAGTAGGGCTATTATGAGCTTGTTAAATAACTCTTTTTGGGAATGGATAACGAATTCCTTTTCAGTCAAAGGGGAATAGCCATAGGTGATGGCCCCAATGATAATCCCGCTGAGGATAATAATAAGGTACAGGATAACTACCATCAGTACCATGGCTGCCAGGTGGCCCAGGAGCCATTCTTCCCGCCTGATAGGCCGGGAGAGGATATATCTGATAGTACCAGCAACAAATTCGTTACCTACGGCCACCGCTACCAGCACAACAGTCAATATCGTCAGAATATATAGGGCAGTATTGGTAGTAGTAGCAGCCAGATAAAAGCCGGATTCTATGCCCATAAATTTCTCTGTGACCCCTAATTTGAAGCCATAGCCAGCTAGCAGGACGAATGCCATCGTTATCAGAGGCAGGATAAAGGCGGACTTCTTACCCCGAATCTTTGTCCATTCCATCCTTATAACTGCCTTGATCCGCTTGCCCCTGGTCATGTCCTAAACGCATACTCCCAATATCTAAAGAAAGTTAAAATCATTAGCTCCTTTTTCATATATTAAAGGGAGAGCTGCAATGGATAAAAGTTATCTTACATTGACAAGGAAAGTCAATGCCAAAACAAGGGAAGTGGTGATCCCTCAGTTACCAGAGTGTAGCAGCAGGTTCAAGCCGATGGCCGTATCCCTATGTAATCCTGGAGCCCCTTAGCGGAGTTTATCCTGAGCCCAACAAAAGGCTCAGGGTGACAGCCTCGCTGAAGGGTCATATATATTTTGCTTGACTTATTAAATAAGTTATATTATATTTACTTTTATAATATAGGTAGAGGATAATACTTATGCTAATCGATTGGCTTAATAAACGCTATGAAATCTTATGGGATACCTTCCAAGCCCATTCTTTCTGCTTTGACGATGCGGCGATGGTTCTGAAAGAGAAGAATAAGGATAGTGAGGATCAGATTAATGTTATCCTCTCGGAATTAAGAAGGGGCGGGATGTTAAAAGTAGAACTCGACCCGGCCGATGCACGAAAGAGGATTTATAACCTGATAAGCAAGGAGCAGATATTATCTGAGACGCTTTCGAGGGGAGACATTGAGGGCCTCCTGAAGGCCGCGGCAGACCTCATCAGAACCAGGGTAGATTATGCCTTTATCCTTGTCCTCCTCTTTTATAAACGGATCAGTGACCGATGGGAGATGGAGTTTGAATCGGCATACAATGAAGCCATCGCTGATGGCCTCAATGAAGAAGAGGCAAAAGTAGAGGCTAAAAACTCCATCTACCACGATTTTGATATTTCTGAAGCCCTGCTCTGGGAACCTATCAGAAAAGACCCTGCAAGGCTCACGGAAAACTTCTCCAAGGCCATGAAGACCCTGGCAGAAAGAAACCCGGAGCTCAGGGATGTCTTCGAGAATGTAGACTTTGTCCAGTTCACTACCAATAGAGAGAATGCAGAAATCCTCCGGCAGCTTGTAGAGCTTTTCAGCGCCAGGTCCCTGCACCATGTATCCCCAGATATCCTTGGCGATGCCTACGAATGGCTACTAAGATATTTTGCCCCCCAGAAAGCCAAAGAAGGGGAGGTTTATACCGCCAGGGAGGTTATTAAGCTTATGGTTGAAATGCTTGACCCCAAGCCTGGCGAAAGCGTGTATGATCCA
>MHDQ01000140.1 GCA_001803565.1 Nitrospinae bacterium RIFCSPLOWO2_12_FULL_45_22 | reverse complement strand
GGTATCTGAGAGGTCAGGGGATCATGGGCTGGATAGACAACATAACTTATTAATGCATAGAGCCCCGAAGGAACCCCTTGAGGTGCGGAGTTATTAAGAAACTATAGAATAACTTGTTAGGCCATTTGGATCAATAAATGAAGATTGACGAGATTATAGAAGCGATCCATGCAACCCGAGTCAACATTACGCTTCACGCCAGAAAGGAAGCCGAAAATGATTTGTTGGTTTTAGACGACATTTTCCATTCTACCCAGACAGGTGAAATCATTGAAGAGTATCCAGACGATACACCCTACCCAAGCTGCTTAATATATGGTACCACGTTCCTGGGTGATCCAGTTCATAGCGTGTGGGCTTACGATGCTGGAAGCAAAATAGCTGTTTTGATTACGGTGTATCGTCCCGATCCAAGTCGGTGGATCAATTGGAAAGAAAGGAGAAATAGATGAAGTACGTAGAAAAATGTCCCCATTGCGGCGGTCAAGTTATTGAAAAGGAAGTAAAAGAGGTTCTCTCTGGAGGAACCAATACCGCCTTTCTCACTGTCAAGGCTGGGATGTGTCTCCATTGCGGAGAGAGATTGTATACTCCCGAGACGATCAGGCGATTTGAACACATTGTAACTCAACTTGAACGTCAACAGACAGATGAGTTTCAGCCGATTGGAAAATCCTTTCAAGTCGTATCGTAGAATCACAGTAAAAGGAACACATGGCCTAACAAGTCATTGGAGTTGACCGGATGTATATCGTAAAATACAATTGACCCCTTATCCTCATATAGAACTGACCCCCCTTTAAGGGTAAAATGCTCCTCCTGTTTTTAGATAAAAAGGGAGGAGGGGAGTCGTGAGGCTCCTCCCTATCCCGATTATGCCGCACGCCCCAGGCCGGGTAGTGATAGGGGACGGGTGAGAAATCGACGAGCGTGACGCCATCAGGCTGGATACCGCCAACAAGCTGTGCCCGTCGGTTTCGAATCCAGATGATGAAGCCGCTGAGGGTTTTCCGATGAAGTTCCTGGCATATTGGATGCATTTGGCGGTGACGCCAAGCGATCCCATCTGCTAACTTCTACGACAGAAGAAGGGTTTTCGGCGCCACAGTCCGGCGCAAACCATTTTACAGCAAGGAGAAACAGAAATGGGTGATAAGGGAAGTAAAGATAAAGGCAAAAAAGAACAGCAAAAAAAGGCTCAGCTTACTCCAAAGGAAAAGCGCAAATTGAAAAAAGAAAAGAAGAATAAATAGATGCCCAACGCTGTCCGGTGACCTTAAATCGCCTGACTTTTCCATAAGTTTTATACACTACCCATTATCATTGGGTAAACTCCAGCTTTTCTGTTCGGACAACAGGGGAGGTGGTGTACATTTCATACACTACCAAGAAATCTATGTTAGATTCCTTTTGATAAATTGCCTTGATCACATTATGCATTTCATATTCACGACCTGTAGTGTACATAATTTGGGGTAAAGTCAGGTAAATCAAGCAAGGACCTTGTATGCCGGTTAATAGAAGAGTCTGTTCAAAACGGTCGCACATGGCGGCATAACCAATCAATTCAGGCGACGGGAAGGGTCTGCGGGGCCTAACGGGCAATGTCTTTGGCCCGCGCGCCTGATTTCGGTCGTTCGCTGTTTGAAATAATATTCTATGTAAGGTAGAATAGGTTCAGGATGCCTGAGATCAGCCGATTTTTTGGAATCATAATCGCCATGTTTTTTGATGATTACAATCCGCCCCATTTTCATGCGCGGTACGGCAAGGACAATGTGGCGATTGGGATAGACTCGTTACGAATCCTTGAGGGACATATTCCTCATCGGGCGTTGGGGCTTGTTATGGAATGGGCCTCTCAGCACCGGGAAGAACTGCTCAGCGATTGGGAACTGGCAAAGCAAAATGTGCCACCAAAGAAGATCCCACCGTTGGTATAAAAGGAGGTCGATAATGATACACGATCTGGTTTTCGCCCGTTACAAGGCTGAATACAAGATTGAAGTCAGGTTTGATGATGGGAAAGGGGGAATCGTAGATTTCTCAAGCTATCTTGAAAAGGGTGGCGTTTTTGATCGTTTCAAAGACATTACCTTTTTCAAGAACTTTAAGATAAATGAAGAGCTTGGCGTCATCACTTGGCAGGATGAGATAGACATTGCTCCTGAGACGCTTTACTCCGAAGCCACTGGAGCAGCACTTCCCAGTTGGATGGAAAAGCAACGAAAACCATCAGCGAACAAATCAATCCAGCGGACGGCGTAAACGCCGCCGCTGATTTCGGCGTGTGTGCCGGGCATGGCACAGAGCTAGCGAGGTGAGAGTCCTTGCGCCAGGTGTAAGCGGAGCCGAAGGCTAGGAGAAGGGCAAGAGCCTGCCCCGGACTTGATCCGGGGAACAGAAACCGGATATGAGGTGTGGTACATCCGGGACGAGTTGGCATGTGACAGCGAAGTCCTCCATCTAATACACCGTTATCGCCATTACGGCCTGCTCTTGTCGCTCCTTCGTTTGCTTCTTTTCCTGCAATTTGTGGATAAAGTGGGGCAGACTCTCTTTAGGTATAGGAGGGAAGTGATACTTCTGACAAAAGTCCAGGTAATAGCGCAGCCACTTTTTATACGTCCCTTGCAAGCTGCTTGGAATTTCCTTATTTCGTAAATATTCTTCAAATTGTGCCTGTAATGCGGAAGGGATAGCCAACATCTAGAATTCTCCTATCTCTATATAATCTTAAAAATGACATGTTATACAGAAAGATTCAAATATATTGTTGCAAAAAATCTATCAGGAGATTATTGTTATTTTATAATGATTTAAGGGGTATCTGAGAGGTCAGGGGATCATGGGCTGGATAGACAACATAACTTATTAATGCATAGAGCCCTGAAGGAACCCCTTGAGGTGCGGAGTTATTAAGAAACTATAGAATAACTTGTTAGAATCCAAACAACAATTTAATCATCTTTGTTTTTATCATTCAGAATCCACCACCACATCCAAAATTGGGTTATCAGAACCCCAAGGCTTATATGCAGAACATCATATTGATTCCAATCCTTTGTGTTTTGATCGGCTGGTTGATCCATATTAGGTATAAAGAGGTTTGCCAGAAACGAGAAAATTTCGACAAGGAGTACGCGAAGTTTGCCGATCCACTGCTTCACTTTCTCAACACCCTACAAGACAAAGGAGTCAGCCTGAATTACAGCCTCCTTACCGAGTTCAAGAACCACAGAGCTATGAAGGAAATCTTCGCCAAAAACCTGAGCGGCAGATGTCTCGATAGGTTTAATCAGAAATGGGCAGAATATGAAAAGGATATAATCAAGTAAACGAACTTGGAATTTTTGGCATAGCAGCCGCTATTGCCCCAAGTCAGGAAGCATTGGCACATGCGGCTGCTAATGATGCAACCAAATGGGAAATTGATAGAAAAAAAAGAATTCATTGTATAATTACCGAATTATTAAAGATATCAAACGTAAAAATATGGTTCTAACCAGCGGGTCAACTTGACGGCTAAAAACCGCCGCAAGTTACCCTTGTCGTTGTTCCGGATGCTTCGCGCCCGGAACAACGCGCTGCGGACTGCATTCGCTGGCTTGCGATGGGTGAGGTGGTCATGAGATGGAGTGCCTGGATGAGCGTCTGGATATTAGCTGTCTTCATGGGCTGCGGTAGCCGTGTCGTCTTTGCAGAGGAGTCATGCCCTGCTGTAAGTACTCCGGGTACCAAGGCGCTCATACATGGCATGTGCCGCGACTTACATCTCAGTCTGGCCAAAGTGCCGGGTGGCAGTGTTCGAGTAGCCACAACGTCCTTTCTCGATCCCAGGTTCGGATGCGTACGAGATGGGTGCGTGGTGACGCTGTCTGGTCGGTTCAGTGCCCTGGGCCAACAGGGCTCTGCAGACGAATGGCTTGGTGAGTACTTCGAGAGGAAGGGGTGGTCCCCGACACTGTCTCACGATGCCGACGGGCCAGACGGTACGGTCTATGCTTTTCACAAGCCCGGGGCGCTATGTATCGTGGAAGGCCGATGGAACCACTGGCACGGCGAGGACGGAGAAGGCCACACCGATGATGCCTACACGGTTACGGTGTCCTGCGGTGCTGCGGAACGCGACCCACCCCGCCCCCCGGAGTAGGCTGACGAAGGAACAGTGGCGGCGAACCATTTAATCCAGCCGACCGGGAATAGCCGGATGTGGTTTACATTTCAGTCATCGGCCCGGCGGCTGATTAGGTCGTTAGGCTTCTATCCATCAAACCTCAAACACGAGAATTCATCGAGGATTCTGCAGCAAATGATTAATTATTCTGTTGATACCGATCCTAGGCCGCGTGTCCACCTTTTGCTCGGTGCGGCCAGTTTAGCAGGAGCCTATCTTCTTGCTCTGATCCCGGCGCTCGCCCACTATAGATTTGCAGCCCCTTCGGTGTTCTTTATTTTTGGGTCGCTGCTCTGGCTTTTCAATAACTATTTGTGGAGGTGGCCCGGTTTGCAAATCCTGGCTGGCATCCCGGATATCTCTGGGGTATGGAAAGGCACTCTCACAATGCCTTCTTTTACCTCCGACCCAGAGCCGAAGGTCGTTCAAGAAGTGACGCTTCGTGTCTCCTAGACTTGGCACAAGATCGCTCTTGTCCTGGAAGGTGAAACGACAATTCCGAAGCGGTTTTGGAAGAGATCACCGACTGAAGGATTACCCATTATTACGCTGACGGAGGAGGTGGAGACATTGGCCCGAGAGTATCAAGGCAAGCTTGGCTTGCCACGAGGAGCCCGGTTGGACGTGGTGCATTTAGCCTGTGCGGTTGCATATAGACTGGACTACCTTCTGACATGGAATTGTGCTCATCTTGCAAATGATGAGGTAATTAGACGCCTTCAGGCAGTCAACACAATGCTTGGCCGTGAAACCCCTATTATTGTAACACCGGAGGAACTTTTAATATCTCCGGAAGGAGGATAACATGTGGAAAGATCCTATTGTTGAGGAAATTCACACCATCCGAGAAAAAATTGCCCTGGAATGTAACTATGACCTGAAGCAGATTATAGCTCGTCTAAAGAAAAAGGAAAAGGAACATATGGACCGAGTGGTTCATCAAACGGGGCAAAGGATTGGCAAGAAAGGTGCCTGAAATATAGCCGAGTTTCCTCCAATGCCATAGAGATTCCTTGCCTAACTATGGGATACCCGGCTGGTAAAAGCCTGGCGGCTTTTACCAGCCGGGTATGCCTGCCGTTAGTGGTATGGCTCATAGGCCCAGCACGAACAGGGCCTCGAAAGGGATGGCAATATGCGCTTCTCTCTTAATAATAAAAAGACAGGGATTTACGGTGGAAGTTAAGGTAAGGTTTTACGGACAGTTCCGGCTCCTGGTAGAGTCGGGCAAAATTACCCTCCATATTGATCCACCGGCCACCCTCCTCGACTTAATAAACCATCTCTGCCAGCAATACGGTGATAAGATGAAGCGGATGCTCATAAGGGAAGATACCGGGAAGCCGCGTCTTAAGCCCGAAGTTCATATTGCCGTCAAAGGGAAGAGCTGGGATTTTACCTCTGATCTGGTGGCCCTGAATGAAGTCCTAGGGGAAAATGATAGAGAGATTGAGGTATTCTTTATACCACCTTTGCAGGGAGGAAAATAGTATGGCTTTAGTAAAAGAGCTTAAGGCAGAAAAAGAGGATGTCTGGATACCCTCGGTTTGCAACATCTGTTACTCCAACTGCACCATAAGGGCCCGGAGAGTAGATGGTGTCCTGGTAAAGATCGAAGGGCACCCAGAAGCAGCTAATGCCGGTGGTGGGGGGAGGATATGCGCCAAGGGGCAATCAGGGATCATGCTCCTTTATGACCCTAACCGGGTTAATTATCCCTTAAAACGTACCAATCCAGAAAAGGGAATAGGTATTGACCCCGGCTGGCAGCGGATAAGCTGGGATGAGGCCCTCGATACCCTGGCTGCCAAATTAAAAGAGGCCCGGCAAAAAGACCCTCGCTCTATTACCCTCACCTTTAGTGCAGTAGATACCTTATCTTTTGGCTTCACGGCCGCCTGGTGGATGGCCCTCAATTATTTCAGTAACTGGTGGGTGAGTGGCGCCGGACCCCATTGTGGCAATGGCGAGCATGCTATGGCGGCCATACTCCATGGGGCTATCCATACTCAGGTAGACTATGATCATTGTAATTATCTCTTGATGTTTGGCTGTGGGGCCGGTGCTGGGATGTATTATAATGCTACGGCCTCGATGAGGTGGATAGCCGATGCCAAGGTAAGGGGTATGAAGGTAGTGGTGTTAGACCCTTTGCTCTCCACACCAGCCGAGAGGGCCGATGAATGGATACCCATAAAGCCCGGGACGGATGGTTATGTAGCCCTAAGTATGATTAACCTCCTGGTTAACGAGTATAACCTATATGATGCCGAACACCTTAAGACGCATACCAATGCCCCCTATCTCATTAAGAAAAACGGTAAATATATGCGAGACCGGGAGACCTCAAAACCCCTGGTCTGGGATGCTGGGGAAGGGAAAGCCAAGACCTATGATGATCCTACAATAAAGGATTTCGCCCTTACCGGTACTTATGGGGTTGATGGAGAGACCTGTTGCCCTGGCTTCCAGGCGCTTAAAGATCATGTTAAAAAATATACCCCCGAAGGGGCGGCATCAATTAGTGGTGTCCCAGCCGGTACTATCAGGAGGATTACAAAGGAATTTGGTGAAGCGGCTCGGATTGGCAGCTCTATTGAAATTGAA
Source organism: Nitrospinae bacterium RIFCSPLOWO2_12_FULL_45_22 (assembly GCA_001803565.1). Taxonomy (GTDB): domain Bacteria; phylum 2-12-FULL-45-22; class 2-12-FULL-45-22; order 2-12-FULL-45-22; family 2-12-FULL-45-22; genus 2-12-FULL-45-22. Next base: position 2,628 of record MHDQ01000140.1, on the reverse strand, counting down.
GGGCATAAACTACCCCATCGGCCCGTGGGGGTGCTCTATTTTAAGGGTGCTCAGGCCCATAAGCATACCCTGTGGACGGCTATGGCCCTTTCCCTCCTCCCAGAGATAGTTGGAGCGGCCGATACACCCGGCAGCCTCCTGGGTAGTAATCCCAGGTGTCTGGGCTACCCTGAGACCGGGCTACCGCGCTGGGAACCTATCGAGGGCCCTGATGGCCTCCTTATTGCTGGTAGCTGGATCGGCCCACCACCTTCCGCGCTCAGTGAGGTAAAGGTGCCAGAAAATATATCTCTGCAGGAAATATCCCCCTTGTCTGTGCTGGGTACTGGGCAGCCCTTTACTCTGCTAGACCCGGCAAAGTATGGGCTCAAATATACTCCAGAAGTTCTCCTCATGACGGGATGTAATGTGATTATGACCCATACCGAGATCCCCAAGGTAGCAGAAGCCATCAAGAGATTTCCTTTTGTAGCTTCATTAAGCTTGCACCTGGATGAGGTGACTGAATTTGCTGACCTTATCCTGCCAGAGGCCTCTTATCTGGAGAGGTACGACTTGCCCCAACCACCTACCCTGGCTGGATACCACAACTCAGCTATTTTGAAGGAATGGCTAACCTCTTTGCGGCAACCCATTGTAGAGCCCCTTTATGAAAGAAAGCCACGGCATGAAATAATATTCCATCTGTTAGATAAGCTAGATTTGTGGCAGGATTTTGCTGCTACATATAATATGGTTGCCCAGCTCCGGGAGCCATATCTCCTTGATCCCAATAAACGTTATACCTGGACCGAAATCCTAGACCTTACCCTTAAGTCCCATTTTGGCGAAGATCACAACCTGGAATGGTTTAAGAAAAATGGGGTTATAAAATGGAAGAAAAAGCCAGAAGAGTCTTATTGGAAACATTTTATGAAATTAAGGGTACCGATCTACTTTGAATGGTTCGTTGATCTGCGAGAACGGACCGAAGAAGTCCTGCGACAGCTAACTTATGGCGAAGAGCTGGATTTTTCCGATCTACAGCCCCTGCCCGATTGGGGCCCTTGCGCCTCCCATGAGGAGAAAAGACCGGGCTTTGACCTATATGCCTTCTATTACCGGGTCCCTACCCATACCTTCTCCTCTACCTATAATAATGCCTGGTTGGATGATCTGGGCCAGATAGACCCTACTGTCTATAACCTGGTAATGAATGAGGACTATGGTAAGAAGAAGGGTTTGAAGGAAGGGGACTGGGTATGGATTGAGTCAATGTATGGTGGGAGGACTAAGGGTAAGCTCCATCTCACCCAGGGTGTCCATCCGGAATGTTTAGCCATAGCCAACTGTGGCGGGCATTGGTCAAAATACCTCCCGATTGCCAGCCAACCAGAGAAGGGGTCATGCTTTGAATGGCTTATGAAGCTCGACCCGAAATGCGTGGACTGGACGGTACAAAATTGGGACCTTTGTGTAAAGGTAAAGGTAGATAAAGCATAAAACCAGCCTTCAGTCATCAGCTATCAGCCATCAGTCAAAAAATCATGTATAAATTAAGGGCTGAAAGCTGAAAGCTGAAAGCTTAATACCAGAGGAGGATGATATGCGATTAGGAATGGCCATAGATCTGAAGCGATGCGCAGGCTGCTATGCCTGTGTAGCTGCTTGTAAGGCAGAAAACGGGACACCACCTGGGATATTCTTGCGCCGGGTGATGAAGGAAGAGGCCGGTACTTTTCCGCGGGTAAGGCGGGTACCGTATCCTATCCAATGTATGCACTGCCAGGACCCGGCCTGCAAAGCTGTCTGCCCAACCGGGGCTACTACTCAGCGTGCCGATGGAATTGTATTGGTAGATGATGAGAAATGTGTCGGCTGTCGCTATTGTATAATGGCCTGCCCATACGGTGTAAGGTTCTACCATGCAAAGATACGAGAATATTACCCCGGTCAGGGATTGACTGTTTATGAAGAGCTGATGTATAAGCTTCATCCCACCGGCGTGACCGAGAAATGTACCTTTTGCGTACACCGGGTAGAGAAGGGGCTGGAGCCCGCCTGTGTAGCAAATTGCCCCACTAAGGCCATGACTTTTGGCGACTTAGACGACCCTGAGAGTGAAGTCTCAAGGATAGTAAGGGACCGGCGGGGTATGCAGCTTAGGGCAGAGCTAGGGACCGACCCTTCAGTCTTCTATTTATCACCTTAGTTTAGGTAATTAGGTTATTGGGTCATTGGGTTACTGAGTTATTGAGGGTCGTAATAACCTAATAACGCAATGACCTGAATAAGAGAATAAACATAGTTTGTCTCAGAGGAGCTAGGATATGAAGATATTGGCTGACCCTTTTGATAAGATACATGAAGACCTATGGAACCCCCTGCGGCCCCAGAGGGAATGGATAGAGAAGCGAGGACTTCTCCTGGTACTGGGCCATTTCTTTTCCGGCATAGGGGCAGGTACCTGGTTTATTTCCTGGCTTAACGATTATATCCCGGGGCTAGTCATTAGTATCCTGGTAGTAGCTATAGCCTCCGGTGGTGCCCACCTGGCCTTCCTGGGCCATCCCCTACGGTTCTGGCGCATGGTGACCTGTCCGCAATCCTCCTGGATAAGTCGCGGGCTGATAAGCATGGGAGTATTTA
>MHDQ01000139.1:2786-8815 GCA_001803565.1 Nitrospinae bacterium RIFCSPLOWO2_12_FULL_45_22 | reverse complement strand
TTTATAATCCCTTATCTCAGCGGGGGCGTTAATCCTGAGATAAGGGTTTTCAGCGGAAATTAAGGACAAAGAGTAAAGGGGAGAGATTAATGACTGATTTTATGGAGTTTAGGTGGCATGGCCGGGGTGGTCAAGGGACAGTTACGGCTGCTAAACTCCTTGCTGAAACTATGTTAGGAAATGGTAAGTATGTGCAAGCCTTTCCAGAATATGGTCCAGAAAGGATGGGGGCACCCGTTAAAGCCTATAACCGTATCAGTGATCATCTGCTGACCATACACTGTCAGGTTACCCACCCTAAGGTGGTGATTGTGGTAGACCCAACCTTAATCGGGGTAGTAGATATTCTTGAAGGGGTGCCGGAGGATGGGATCGTTATTATCAATACCCCCAAATCGGCAGACGAAATGCGAAAGAGATTAAAGGCGGGGCGGCGTAAGGTATATACCGTAGATGCTACTAAGATTTCAATAGAAACATTGGGCCGGCCTATGCCTAATACGCCTATGCTAGGGGCGCTGGCCAGGGCTACTAATGAGGTGGGCATTGATGCCTTGTTAGAGCAGGTCAGGAAAAACTTCAGCAAGAAATTTAATCCTAAAGTGATAGAGGCCAATATTAAAGGTATTGAGAGGGCTTATCAGGAGGTTCAGGAAGGGTGAGACTAAAAGGATGGAAAGAAATCCCTATCGGGGGATTAATCATAGAGGCAGGTAATTCCGAAGAATATCAAACCGGCTCGTGGCGTAGCTTCCGGCCCATTAGGGATGAGGCTAAATGTATCCATTGCCTTTTGTGCTGGGTCTATTGCCCCGATTCTTCCGTTATTGTGGAGGATGGTAAAGTAGTGGGTGTAGATCTGGAGCATTGTAAAGGCTGCGGGATATGTGCCAAAGAGTGTCCACCGAAAGTCCAGGCCATCACTATGGTGGAAGAGGCAGAATTTGCTGAATATTGATCTAGTTGCCTCTCTCGATGATGCCAGACTATAGGCTGTCCTTACCAAAAATCCCTCATTTAAAGCAACCCTCGGTAATAGTATCTATTGCAATCTATTAACCGGGAGAAGATATAGAGGAGGAAAAAGTGGGTAAAATAGTTGCAATGACCGGGAACATAGCCATAGCAGAGGCTATGAGGCAAATAAATCCCGATGTATGTGCCGCATATCCTATTACCCCTTCTACGGAGATTATGCAAGAATTTGCTAATTTTGTAGCCGATGGCTTAGTGGCTAGTGAGTTGGTAGCGGTAGAGAGTGAGCATAGTGCTATGAGTGCCTGTATAGGTGCTTCAGCAGCCGGTGGAAGGGTCATGACTGCTACCTCTTCCCAGGGGCTGGCCCTGATGTGGGAGATGCTATACGTAGCTGCGAGCTCCCGGCTGCCCATAGTAATGACCGTGGTTAATAGGGCTTTGAATGCACCCCTAAATATCCATTGTGATCACAGCGACTCTATGGGGGCCCGTGACTCTGGTTGGATTCAAATCTATTCCGAGAATGCCCAGGAGGCTTATGATAACCTTATTCAGGCCATCAGGATCGGGCAGTATAGTGGGGTACGGCTGCCGGTAATGGTTTGTCTTGATGGTTTTATCATTAGCCATTCTATAGAGAGGATGGAACTTTTAGATGACGAAAAAATACAGAGGTTTATTGGGCCGCATGTTTCTTATTATCCCCTTCTTGATACCGAACACCCGGTGACTTATGGTCCAATAGACTTGCAAGATTATTATACTGAGCATAAACGCCAACAGGTAGAGGCCATGAAGAATGCCAAAGAAGTTATCCTGGAAATAGCTGAAGAGTTTAAAGCCCTGTCTGGCAGGGGATATGGCTTCTTTAGGGAATATTGCCTGAAAGATGCTGAGATAGCCATTTTGGTTTTAGGGTCGGCTGGAGGGACTGCCCAGGCCGTAGTGGATAAGCTACGGGCTGAAGGTGTTAAAGCCGGTCTCTTAAAACTGCGGGTATTTAGACCTTTCCCCCTTGAAGAGCTGGCTGAGAGCCTGAAAAACCTAAAGGTATTAGCCGTATTAGACCGGTCTGATTCCTTTGGGGCGGTAGGTGGGCCGGTATTTAATGAAGTGAGGTCAGCCTTATTCGACCTGAAAAAACCACCCAAAGTGATCAATTATATCTACGGTTTAGGCGGTAGGGATCTAGGGCTAGAAGATATTGAGAGGGTTTATCAAGAATTGCAAAAGATCGCTTCTAATGGTCAGATAACCAAACTGGTGGATTATCTAACCGTGAGAGAATAAGTAGAAAGGGGTTCAAATAGATGGTAACTTTAAAAGAATTATCGCAGAAAGAAGAGCTATTAGCGGGTGGACATAGGCTCTGTGCCGGTTGTGGGGCGCCAGTTGCTATCAGGCAGATACTGTTAGCGGCTGAAGACCCAGTTGTATTGGCTAATGCCACTGGGTGTGTGGAAGTCGCTACCAGCATCTATCCCTATACTTCATGGCGAGTACCCTGGTTCCATAGTGCCTTTGAGAATGCCGCTGCTACCATAGCCGGTGTAGAATCCATGTACCGATCGCTAAAGAAACAGGGGAAAATACCTGCCGATAAAAAAATAAAATTTATTGCCTTTGGCGGGGACGGGGGTACCTATGATATAGGTTTACAGTCCCTATCCGGGGCCCTAGAGCGGGGCCATACTTTTCTCTATGTCTGCTACAACAACGAGGCTTATATGAATACTGGCATTCAGCGCTCCAGCTCTACCCCATTGGGTGCATCTACCACCACCAGCCCGGCGGGCCAGGTCATCCCTGGAAAGATGCAGCACCGAAAAGACCTGACTGCTATTGTTGCTGCTCATAATATTCCCTATGTAGCCCAATCGGTACCCAGTCACTGGCGAGACCTTACTACCAAGACCCGAAAGGCCCTGGCTGTTGAGGGGCCTAGTTTCATAAATGTCTTGGCCCCCTGCCATCGGGGTTGGCGCACCGCGGTGGATAGTGCCATTGAACTGGCAAGGCTGGCAGTAGAGACCTGCTTTTGGCCCTTATATGAGGTAGAGAATGGGGTATATCGCCTGAACTATAAGCCCAAAGATAAGCGTCCACTAGTAGAATACCTGAAGCCCCAGGGAAGGTTTGCCCACCTCTTCCGGCCAGAGAATCAGGCTATTCTAGAAGAACTCCAGAAGGCTGCGGATCACCAGTGGGAAAAGCTTTTGGCGCTATGTGGTGAGGATCAAAAAAACCTTGACAGTCAAAGTCATCAGTGCTAAAAAATAAACTAAACGAGCTGACCTATTCGTAGCCTCTAGTATCCAGTAGAGAATAATTTGGGAAAAGATACCTTGGATTCCACGGTAGCTCAGTCGGCAGAGCGGGTGGCTGTTAACCACTTGGTCGGGGGTTCGAGTCCCTCCCGTGGAGCCAATAAAATCAAGGGATTTGGGCAATTGCTCGAATCCCTTTTCATTTTATGGCGTACCTATGGCGTGATATTGTCTCGGATGTCCCCTTTTCCTCTTGTTGTATAGAATTTTTTTACAGGACGGGAGATCAAGAATATCTTCTATGCTTTCTTTGTCAGCAAACGATTTATCCTGAGCTATCTCTCCCTGGGGAAGATATGGCATGAGAATATTACGCTGGCGGGGATACTCTTTACCGTCTTTTCCCTGTGAGGTGTCCAATCTGGACACCTGCCCCTTTCCTTCCAACTCTTTTCTAACAGTTGCCACAGTAGGATGAGTAATCCCCTGTCCACTGAATAGCTATAGTATTGCGGTGCCGGGGTTGCTGCCGGCCTAGGGTATCGGTAGACGTTTCGACGTGGGCAATCTGCCCACATGTCTCTAGTTCTTCTCTCACGTTTGTAACGGTATGGTGGCTACCTATACCTAGTCCTTTAGCGATCTGCCTATCTGATACCTCTGGGGTCTCTTTTAGCCGCTTATCACCCGTAATTTTTTGCTGCTATCAAAACTTGGTAAGCTGTTTATTGCTTGCTTCATTTCATCCCTGCTTATTCCTGTATAGACATCCATCGTTATTTTTACATCAGAGTGACCGGCTAGCATCATGGCTACCTTTGGGTGAGTGCCTGTTTGGGCTAGCCAGGAGACAAAAGTTTTTCTAAGGTCATGGAATTTAATCCCCTCCAAGCCCGCTATTCTTTTTGCTCTGCCAAAGGACCTCTTTATCTCTTTAAAAGGGTTACCATCCTCATGGCAAAAAACATACTCTATTTGATGTTTCTGCCTGGGTAGATATTTATTAAGGGATGGGTGGGGCCAATTAGTGGTCAGAAATCTTAACTCTTCTAATGCTGTAGGATGAAGGTCAATCAACCGGCTCCGTCTGTTTTTGGTGTGCCTGTTAGGCTCAGATACTACTGCTATTACCTTCCGGTCAAAGTCTATCTCAGAGAATTTAAGCCGTAACAATTCCCCTTTGCGTAATCCAGTAAGGACGTCTAAGAGAAGTATTGACCTTAGATGTGCACTGCAAGTATCCAGCAAGGTTTGACATTCCTGAACAGTTAAGAACCTGGGGAGAGGCTTATCTATTTTCGGGGCCTTTATGCTGGGTTTATAAGGTGAAACATTTAGATATGCGTCGTCAACGGCTTTATTGAGTATCAGTTTGAGGTAGCCTAATTCTACCTCGATAGACTTAGGGGAAACAGGGTCGCCGTTTTTCTTTTTGTAGGCAAGGCGCCAGTTTATATATTGCTCTATGTCTGCCTTCTGTAATTCTGCTAGGGGTATATGACCAAATAAATTCTTAAATTTCGCTATGGCCTTAAGCTCTGATATCCTGGTCTCAGGGGCTTTCCGGCCTAGATAATTGTCAATGTAGATATCCAGATAATCAGAAAATAGCAGTTTGTCATCCCTTAAGTGAAATTTACGGTTAAGCTTCTGTCTGGCTATCTCCTGGGATACCTGCTTAAGGGACTTTTCTGCTTCCCTTCTGGTGCAATATCCCAGGTTAGCTATATCTTTGCTGCCTTCACGGATAAGATACTTAATACCTTTTTGGGTGTGGTAGCTTCTAAGGTAGGCCATGATGATCCCTCCCTGGTTAGGGTTTTTACCCTGGCTTTTGTGAGTAAAGGGGAAAGATAGGTACCAAGGTTTAACCTACCCTTGTCGGGGCTAGCTTCCCTATCCCCTTTGTGTCATGGTGAATGAATAATACTTCTTTTTACCTAATTCTGGTACCTGGTAGACCTTCATCCCTTCTTTGATGTCACGAGGAAATATCGGGATAAGCTCTATTATCCTACCCCTGGCCAAAGCTAATAGGATATGGGCAAATACCTCATTATCCTCTATCCCTAGGGCCTCCTGGAACAAGAACAAGGGATAAATGTCCTTGGGCAGGGTCAGCCGCCGTCTTTCTGCTACCTCTTTTATCTTCTCTACTATGGGCTCCAGAGGTCTTACCTCAATGGGTTCTTCCTCATCATCAAAAAAATCTTCCATACTTAATTTAAAGGCCTTTGCTATCCGTCTTAATGGTTCCGCTTTAGGTTCTCTTGTCCCGGCTTCATAAGAGGCTATGGTCATTAAATGGAGACCTGTTATCTCGGCCAGTTTCTTCCGGGTAAGCCTTTTCTCGGTTCTAATCTTTTTTAACTTTTCTTTACTGAACATGGTTACCTCATTTTATAATTACAAATGTAATTAAATTATAATACTTTAGTAACATCATGTCAAGGGAAAAATATAATCTTCGTGCTCGTTATTTTTTTAGGTATAATCCTAGGGGTAGTTTTGTGTAACGCACCCTGTTTTATTGGAAACAATAACCGCCCTATATAATATGGAGGTAATACAGGCCCTTGATTGCCAAGTAGGGGATATATTATGGAATATATCGGCGATACCCAGGAAAAGAAGCTACAAAAAACGGCCCAAGAAGGCCAGGAAATGATCTGACCCACCTTACCCCCCATTGCCCTAGGTAACAACGGGGCTATTTGGGCCAATGGGCAAACGGTGGCACAATGCGGGAAAGAGTGAGGGTTAATCCCTATATGCTTTTCCTCT
>MHDQ01000139.1:0-2774 GCA_001803565.1 Nitrospinae bacterium RIFCSPLOWO2_12_FULL_45_22 | reverse complement strand
TCTATGGGGGACAGCTAGGATAGTAAGGATATTATTATCTTGGTCTACTTCATATAATATCCGATAGGGACCTTGTCGTATACGGCAGCAACTAGGCTTACCTTTAATTTTTTTCCAGCCTTTAGGATATGGATCATTGGCTAAGGAGAGGATCTTTGTTCTAATGAGAGGAATATAATCTTTAGGCAAAGCTAAGATATCTTTTTCGGCCCTGGGCTTTATATAGAGCTTATACAAGGCCCTTTTCCTTTAGCTCTTTATCAAACTCACTAAAAGGCCTTGAGGGTTCTTTCTTGGCTTCTTCTATCAGGCGGATATCTTCTAATTCCTCCAGCTCTTTTACCACTTTTTGGTATTCTTTTATAGGGATAATTACGGCTGTTTTTTTGCCTTTCTCATCTACAATATATCGTTTTTTTACTGTCTTTTTCATTGCTTATCCTTTGCTATTATCCTTACAAGAATAGTTACCACCTGGAACTTATTATAATGCTTATGACCTCCTGAGGCAAACCTATTTATCTTGTCTGCAAAATTCCTTCCTGACTCATGCCTTGAATGTAAACAAGATTTTAGTCCTACCCTCTATCGGGACTGGAAAGCCAGGGAGGGGGGGTAGTTACTACCGAGTTATTGGCTAATCGCCACCAAGATTTTTGTTGACACGGTTTCTAAGACCTGATATAAAAACTTTCAGATATTGCACCCAAGAAAATCTTCCAAAAGCCCATAAATCTATCCTTTCCTTAATTGAAATTGGAGGGTAGGGAAATGGTTAAATCTCTCTATTTACCCCGCAATAGGCCCCTATTCACTCTGTGTTTTGGCTATTTGGTACCCAAGAAGTTACCCCTAATTCGCCATAAAATAACCTTTTTAAGGTTAAGGCATACATGGAAAGTGGTATAAAAAAGAAAAGCACCCGTTTTCCCACAGTATATTTCCTATTTTCCCAATACCTGTTTGTATATTTGCTATTTGCTCAACAACTTAGCCCACCTCCAGAGGGATTGGAGAAGCAAAAACCTCCAAAGGAGTTAAAGCTTACTTCAATTCTTTATGAACTAGCTATATCACCAGACCGAGAGAATTTTGCAAAGAACCATAACATTTTTTTACAGGAAGGAAAGGTAAGAGTATTTATCTACATGGATCCATCTTCTACAAAATTAGATAGGTCAAAATTAGTTAAAAGCCTCAATATAGATATCGAGAAAACATCGAACAATTTATTAAGAGCACTGGTCCCCATAGATAAACTAATTCCATTGTCAAAGGAACCTATTATCTGGTCAATTAGCCTCCCCGACAAACCCACAAAGCCATAGGAGAAAAAAAGATGTATGGTAACAGGTATCAAGAGTTGCTGCCGATATTTGGTACCACCACAATCTTGCTGCTAACTATTTCCTTCGCCTCGGTTGCCAGTGCTAAAGGATTGAATATGGTCTCAGAAAAAAAAGGAATACACCCTAAACTAGAAAGCGTTCTGACAGAGTTACAAGAAGAATATGAAAAAAATACAGTGACAGGACAAGAATTTGCGATGAAGAGAGATATAAGAGTCAAAGACCAAGATAAAGTCACGGTATTTTTGATCTCAGAGATTGGTAAAACTACTGATGCAATTGATAAAAAATTACTCCGTGCCTATGGAGCTAATATTATCAAAAGTGCTGATAATGTATTAAAGGCAGATGTCCCGATTAATAGGCTGAGACAGATAGCTGATGTCAAAGCGATCTCATATATTAGACTGCCAGACAGACCCGTACCATTAACTCAGAGCCAGGGGGTGAGTTTGACCGGGGCTTCCTCTTATCATTCTGCTGGGTATACCGGTTCAGGTGTAAAGGTTGCGGTAATAGATTTAGGGTTTGCTGGTTTATCTTCCGCTATATCCAGCGGTGAACTACCAAGCAATGTGGTAAAGGTCGATTGTACAGGTATAAGTTGCGTATCAACTGACTTTTCTTTAGAGACAGGTAAACATGGAACAGGTGTTGCTGAGGTGGTTTACGACATGGCCCCTGGGGCCCAGCTTTACCTTATAAAGATTGATGACAGATTGGATTTGAAGGATGCTAAAGACTACTGTATCAGCAATGGGATTAAAATAATAAATCACTCTGTCGCATGGTCGAACACCAATTTTTATCGTGGGGAGTGTTATAACGTCAACCCGGTCTGCACAGCCGATAAGGCCTATTCAAATGGTATTTTATGGGTTAATTCAATAGGAAATGCTGCAAAGGGGCATTATGAAGGGACTTTTACAGATTCTGATGGTGATGGGTGGCACAATGTATCAGCTAATGATGAGACGATAAATATTTCAGCAACGGCTGGTGACACCATTGAAGTCGCTATTACATGGAATGCCTGGCCCACTACCAATCAGGATTATGATTTCTATCTTTATAATAGTTCATTAACCGAGGTCCTCGCATCAAGCCTGAACCGCCAGACGGGGACGCAATCGCCAACAGAATCAATTTCTTATTCCGTACCCAATACCGGCACTTACTATCTTTCTATCTACAAGTACAATGCTACATCAAATCATCAACTGGAGGTATATAGTTGGAACCATGACTTAACACCAGCGGTTGCCTCGAGTAGTTTATCTAACCCGGCAGATGCTGCAGGGGTAATGGCCGTTGCCGCCATTGGCTACTGGTTTTGGACAACCGGGCCGCAGGAGTCCTTTAGTTCCCAAGGCCCTACCAATGATGGAAGGACTAAGCCAGAGATCAGTGGGCCAGATTATGTTT
>MHDQ01000138.1 GCA_001803565.1 Nitrospinae bacterium RIFCSPLOWO2_12_FULL_45_22 | reverse complement strand
TCTAACTGCCGGGCCAGTTCCTTTGGCAGAGCAATATTTAACCGAACCGTATCCATAATGCACCTCCCTAAATGGGTTATACTATGTATTTAAAATACATAGTATAGTTGTGCCTGTCAAAGGGAAAAAGGGTCAATTGTTAATTTGCGGATGGAGTTTATGCTGAACATTTGTGAGAAAAAGAACGGGTCTCTCGCTTATTTTTAACAAAAGGTATGAATAATGTCATTCCGACCCCTTCGCCCCTGTCATTCCGAGCGAAGCGAGGAATCTTTTATTGGAGCTCAGGGTAAACTCCGGGAGAAATCTTAAACGTCTATGGCAGAAGGTTATTATGTTTATTTGCTAACAAACTGGAACAATAAAGTGATGTAACTGCAGCTATTGCTAGGGAAAAAGAAATTAAGGCTTGTACTGAAGCGGAGTTGAAGTAACTGGCGAAGGGAGAAAAAGAACCAATTGGTTAATCAGATTAATCCAACCTGGAACGACCTGTGTTCTGAAGGGTAAAGATTTCTGCTATCGGCAAAACAAAGATTTCTCCCTTCGGTCGAAATGACAATATTGAGAGTTGTGCTATTACGTTTTTATAACGGTTTACAATGGCTCAAAATTGAATTTCTAAAATATAATCTTCGGTAAATTCACGGGTTTAAAAAAAAAGTACCCGTTCAGCCATCAAAGCACTAAGGAAAGGTAGCAGCAGCGTCTTACGCTGCCATCTTAGCAGGGCAAGGCCCTGCGGCTACATGGTCTTTTTGTGCCTTAGTGGCAGCACCCAAAGGGAACCGGGTGAACGGTTACAAAAAAAATAAGCGAGAAACTCAAGCTCATCTGCTGCAATGTAGCTGCAGAGTGGAACTCCTTGTTATACTATTACTCACTAGCCTGACAGATCGACATTCTTGGGATTACAAATGTCTTCACGGATGAAATCAGATAAACACTCATCGCCACTGATAAACTTAGGTATTGATAATCTACCTGAATGGCATTATCATCCTATTTGGAATCCAAATCAACATCAGAAAACTTCCGAAATTTCACAAAAAGACGGTAGCCTTTTAAGAAGGAGATAAGGTTGTGGAAATAAATAACATTCCAAAAGCCGTGAAATCAGCCTTAGAATATATAGAAGGGGAAACAATAGATGATAAATTAATGCATCTGGTAGTTAGCGATTTGAAGCAAAGTTTGAGGGCTTGTTTAGACCGAATTTATTCCTTTGAAAGCAAATATGGCATGAGTTTCAATGAATTTAAAGATGCCTGGGAAAGTAACCTTATCCCTGATAAATACTCTCATCCGGTTGAGCGAGATTATATGGAGTGGGAAAGCCTCGATGATGAACACACCCTGATCCTTTCTCAATTGCGCAACATCCAGGAGGAGATATTTCAAAAGTAATGTTCATTTCAGTTAAGGAATTCCTCCAGGAAGTGGAACAGAGCATCAAGAGGTACTTCCCTTCTGCTAAAGTTGAGTTAAATGAATTTAACGTATTAAGACTAAAAGTTAGGGTTATGATTACTTCCTCTCTATTTATCGACATTTTCTATGGCTATAGAAAAAGACGCGTTGATTTTGCTTTGATCAAGGATAAAGATCGCATTTTCGGTATAGATAATTTGGACAACTGGCATTATCATCCCATTGAGTACCCAGAGCGACATGAGAAAACTCCTGAAATGTCTATCGAACAGATAATGAAGAAGTTTGAGAGGATCATTAATGAGTTAAAGGAGAAATAGGTAAGAATACCTCAAAGGGATAGATCTTCCGAAGATTTTTATGGGTTCAAACTCTTTTGCTATAGCAAGGCCCTCTTGTTTGGTGGCACGATAGCCTTCTTCCAAAAGTTTCTGAAGTTCTTCATGCTGAATTTGCTTTATCCTTTGGGTCAGGGTTTCGGTGATGAAACGACTCTTTTTTCTGGATCCAACCAACTTATCTAACTGCCGGGCCAGTTCTTTTGGCAGAGTAATATTTAACGAACCGTATCCATAATGCACCTCCCTAAATGGGTTATACTATGTATTTAGAATATATAATATAGTTGTGCCTGTCAAAGGGAAAAAGGGTCAATTGTTAATTTGCGGATGGAGTTTATGCTGAACATTGGTGAGAAAAAGAACGGGTTTTCTCTGCCTAAAGAGATGATTAAGGAACTCTGGGCAGAGTATTTTGCCCGAAATGGGAAGGCCTGGTTCCGTATCACCTCGGGCAGCATGATGCCCCTGATTGAGGTAAACGATCGGGTGCTGGCCCAACGGGTTCCTGCAGGAGAGATAAGATTCGGTGATATTATTGTCTTCTCAGAAGACGGCACCTTCATTACCCATCGGGTGATCGGCAAATATAGGGACGATGAGGGGCTCTTTTTCTGGCAGAAAGGCGATCGAGGAAGTATAGCGGTGCAGATCCCGGCCAGTAGTGTACTGGGCAAGGTGGTGGCTATTAAAAGAGGGGAATATAACCTTCTAAGGATAGATAGGGGTTGGGGGGGACTGATTAATCGTCTATTTGCTGTCTATTTTTATGGCGCCTATCTGCTTGGAAGAAGGCTGGGATACTTCCAGCAAAGGCTTAATGGGCAGTATGAATTAGTATTTTTTAAATGGCTATATCGGGCCGCAAAGAAACCTGTCTTATCGGCGCATAGGATCATGGTAGCTATATTAGTAAGGGCTGCCTGGCCAGGACATTAGAGTAAAAGGGAGGAAGAAGATTTTATGTATATAAAACGATCGAAATGTATCTGGAGAGTAGTAGACGGTGAAACCATTATCATAGGCGAAGATGGGGAATGGTTCCATGTCTTAAATGAAGTAGGGACTGAAATCTGGAACTGCGCGGATGGCGCTATGACGGTAGAAGAGATTATCTTGAAGATATGCCAGGAATTTGAGGTAGAAGAGAGCACAGCCCGGCAGGATACCGCTGAATTTATCCGTATCCTTTCTGAAAAAGGGGTGGTTGAGTTTAAGGAGAACGTAAAAAGGGAGTGACTCGACCTTTTAGGGTTGACCTGTCAGGGCTAAAGCCCTGAGTTACGGATGTATAAAAAGCAGGTAACTTAATCTGGATGTATAAAGGCATATAACTTATAGTAAACGACCAAATAAAGTTGTCATTTCGACCAAAGGGAGAAATCTTCTATACCGTTAAAATACAAGATTCCTCGCTTCGCTCGGAATGACATTCCTGCCTGTGCCTTGGCAGACAGGCCAGAAAGGCTTTTCTTCAAAGACCTTCACGGGCATTTAACCCTTAGCGCAATCTCCAAATAAGAAGAGGTAGAGGTACAGGAAATTCTCTACCTATGCCTCTGCCTATACCTGTTACTAATTTAAAGTCTTTTCCTGAACCCTGTTAACTGTTACCAGGAGATAATATATGCCTGGGGAAGAGAATAATCGGATTGACCTGGAGCTTGGTGGGGTGTCTTTTTCGATAATATCCATTAATGAACCCTTTATCAAGAGTCTACGAAACTCTTTTATCTTACCTGATCATAATCATAAGCCCCAGATCAGCCTTGAGATAGGATTTTTGCCAGCCGGACGTGTCAAGAGTGCAGAAATCCTGAGCGACCCCGAGTGGCAAGAAATCGGCTATGGGGATAGAGGGGTTAGGGGATATTTCCGCCGTGGGGGAACGAAAATCAAGGTGTTATTTGAAGAGGCAGCTAACCCCCTCCACCCTGCTTACCTTTTGTCTCTGCTGATAAGCGCCTTTTATATCTTAAAAAAGGGGCAGGAGGATAGTGTTTTTTTACATGCAGCCGGTATTATCAGAGATGATAAAGGTTATGTCTTTGCCGGCCCATCGGGCAGTGGCAAGACAACAATATCCAGATTGTCTCATCCAGAAGGTATTGCGATTAACGACGAACTGGTCCTTATTAGTAACATCAACGGGGAATACTGGCTGAAAGGGACACCTGTAAAGGGCGATTTTTATGCCTCTACTGATTTGACTAAGAAGCTGAGGGGGATATTTATCCTTAGAAAGGATAATATCTCTTATGTCCAGAGGATTAAGGGTATAGATGCAGGTATAAAACTCTTTCCCCTTCTCTTTTATCCCGCTAATTTCTCTGATAATCGAATAGAAGCTATCTCAGAGGTATTAAGGCTCGTCTCCGGGCTGGTCAATAAAATACCTTGCTATGAGCTGCATTTTACGCAGGACAATAGCTTCTGGCACCTCATCGAAAGCTTGTAGGAAAAATAGGGTGGGGGTATTCTTTGTCATGAAGTAGGCGTAACTCAGGGCTTTAGCCCCTTCGACAAGCCCAGGGCAGACTCTGACTGATCAACCCTGAAGGGTTGAGTTACGGTCTTTTCTGACAGAAAATAGCCCCACTTGTGAGATAAAAATATGCCGGCTAGCTTGATTACTGCTATACAGAATAAATATAGGGAGTTCTGTTTACCCTGGGGGGTCCATTTCGAGTTGACTCACCGCTGTAATCTGGATTGCTGCCATTGCTATGTCGTAGATAAGGAAGAGGGGGATGAGCTCACCTATCCGGAAATTATCGATATCCTGAAACAACTCCAGGAGATGGGAACGGTCAGTCTGGCCTTGTCCGGGGGAGAGATATTCCTCCGGGAGGATTTATCAGAGATAATCCGGTTTGCCGGGCAGCATTTCGTCGTTATCCTCCTTACCAACGGAACTTTTATAACCCCGTCCATAGTTCAATGCCTGAAAGAGATAGGGATTACCCAGGTGGAGATTAGCCTCTATGGGGCCAGCCCCCAAGTTCATGATGCGATTACCGGGGTATCTGGTTCTTACATCAGAACGATAAATGCCCTCGGTCTCCTGCAAAGGGAGCAGATACCTACTGTTATTAAGAGCACCATGATGAGAGAGAATATCCATGAATATGAGGGGCTAAAGGATATAGCCCGGAGATTAGGGGCAAGGTTTAGCATCGGTCCTATGGTTATTCCAAAGGTAGATGGCTCCCGGAATCCGCTACAGTACCAGATTTCTGAAGAGGATTGGAAGAGGTACCTGTCTCAATGGGCAACTGGTAAGAGATTGAGCCTTGGGCAGGCAGGCAGCAAAAGTTTGTCGGAATCTCAACTTAGCAAAAAGGATTTTTGCAATGCCGGCCGATCCTTATGCAGTATCTCTCCCCAGGGATTGGTATATCCCTGCGTGCTGATTCCCAGCGGTCTGGGGAGCCTGCGAAAAAATAGCTTTAGGGATATCTGGCAGACAGCTCCTCCAGAGGTATTAAAGCAAATAAGGGCTGCTAGCTTATCGAATCTTTCGCAATGTGTTCAGTGTGATATCTTGCCTTTTTGTACCCCCTGCCTGGGGGTAAATTATCTGGAAAAGGGAGATATCTTCCAGTGTTCGGCAGGATACTGCCGGCAAGCCCACTGGCTATGCCAGGGGGCCATCCCGCCTGAGAGGAGGTGAAGATATGAAACGAAAATATGTCAAGCCAGAGATTAAGTCTGAGCGGCTGGAAGCTACTTCACTAGCCGGTACATGTGCATGTAGCGGCGATGACGTAGGTAGCTTTATTATCGATGCAGTTAATAACTGGTTATCTGGTGGCTAAACTTCCGGGGTGGGATACTGAAAGGGGGGGTGTCCTGGGTGGGCGGTTGCTCAATTCAGGCTACCCTTTTTCAGGAACAGATCCTGATTCTGGGAGTCAACACCGCTAAATTACATTAATCCTGAATCCATCGGTAGCAATGAAAGATGCTTAGCGGATAAGGATTTGCCGAAGGCAAAATGTAAGATTCCAGTAGATATCCAGAGCCTGTATCTGCTACCGTTGGGCAGTAGCAATGGTGAACTTAGGATGCCCTTGCTTAGGTGCTACCTGAGATTGGTCGCCCTGGATGTGGGTTAATGCTTTTCGGACTTCGCCGATAGAGTCTATTTGTGGATAAGCTTTTATGGCTACGCTATCGCACCGTGATATCCTTACTGGCCACTATGGGGTGGATGGTATTTATCTTCTACCTATCTACACCCTCGGCTGCTCTTATTGTAAAGAAATTTTCTTTCCTGAAGCAGGTATTCGGTGATTCTGTCCAATACCCGGCCCATTTCTTCCTCTATTTTGTCCTCTTCCAACTGGCTAAAGGGGTATTTATCCATCAAGAGCAGGGTAATAAGATGAGGCAGGTAGGCCTGATTACTACCCTGATCTTTACCTGCTTCTATGGTGTGATGGATGAGTTCTATCAGTCCACGGTCCCATTCCGTTCATTCCAGTTACGAGATATTCTGGTAGATTGCCTGGCCGCCTTCAGCGGCTTTATCATTGAGCTGAAAGCTCAGAAGGGATAGTATTAGTTACACTAAAAAGGTCGATTAGTAACACTAATAAATCTTCAGGAAAGACCGGGTGGGCAGCTTACCAGGTGACATCATAAAGAAAGGAATGGCACGTCTGGAGATTTTATTTTCCTGGAAGATAGTAGGATTATAGGTTAATGCGAGAAGATATAAGGTTTGGAGGCTGGCCCTGGTATTTCCCGTCCCATTTCTTTAGCAAGCTCAATCCACAGCTCAATAGCTGTCTCTACTTCTTTTACCGCCTCCTCCGGTGTATCACCGAATGTATTACATCCCTTCAGCTCAGGCACTATAGCTATGTAACAATCATCTTCCTGGCTATAGCTTACTTCTATACGATATTTAAATTTTCTTTTCACTCCTATTCCTCCATCCTTAAATCATATTTTTCAATAAGTTGCAAGAATTGCTTAACTTGATAACTTTTAGCCTTTCCTCTATCGCTCTGAATATTAACAAATTCCGGGATGTCTGGCCGACCATAAATGACATGGCTACCTTTTTGACGGCGATGGATAAATCCAAAGGCCTCGATAAGATTACAAAACTCATTGAATCGAAGTCCATAAGGGTTAGTCTTAGCCTTATGATAAATTTTATCTTCTTTCATTTCTTATTCTATATTAGTTTTTTATCGGTTTGTCAATATCTCTATCAGTTCAGAAAACCTTTATAAAGAGGAATCCTTGCTTTTCTCTTGTAGCCTATGAGGGGCCAAGCCAACAAAAAAGAGCCTTCTCCGGTAAGAAGGGGCCTAGAGGAGATTAAATATAGATTGCGTTATTCATCCTGCTTAAAGGATAATACTCGATGGGTTTTGCTATTGAGACTATTGACTTAACCAAGCGGTTTTTGCAGGCCAAAGGCTATGGGGATTTAGTCTTCCATCCCTTCCAGCGGAAGGAAGTCCTGGCCCTGGATCGGGTAAGTATCCAGGTAGAGGAGGGGGAATTGTTCGGTCTGCTAGGACCCAATGGGGCCGGTAAGACTACCCTGATAAAGATCCTATGCACCTTGATCCTGCCTGATGCAGGGCAGGCCTATGTCCATGGATACAATGTTGTGAAGAATGGCAGGGAGATCAGGCGGGCTATTGGCTATGTGGTCAGTGATGAAAGGAGCTTCTCCTGGCGCCTCACGGGCCGACAAAACCTGATCTTCTTTGCTACGCTGAATAACCTCTCCCGGGCAGAAGCCCAGGGTAGGGTAAAAGAAGTATTACAGCAGGTGGAGCTGGAAGATCATGCTGACCGGATGTTCAAGGACTATTCCACCGGTATGCGGCAACGGCTCTCTATTGCCCGGGCACTCCTGACTAATCCAGGCACACTTTTAATGGATGAGCCGACCAAGAGCCTGGACCCGATAGCTGCGCACAAGCTCAGGGAATTCTTACGGAATAAGCTGGTATTGGAAAATGGGAAGACGGTCTTTCTGGCTACCCATAACCTGGAAGAGGCAGAGCAGTTGTGCGACCGGATGGCTATCATCGACCAGGGCAAGATCAGGCTCTGTGGTTCCTTAGGCCAGATCCGCAAGGCCCTGAATAGCGGAGGGCAAAGATACATCCTTAAGTTGATAAATAAT
>MHDQ01000137.1 GCA_001803565.1 Nitrospinae bacterium RIFCSPLOWO2_12_FULL_45_22 | reverse complement strand
GCTGGGGCTATGCAGAGTGGCATTAATCCTCTGAAAGAACCTTTCTCTATTTATCGTGGACTCCCGTTTTCCCTTACCCTAATCCTTATTTTAGGTGCCCACGAATTGGGTCATTTTATAGTCTCCCATAAAAGGGGGGTGAAGGCAACGCTACCATATTTTATCCCCGCCCCTACCTTCTTGGGTACCTTTGGGGCATTTATTAAGATTAAATCACCTCTGCCCAATAGAAATGTCCTGCTAGATATTGGTATAGCGGGCCCCCTGGCCGGCTTTATTATCGCTATCCCGGTAATAATAATGGGATTGAAACTCTCTGAGGTTACTTTGACCACCGGCGATGCCGGGGGGACGGGTATTTCTCTGGGAGCCTCAATCATATTCTCTTTATTGACCCGTTGGGTTTTAGGGGTAACGAGTGAAAGCCATACTATCATCCTTCATCCCATTGCCTTTGCTGGGTGGATAGGTCTGTTTGTAACTGCTCTGAACCTCTTACCGGTAGGTCAATTGGATGGGGGTCATATAACCTATTCTCTATTCCGGAAGAGGCATAAGCTGATTGCCAGTGGGACTTATTGTGGGTTGATATATCTGGGCTTTCAATGGCCGGGTTGGTTTGTCTGGGGGGTCTTGTTGATTAGTCTCTTTGGCCTGCGGCACCCACAGCCTTTAGATCATCTAACACCCCTGGATAGGAATAGGAAGATATTGGGCATCATTGGGATCATTATATTTATTCTCTCTTTTACACCCGTTCCTTTCCACATCCCTTAAGATTTGAGCTAACTAATTAGCCACGAAGGGACAAGAAGGGTCGCTAAAACATATTGAAAGGCTATTTTTAGTAGAGGGTTTTTTTAAGCTTGAGTGAGGATTTAAAATTTTTGCAGGAAAATATTGAGACCATTCTGGATACTATGGCCGATGGTCTCTTTACCGTAGACCTGTCTGGTAGGATCACCTATTGGAATAAAGGGGCCGAGCGGATCACCGGATACAGCAAAGAGGAAGCCCTGGGAAAACATTGTAATATCTTTGAGGGAGAGACCTGTAAAGGCCCCTCCTGTGATACTGGTATAATGAAATGTGGGCTCTTTTCTCTGGGCTATATCGAAAATAAGGAATGTACCTTCCAGGCAAAAGACGGTAGGGAAGTGATTATCCTAAAGAATGCCCGCATCCTTAAAAATAAACTAGGAGAGGCTATTGGTGGGATAGAAAATATAACCGATATTACTTCCCTCAAGAAGATTAAAGAAGAGATCACAGACCTGCAATCCAGGCTAAAAAAGATATATAGTTTCGAGAATATAGTGGGTAAAAACCATAAGATGCTCAATCTATATGATCTGATTAAAAAGGCCGCTAATAGTAATGCATCAGTCCTTATCCAGGGAGAAAGTGGTACCGGCAAAGAGCTTATAGCTAATGCTATCCACTACCTGAGCAGCCGTAAGGACTACCCCTTAGTAAAAGTCAATTGCTCAGTCCTCTCCGAAACTATCCTGGAGAGCGAACTATTCGGTCATGTGAAAGGGGCCTTTACCGGTGCGATCAAAGATCATGCCGGTCGGTTCGAGGCGGCTAATGGTGGGAGCATTTTCCTGGATGAGATCGGGGATATCAGCCCGTTAATCCAGATGAAACTCCTACGGGTATTACAGGAAAAGGAATTTGAGCGAGTGGGGGATAATAAACCCATTAAAATTGATGTGAGGATAATCTCGGCTACTAACAAAGACCTGATGCAATTAGTTGATCAAGGGAAATTTAGAGAGGACCTCTATTACCGCCTCAAGGTATTCCCTATCCATGTCCCCCCTTTAAGAGAAAGGAAAGATGACATCCCCCTCCTGGTAGATCATTTCATTAAAAAATTTAATCAAGAGAATAACAAACAGGTCTACGGTTGTTCCCCAGAGGTAATGAGGACTATTTTGAACTATAGCTGGCCCGGAAACATACGGGAACTGGAAAATGCCCTGGAATATGCCTTTGTAGTTACTGATGCTCCTGAAATAAAATTAGAAGACCTACCTATAGAAGTAATACAACCCAAAGACCAGAACCATCCCCCTACCATCTCATCGGAAAGGGATTTGCTGCCCAAAGATCAGTCCTCTTCTTCAACCCTTTCACCAAAAGACCATTTGCGGGTCGTTTTGGAAAAACACAATTGGAACCGCACCAAAACTGCCCAGGCCCTCGGTATTAGCCGAGTGAGTCTCTGGAAGAGGATGAAGAAATTCGGCATCACGAAAAACTAACCCCAGATGTTAACCATGGTAAACTAACCCTTAGCAATGTTAACCTATAAGTTAACAGTTTGCCCGGTTGGGTAAAAGCCTATATGTCTCTTTAGCCGCACTGGGTCTGATCTCTACTCCTTGCCCGTTAGATGGCACAGTTTTTGCTCCTTACTCCTTACGCCTCACGATTGATTCATCTGAAAGCTGACGGCTGATAAGGGAATGTTCCCTGGAGGAGGTGGAGAGAGATGGAAAATCTATATAGCTTTCCAGCAAACCAGACGTTGCTAACCATAAACAATCTGGTGGCTAGTCTATCCCTTTTACTATCTTTTGGATTAGCGGCGGTGGTAGGTATCCGCTCTTTAAGACAAAAGGTAAAGAAGGGGCTTGTTCCGAAGTATAAATCCGAAGATTTGGTAAAGGCTGCTTAATCTCCCTCAATGAGCAGCTCGATAGTCCAGATAGTTTTGGAGGATAAGTTGGGCAGCTAACTTATTGATCACCTTTTTTCGTTTTCTTCGGCTGAGATCGGCCTCTAATAAGGTTCTCTCTGCCCAGATGGTTGTTAGTCTTTCATCCCAGGTCAATACCGGGCAGGGAAGGGTCTCTCTTAGCTGGTTGACTAAGGCAAGGATTTTTTCTCCCTGTAAACCTATGCTGCCATCCATTTGTTTAGGTAACCCGACTACAATGCATTCCACTTCATACTGTTCTATGAGACATTTGAGATAAACCAGGTCGTTTTCTAACCCTTTTCTCTGGTAAGTTTCGAGGCCGCAAGCAATCTTTTTTGATGGATCACTCACCGCCACACCAATAAACTTTTCTCCCATATCTAGTCCTAAGATACGGTTCATCATAATGTTTATGACCTCCGATAGTTTTTTAACCCTTCACCACAAACGCAAAAAGCCGTAAGGCGTTAGTAGTAAGGCGTAAAGCGATAACTCCTCACCCCCTTACACCTCACTTCTCACTCCTTACGATGTACGTATCTCTGTGATCTCTGTGTGCTCTGTGGTAAATTAGCAAAATAATTTTACTGACGAAAAGTGTTAACTACTTTTTGGGCAAAATGAAGGATGCACATTTGCCAGTAATATTTCTTTTTTTGTAACATTAGCGTATCATTGCGAGCAGAGCGAAGCAATGACGACTTTATTTTATCGTTCACTATATTTTTATTCAAGTTTTTGAGAAGTTTTGCCGGGTATGGAAGAGTTTGAAGTCCTTAAATCCCTGGTAGTTATATTTGGGGTCTCTGCCACAGTAGTCTTTATTCTCCATAGACTAAGGCTACCCCCTATTGTTGGGTTTCTTATTGCCGGGATATGCCTTGGCCCTCACGGGTTTAGATTTATCAACGATATTCATGAGGTAGAGCTCCTGGCTGAGATCGGTATAATTTTACTTCTATTTACTATCGGACTTGAATTTTCCCTGAAGAAGCTCCTGAGGTTCCGCTCTACCGTTATAGGCGGTGGGTTAGCCCAGGTTTCTCTCACTATCGCAACCACAGCTACAGTAACCTATTTTTTAATAAAGGATATAAGGTCTGCTGTCTTTATCGGGTTTATCATCGCCTTAAGCAGCACGGTCATAGTCTTGAAAATGCTCTCTGACCGTGGAGAGATAGATACTCCCCACGGCAGATTGATGGTAGGCATACTAATCTTTCAGGACTTATGTATAGTCCCCTTTATGCTCCTGGTGCCAGTTCTCGCTGGAGGATATGGTCTGATAGCGCTCATCGTAACTATGGCCAAGGCAGTCATCATTATAGGCACAATAATCTTTGGCGCTAACTGGCTGGTACCCCGTATTCTACACCAGATTGTTCATACCAGGAGCCGGGAACTCTTCATAATAACCATCATCTTCCTCTGCCTTGGGACAGCGCTACTGACGTCAAGGTTTGGTCTTTCCCTTGCCCTTGGTGCCTTTCTCGCGGGCCTGGTGATCTCTGAATCTGAATATGCTTATCAGGCTATGGCAGATATCTTACCCTTCACCAATAGCTTTACTGGAATATTTTTTATATCGGTCGGTATGCTTTTGGACATTGGCTTTTTGATCTCTAACCTCTCATTAGTTATCCCTATAGTGCTGGCCATATTCTTGCTTAAGACGCTCATGGGTTTAATGGCTGCCTTAATCCTCGGTTATACACTGAGGATAGCAATGCAGACCGGGCTGGGCATTTTCCAGATAGGGGAATTCTCTTTTGTCCTGGCTATAGCAGGCGAAAAGGCCGGACTCATCCCGGGCAATTACTACCAACTGTTCCTTTCTGCATCGGTCATAACAATGGTCATGACACCCTTTATCATGAATGCTTCCCCCTGGCTCTCAAGCTCCCTCTCTTCGAGAAGACTTTTAAAAAGGGCTGCCCGAATAAGGGATAAGGGCAGAAAGGGTGGCATTCCGGGAAAGAGGGTAGACCATGTTATAATTGTAGGTTTTGGCCTTAATGGGAGGAATCTTGCCAGAGTCCTGCGGGAGACCTCGATACCCTATATAGTCATTGAGCTTAATGCTAGCACCGTGCGATCAATGAAAAAGGCGGGAGAACCCATATTCTATGGAGATGGGACAAGGCTAGAAATCCTCCACAAAGCCAGCCTTGAAACGGCAAAGCTCCTGGTCATTGCCATATCAGACCCCGCCTCCACCAGGAAGATAGTTCAGACAGCCAGAAGAGGGAACCCAGAGTTGTACATCATTGTCAGGACCAGATACGCATCTGAGGTGGAAGACCTAAAGGGGCTTGGGGCTAACGAGGTAATTCCTGAAGAGTTCGAGACCTCCATAGAGATCTTTGCCCGGGTGCTGCATCACTACCATATCCCCAAAAACTTTATCCTGGACCAGATAGACCGGATACGGAGTGACAACTACCAAGTGCTGAGGGGCGTAGAACTACCCCGAAAATCCTTACTAGAAAGATACGAGATGCTTTATGACATCGAGACGGAAACATTTTTTATTGAAGAAGATTCCTTTGTCGCAGGGCATTCTCTGGGGGACTTGAAGCTGCGCACCGAGGCCGGGGCAACTGTCCTTGCGGTTAAGAGGGGAGATAACAGTATTTATCCAAATCCAGGGGCAGAATTCATGCTGAAACCCCATGATATCCTTTTCCTGGTTGGAACGAAAGAGGATGTTGATAAGGCCATTACCTTTCTCAGCGACAAGAAGCCCCATTGAAGTAAGATAACAGTTCGCGGGGTTCAGTTACCAGGGTTCAGGAAAAGACTTTAAATTTTGAATGGTTATCAATATTTAGAGATCGCGCGAAGGTTTAATAGCCCATGTAGGTCTTTGAGAAAAAGCCTGCCTGACAACTGATCCCTGACCCCTGTGAACTGTTACCAAATTATGATTTGACAAAGGATAGCCCAGCGAAATAGAATAGAGAGACTGGCGGTGAGAAGATTATGAAATGGGTGTATATAAGCGATATTGCACAACATCTGGATGAAGAGATAATCATTAAGGGATGGCTTTATAATAAGAGGTCCAGTGGCAGGATCCATTTCTTATTGATCCGGGATGGCACTGGTATTATCCAGGGTATAATGGAGGAAAAGGAAATATCACCAGAGACCTTTGCACTATATAATGATCTGACCCAGGAGTCTTCCCTCATCGTCCAGGGAAAGGCCCGGGCTGATAAACGGGCACCGGGAGGCTATGAGCTTTACCTTACTGATCTGATCCCAGTCCATATAGCCCAGGAGTATCCTATTGCCCTGAAAGAACATGGCACAGCCTTCCTTATGGAGCACAGGCACCTGTGGCTCCGCTCCAGCCGTCAGCATGCCATCTTGAGTATCCGCAGTGAAATCATAAAGGCCCTGAGGGATTTTTTTGATGAGCGCGGGTTTATCTTGCTGGATACCCCGATCCTAACACCGGCGGCTTGTGAAGGTACTACGACCCTTTTTGAGACAGAATATTTTGATAGCGGCAAGGCTTATCTCTCACAGAGTGGCCAGCTATATGCCGAGGCAGGGGCAATGGCCTTTGGCAAGGTCTATTGCTTTGGCCCCACTTTCCGGGCAGAAAAATCCAAGACCCGACGTCATCTGACCGAGTTTTGGATGTTAGAACCAGAGATAGCCTATGCTGATCTGGACTATATTATGGCCTTTAGTGAAGAGATGCTCCAATACTTGGTCGAGTGCATCTTGACCAAAAAGGGCAAGGAGTTAGAAGCGCTAGACAGGGATCTGGCTCCCTTAAAAAAGATTAATTCACCTTTCCCCCGGCTCTCCTATGACGAGGCCATAAAGTATTTGCAACAACAAGGATCAAAGATAGAATGGGGAGAAGACTTTGGTGGTGACGAGGAGACGATTCTATCCACTATTTATGACCAACCTATTATCATCCATCGCTATCCCCGGCAGTGCAAGGCCTTCTATATGAAGGGTGATCCTGAGGCAGAAGGCCGGGTACTTAATATGGATATATTGGCCCCGGAAGGCTATGGGGAAATTATTGGTGGCTCGCAAAGAGAAGACCATTTAGAGCGATTATTAGAGAAGATCGAGCAGCAGAACCTACCTAAAGAGGCCTTCGAGTGGTATATAGACTTAAGGAGATACGGGTCAGTACCCCATGCTGGTTTTGGCCTCGGTATAGAGCGGACTGTCGGATGGATTTGTGGGCTCAAGCATGTGCGGGAGACTATACCTTTCCCCCGGATGATGGAGCGTATTTATCCGTAGGACAAAAATGGAGGAGAAATGCTTAGTGTTAGATTACATGGCCGCGGTGGCCAGGGGGCAGTGACAGCCGCTAATATCTTGGCCTTAGCGGCTTATCTGGAAGGGTATCAGGTGCGGGCTAACCCCTTTTATGGCCCCGAGCGCCGTGGTGCGCCCGTAGCAGCTTTCGTCAGGATTGATCAGCAGCCCATCCGGCTCAAATCCCAGATCTATCAGCCCGATTGCATAATGGTTCTGGATGCCCGTCTTCCACACGTCATTAACGTGCTGAACGGGTTGAAACCAGGTGGTACGGCTATATTCAATTCTCCTCTGTTCCCTGAAGAGTTGCCTGGTATGGAGCAGGTAGGCCAAATAGCTGTAGTAGATGCTAATAATATTGCCAAAGAGATCCTGGGGGCGCCTATTACCAATACTACTATGGTAGGGGCCTTTGCCCGGGCTTATCCCATAATTACTCTTACAGCTATAAAAGAGGCTATTCACAAGAACTTCCCTGATGATAAACAAGCAGAATTAAATTTTAGAGCGGCCTCGGCTGCTTACGATAAGGCCCGAATAAAACGGTTAGAAGTTAACATAACATTGTCACATTAGATAAATCCTAAGCTCGAAATCCTAAATCCTAAACAAATTCAAATGACCAAAATTCAAAACAATTTGTCGTGTCCGTAAAATTCACGGTCACGGAACACGGACACCGACACGGTAAACACTGAGATTTGGAATTAGGATTTTGATATTATTTAGGGTTTAGTGCTTAGGATTTAGAATTTGTTAAGCTGGGTTGCTCCAGGTAAATGTGACAAAGTCCAGTGACGGGGGGGAAGATGATATTGCCATTTACTAGCATGACCCGGGAGTTTGCTACCCGCGAGACAGGAAGTTGGCGTACCGAACGGCCTATTATAGACTTAGAAATATGTAGTGACTGTGGCCGCTGTATAGAGTATTGTCCGGAAGGGATAATCCTGAAAGAAGAAAAGCCAGTCATTGATTATCTCTTCTGTAAAGGCTGCGGTATCTGTGCGTGCGAATGTCCCAAAAAAGCTATTAACATGATTATGGAATGAGGATTATATGGCTACTACAGAGATAATAACAGGTAATAGCGCCCTTGCCCATGGGGTTCGATTAGCGCGGGTGCAGGTAATAGCCCCCTACCCTATTACACCTCAAACCTCTATTGTTGATGAGATAGCTAATTTTGTCGCCAGTGGTCAGTTAGAGGCTAAATTCATCAATGTAGAATCAGAACACAGCTCGTTGGCTATCTGTACTGGTGCAGAGCTGGCTGGTGCCCGCAGTTTTACCGCTACCAGCTCTATGGGATTGGGTTATATGTTTGAGGGGCTGACCTTCCTCCATGGCATGCGCTTGCCCGTAGTAATTGGCGTAGCTAACCGTACCTTAGGGGCACCCATGGGTGGTGGTGGCCCAGATTATTCCGACGTGATGTCGGCCAGGGATTTTGGCTTTCTGCAGTTCTATGTCGAGAGCAACCAGGAGGCCCTGGATACTATCTTGATGGCGTATCGGATTGCCGAAGACCCGCGGGTATTATTACCTGCTATGGTTAGCATAGACGGGTTTTATCTATCCTTCTCTTCGGAAATTGTCTATATCCCTGACCAGGAAGAAGTAGATGCCTTCCTACCTCTATACCAGCCAACCCATGCCCTATTAGACCCTGATGATCCTATGGCGTTGTTCTGTGAGCCATTAGCTACTATCCATTACGATTATCAGATTGACCAGGTTATGCAAGAAGTACCGGAGGTTATCAGAGAGGTAGAGGAGGAATTCTTTAGTCGCTTTGGCCGAAGATATGGGCTGGCAGAAGAGTACCGGTGCGAAGGGGCAGAGGCCGTAATAGTAACCGTAGGTTCTATGACCGGTACTGCCCGGGAAGTAGTGGATAGGATGCGGGAGAAAGGATTACCCGTGGGATTGTTAAAACTGCGGGTATTACGTCCTTTTCCTACCGAAGAGATCAGGGCTTTGGCCAGGCGGGTCAAGACATTAGCGGTCATTGACCGCAATGTGAGTCATGGTGGTGGAGGGGGTTGTGGGATTATCTGCCTGGACATTAAATCAGCCCTCTATGGACAGAGACAGACCCCCATTATCCTGAGCCTGATAGCCGGCTTAGGCGGATTAGATATTACCGAAGAGATGATCCATTCCTTCCTCTTAAATGCCCTTGAAGCTGGTCGGAAAGGATGGATAGAAAAGGAAGTAGAATGGGCCCTGCCTCCTTTACCAATTACTACCGGAGTTATTCCACGGGATAATGCCCAGAGGCTGGTTTACCCAGGCACACCCAGTTGTGCCGGCTGTACTGCTACCCTGCTCTTCCGCACTACTATTGATACCCTGGGTAAAGATACCTGCCTGATTATGCCCCCTTGCTGCATATCAGTAGTTAATACTGTGGGGTGGCCGGGCCATTCACCAGTAAAAATACCTTTTTATATGACCACTTTTGCCTCTACCGCTGCCGCAGCAACGGGGGTGAGGGCCGGGCTGGATATGCGGAGTAAAACAAATAATCTGGTCTTAGGGATGGCCGGTGATGGCGGTACTGCCGATATTGGCATCCAGTCGCTGTCTGGGGCGGCTGATCGTAAGGAACCGATTATTTATATCTGCTATGATAATGAGGCCTATATGAATACTGGCATTCAGAAGAGTGGCACCACACCATTTGGCGCCCGAACTACTACTACACCCGTTGCCTGCCTGGGTGAAGGTAATCCTTTATTGTCTAAAAATATGCCCCGGATCATGGCGGCCCATGATATCCCTTATGTGGCAACGGCTTCAGTAGCCTTTCTGGAGGATTATAGGCGGAAGTTAAAAAAGGCCGCCCAGGTAGTAAGAGAGCGGAAAGGGCTGGCATATATCCATGCCCATACACCCTGCTCAACGGGCTGGCGCTTCCCGGCCCATCTAGGGATTGAAATAGCCCGATTGGCAGTAGAAACAAACCTCTGGCCCCTGTACCAGATTGAGGAAGGGGTGCTTAGCCTGACAAAAAAGGTCAAGTCACCTAAGCCCGTCACGGAATATACTAAGCTCCAGGGCCGTTTCCGGCACCTGAGCACCGGACAGATCCAAACTCTACAGCAATATGCTGACCAACTAATAAATTCCCTTTTACCCAAGAAAGAAGGGGCAAGCTCTCCCATTACATAAAAACATTAATCTAAAACACAAGGCCATCATGATGCTGGTTTATTCGGCTGGACTCCGGGTAAGTGAAATAGTAAAGTTAAAGGTAGAGAATATAGTAAAAAATATCCGCAATACTACGGATAAGATGCCAAACAACTATGCGGTTAAGTAGAGAAAAGGTTAATTATATCTCGCAAATAATTGTTAAAGACCTGAAAGGCTGTCCGGCTATAACTCTCTTGAAAGGGGATAATGATGTCCGGCTAAGGATTGTCAAGATAATAACTGATGAGTTAAAGATAGATGATGAAGTAGATGCTGCGGTGAGGAAGACCCTGGCTTCTTATACCAGAAGGATTGAGGAAGGTTCTCGGGAATGGGATATTATGTACCAGAAACTCTATGAAGAAGAAATGAACAGGCGACAAAGGTATTAAAATTGCTCATGAGAGAAAAGTATATAACAGCTTTATGGATGGGAAGAGGCGGTACCATATCCTATCTTGCCAATGGAGTGAAGTAGTTAATGCAGGGAAGATTTTTAGAAAATTCATCCAGCGGCTGGGAAAATTACGAGCTTCAGATATTAAATTAGCCCCGAATAGGCATTAAATAACAACTACGAACAAAGTGATCGAGAAAGAATACTTGAGCATAAAAGAATTGAGTGATATAATTCCTTACCCAGAGAAGACCATAAGTAATTTATGGAAGAATTTTTTACGCAAATTTTTGTCAACCTTTTGGCCAAAAAAAAGGACAAAGGGCTGAACACCCAAGAAAATAAAGGGTTGGGCGAGTAGCTCAGGTGGATAGAGCGTTGGTCTCCGGAACC
>MHDQ01000136.1 GCA_001803565.1 Nitrospinae bacterium RIFCSPLOWO2_12_FULL_45_22 | reverse complement strand
ATGTCAAGGTAGAGTCTTTTCAGATTTTGACGATCCATGCCAGCCTTTATAGATTGACTTCCTGTGCTTTTCTATGACTTCTCTTATCGTTGGATAACGTTCGAATTCAGCCGCCGGGCCACAGGGCTGAATGAAAAAACCCGCCAGCTTATTCCCGGTCGGCTGGATTAAATGGTTAGGCCAAAACTTTCATTCTGTCCAATGTTAAGAAATGACTCTTTCTCCGCACTTTCCATCCGCAAGTCGAGGAATAATTAAGTAAGGTGTCTTCCGAACTCCTTATTGTCATCGACCTGCCAGAAATTGATATTATGTCCCCCGATTATCCCTAAGTTCGAGTAAATCCGTTGCCAACTTGACAGTCATTTTACCTATTTCAACAGCCTGTCAAGGGCTAACCCCTGTATTCTTCATCATAGAGCTGGACAAAGGTTCTGTTAGCTAACCCATTAGGAAGAGCGATTTAAGCCCTCCCGCCGCGCCTCTTGCGAGATAATTTCTATAGAGTCTTCATGCAGGCACGCAGCCTTGATAGTTTCACGCACCTCTTCTGTCCTTAATCGTTTTAACTGAGAACGTGGAATAGAAAACCGGGCGGACGCCAGCTCAATAAGTTCGATTTTTGATTTTCGTTCATCAGCTATAAATTTCTCAACCTCTTTTATGTCGAGTGCCTTCAATTGCGTTATATCGAGTGCCGGTTTACCCAGCGTTTTCTGCTTGCGTAATGTTGTTGATGAGGTCTTTGAAACAGTTGCTCGTTTGCTGACCCAGGAGGCGAGCTCCTCGAGCGCTTCACTCAATGAGAGATTGCCGGTTGCTGGCGACTTGTAGAGCACAGCCAAACGTTTTAAGAAACTTGCAAGCTCATCATTAGATAGTTTCCCGTACTGAGCTTCTAACGGGAGTTCGGGTATTGGACTTCGGTCTTTGCTTGGTGTCATAGCGCATCAACCCGGACCTTCAAGGCATCAGTGAGGTTTTGATATATTTTGTTGAGTCCTCGTCCACCGATATTTTGGGTTCCAGAACGTTCATAGACTGGAACGCCATCATCCAATGCCTGTGAAATTCCAGTTCCTTCTGGAATATAAGGTTCAATCAACATCGTACCCCATTGTCTTTGAAGAGAAGCAAGATGACGAGTGTGGTCATCGGTATAACCGGACTGGGCCGGGCCGTGGGTTCTGATGCGCGTAATCACCACGCCAACCAGTTCGGTATCTGGCACGTGCGTCTTCCGTTTTGTTCCCAGCGAAGCGAGCGCTTTTAATCTAGCGTCGATTCCATCCTTAATCATTGCGGCCAGATGTGGAGCTCCACGCTCCATCACAGCTTCTGGCACAACTGGAATGATGTAACCATGACTTGCAGCGATTGCATTTTGCGAGACTATTTTTGTCGCTGGTGGGCAGTCAAAAATTATGTAGTCGTATTCTTTGTCGACATTCGCTTCTTCGAGCCATCTGCAAATCAAGGTTCTTTTATCCCACTCTGAATGAATCGCATTCCCGTGATGGGACGCTGTGAGATCAATCTCAATATCATCCAGTTGAAGGCTTGCCGGAACCAAATCCAGCTTGTCGTAATTCGTAGAATAAGAAATCCTTTTTATCGCCCTCTGCTTAATTATCGTTTTATCTGGAAATGAGCTGGTTTGACCGATGAAAGGTCTAAAAACCTCATTGACCGTAAGCTTCGCCTTCACAATGGTGGACCATTCCGGCGCTGTCAAGCAAACAATGGAGAGGCTGCTTTGGTGATCCATGTCAATTAGCAGGACGCGCGCATCGTGGTATCGAACGAGGCCCGCCGCGAACTGAAACGCGAAAGTTGTCTTTCCAACGCCACCCTTAAAATTTATGATACTGATTCTCTTTGCCATATTTATCCTCCAACGCTGTTTTGTCTTGGCCTAACGTTTTGGTGAACGGCGGGCCAGCACGGACGGGTAAACACGCACGGTGCTGGCGGCCCGTCCGTTCGACCTGGAGTTAGCTCGTGCGGATTCCATGCTCGACGATCAGCTTGGCGAACTGCTCGCCATCAACCATCTCAATTCGAATTCCCTTCTCCTCAAAGTATTGTTCGGCGGCTTGATACGCTTCATCTGAGATCGCGCCAGATGTGATCACCATGCCTAGATTGGTAGACTCAGCCTCGATCCCGCGAATGAGTTGGTCAACTACCTCGCGCCCGACCGGCGGGTCCGGTTGCCAGTGCTTGGCCTGAACCGCAATGCTCTGTTGAAATGTGCCCGCCACACGGAAAGTGGCTAATAGGTCGGCGCCTTTGTCTTCACTGCGGGGGACAATACGCACTTCTTTGGCGCCTAAGTTTCGCAAAACGGTCTGGATAAGGCGCTCAAACCCAAAGCTCTCGATACGACCGCTACGTAACTCAGCTAGGACCTCGCGAACTAAGCGCGACTGTAAATCCTTTTCAAAGGTCGGCGCTTCTCCATGCGCTGCCAGATTCAGGCATTCCTTTATCTCATCCAGTAGATCCGTCGCGTCAGCGGATGTTCCCTGAGTTTTCATGCGCGACAGCAACGCCGAACGCGCTAGCTGACGTGGGATCGGCTTCTTGCCGTTCAGCCATCGAACGGGACGTCGGTAAGCCGAGTCTTCATCTACCTTCGCAGAGTTGTAAGTGGCGGGACCCGCGATCTCCGATACAAAAAAGTCCGCCCCGTATAGAACCACCACGAGATCGCCGGGCTTCATGTCACGGATAAAGCGCCACATGTGACCGGCAGCCGCACCAGCCTTCCGTAGAGTAGGTTCGTCGGAGTAGTAGGCGTCGCGAACGATCTCGCGGAACGGCTCCCAATCGAGGTTGGGATTGAGTAACCCTTCGGCCTCAGCCCACCCGATAATAATTTGATCCGCGCGCAGGGCTTCAGGCACTTTGTCTTCGCCACCAGGCGCGATGCGTAGGACGAATGCGGCTTGGCTCATAGCGAATAAGAGCTAACGTTTGAAATAAGGCGCGGGGGCAACAGCTTCCGCAAAAGGCACAGGCTATGACCCGTCGCCTTAATTGATTTGTTAGACTTTTCAAATCTCAATTATCTATAACCCGATCTCTAAGAAAAGACTTCTTTAGTTCTAATCCGAGATCGCCCATTTGTTCCGCCAAAGAAAGCCAGGGATATTCTATAAGAACCTTCCTTGTGGCCAACCCAGATGTTACTTTTGTAGCAGCCCAAGAGACAAAGGGGATTGCGCCTGCTGCAGGAAGAAATATGGAAGCAACGAATGCTGGTATTGTCAAGATGTCGGTCCATTGCTCAAACTTCTTACTAATAGCCAGATGCTTATGCATTTCTGCACGCGCCAGTGCCCATTGCTTATGGAAATCTTCTTTTTCAACATAAAAAGACAGTTCAGCTTTGGCTTTCATGACACGTTCCAATGTGCTTCTATAAGTTGCGCGTAGGTCTTTGCAGGCACCAGAATCCCGGACGGATAGTATTTTTTCCAGGTTCTTCATCGTTTTGTCTTTGTCACACATTGGATGGTCTTGTAAAGTAAATCCCTCCGCTGCTGCAGGTGGATCAGGTACAGTTGGTTCGTTTTCTTTTGATAAGAATATGGGAATCTCAGGGAGGCTCTCGCTACAGATTGCTACGATACGGTCAACGTTTTCTTCATCCACCGACTTCCGGCAATTACTGTGTACGAGGCAATTATAGGATCTTAAATAGCCTTGTGGGTCATGAATTCTTGAGCAAATACGGCCTGCAACAATACTCGTGTAAATGCCTGTCAGAGATATATCCAGTCCACGCACAAGAACCCTTAATGATTCAGGAACACGTCCTGTTTTCAGCAATTGCAAAGCCTCATAGGGGTTATCATGTGTCTCTTCTATCAAGCGCTTTGGTAATGCAGCTCGATTGTGACGTATCCAAAATTTCATCGATTCCGCTAATCCTACTCCCAG
This sequence comes from Nitrospinae bacterium RIFCSPLOWO2_12_FULL_45_22, assembly GCA_001803565.1. Lineage (GTDB taxonomy): Bacteria > 2-12-FULL-45-22 > 2-12-FULL-45-22 > 2-12-FULL-45-22 > 2-12-FULL-45-22 > 2-12-FULL-45-22. Next base: position 21,142 of record MHDQ01000136.1, on the reverse strand, counting down.
TTCTTGCCGAAATTGATTTGGATTTAATTCCTTCCGGATATTGATCTCTTGTATTATGTTCCGCTGTATCAGTTCGTTAATGACACTGCAAGTCACCAAATCCTCCCAAACTCCGGGATCAACCGATTCCCTCCAAAAAGCATCTATAATAATTGTATCCGATATCAGCAAGGTGATGCCATGGATTGCCCCTGGGAAGAATGGCCCCCACAGCATATCGTAATACTCTGTGCTTCCCGTGAAATAGTGAGTTCCCGCACCATGTAACGGTATAAATGTCTCAATCACTTTTGAACAACCCTTCTCCACTACATAATCTCAGAATATCTTATCCGCGTGTAAATCAATTAAGAAGTCTAACGCGGAGCGGACCCCATAGGGCCGCTCAACTCCACTAGAAAATACAGAAATTCTTCTGTATAACACAATTATTCTCGTTTTTTACAGAACGCTCTTGTACTATAAAAAAGATATCTGACAATGTCAAATATCCAATGGACTTTTTATGCTTATCCCTGGCTTATTTAACACGTGGGTGTAAATCATGGTAGTTGAGACATCATTATGACCCAGCATCTCCTGCACTGTCCTTATGTCATAGTTTGCCTCCAATAGATGCGTGGCGGAATAAAATTTACCATCAATTGATAATTACCCGACATAGCACCAATTACTTTCATGGTCTCATCTTTAGTCATGACCGTCGGTAATCGTCTCGGCTTCTTGGCTCTAATGGCGTTAATTGAATCATCCAAATCCTTTTTGAGAACCTCCTTATACAAAAACAATAAGGCATTGAAGGCCTGGTTTTGAGTTGAAGCTGATACTTTCAAATCAACAGCTAAATGGGAGAGAAAGGCCCCGATTTCCTGATTTCCCATATCATTCGGAGGCCGTTTATTATGGAAAAGAATATATCTCTTGATCCAGGAGAGGTAAGTGTGTTCTGTCCGTATGGAATAATGTTTTAACCGGATAAGTTCTCGGACTTGGCCGAAAAGCAGGTCGTTCTTCATTTCGCCAAAAGTACTATCCCACTGCGGCTTTTCTTTCCTTGTTTCTCTCGATTCAGTTGGCAGTGGATTCTTTCCCCAGATTTTATCATTCCCTAATCTTCTCTTTTGATCCTGTGATATCAAGGCTTGTAAGGATGGGTCAATTTCCATATCTTCTCCAGCGAACAGAGACAGAATTTCTGTTAGGACCCATTTTGAGTATGGAAAGCTCCAGTATTTTTCCTCGGGATGCCACCGGTGATCTTTGATAGTCTTGATCTTTGCTATATGGTCAGGACTATAAGGGAAGGTTACAATTATCCTTCCTGTTGCTCCTGGTCTAATTTTTATCATGACAAATATACTGTAGCCGAATAATTTGTAGACTTATTAGTTAGTATTGCTTAGCTGATATACTATTTTAACAGGGGATAGAAATATTAGGCAATCAGAGACTTTGATGATCCAGCTTTTCTTTGTCCCAACAAAGCGTTGGAGCGGCCGGCTAATGTCGGCCTTAACTTAGGCCCTAGGCGACATTTACCAAAATATGTTGCCTCAGGATGGGCACTTTGCCTTAAAAAACAGGTACTTCTTTATATTCGCCAAATACTTTTCTTAATTCGTCAGAGATCTCTCCCAGAGTAACCTTCACCCTGACGGTGTCTATAATGGCGGGCATCAGGTTATCCTTCCTTTGGGCTATTTGTCTCAAATTATTCAAGGCGGCCTCTACCCCTTTTTGATCCCTGGCCTTTTTTAAGCGGCTTAGCTTCTCTCGCTGGTTCTTCTCTACAGCCGGGTCAATCTTTAGCAGCTCTCCTTTTATCCCGATTTCTTCCCTTTCCAGCCGGAATCTATTAACTCCCACCTGGATAGCCTCTTCTTTTTCCAGGGCTTGTTGGTACTTATAAGCACTCTCCTGAATCTCTTGCTGGATATAACCTGCTTCAATAGCCTTCAAGACACCACCCCGCTGGTCTATCTGGCTCAGGTATTCGTGGCACTTCTCTTCCATCTGATTGGTTAGGGCCTCGATAGCGTAAGCCCCAGCCAGGGGATCAACGGTGTTAGCTACACCCGATTCATGGGCAATGAGTTGCTGGGTACGTAAGGCTATCCGCACCGAGTCTTCACTGGGCAGTGCCAGGGCTTCATCCCGGGAATTAGTATGGAGGGACTGCGTACTGCCCAAGATAGCCGCCAGGGCCTGCAGAGCTACCCGGACAATATTGTTATTGGGCTGCTGGGCCGTAAGGGTAGAGCCTGCGGTCTGGGTATGGAAGCGGAGTTTCCATGAGGCCTCGTTTTGGGCCCCAAACTTATCCCGCATGAACCGTGCCCAAATCCGCCGTGCAGCGCGGAATTTGGCTATCTCTTCTAAAAAATCGTTATGGACATTAAAGAAAAAGGAGAGCCGGGGGGCAAAATCATCTATTTTTAAGCCAGCATCCAGGGCAGCCTGGACATAAGTTAGACCATTGGCCAGGGTAAAAGCCAGCTCCTGGACGGCATTAGCCCCGGCTTCCCTTATATGGTACCCACTGATGCTGATAGTATTCCATTGAGGGACTCTTTGACTGCAAAAACTAAAGATATCAGTAATAATCCGCATAGAGGGTTGAGGGGGAAAGATATAAGTCCCCCGGGCAATATATTCCTTGAGGATATCGTTCTGGATCGTACCATTCAGTTGCTCCCACGGCACTTTTTGGTGTTCGGCCACTACCAGGTACATGGCCAGTAAGACAATGGCCGTCGCATTAATAGTCATAGAGGTACTGATCTTATCCAGGGGTAGATCACGGAATAGGTTCTCCATATCTTCCAGGGAGTCAATCGCTACGCCTACTTTACCTACTTCGCCGGCGGCCAGGGGATGGTCAGAGTCATAGCCCATCTGGGTAGGCAAGTCAAAGGCTACACTGAGGCCGGTCTGGCCTTGCTGGAGTAAATACTTATATCTCTGGTTAGACTCCTCGGCCGTGCCATAGCCAGCATATTGCCGCATAGTCCATAACCGGCCCCGATACATATTAGGCTGTACCCCTCGAGTAAAGGGGTATTGGCCTGGAAAACCCAGGTCCTGTAAATAGTCCCAGCCTGCTAAATCGTTAGGTAAATAGTAGCTTTTTAGCGGCAAAGAAGAAGCCGTAGTAAACTCCTTTTTGTCCTTATTTTCTGTAGCCAATTACTGATAGCACCTCCCTTCTGTCTATTTTTTCTGCCAGCCATACCGTAACAGGTCACCGGGGTCAGTGATCAGTTGTCAGGCAAACTTTTCTTCTAAGACATCAATAATGAAAGCGTAAAACTCAAAGCTAAAAGTGCAAAGCTAAGGAATAATTACCTTGGTTCTACTCTTTGCGCTATTTTTAACCCGGTTAACTGAACCCCATAAACTGTTACTTATATTTTACCACAGAGTACGCGGATGACGAGGGGAAACTTCCTCCTTTTCATTTCTGCGCGCTCTGCGGTGAAAGGGTTATCCCTGGTTTAATATCATCAATGAGTCTACTACCTTAATACCCTTAGCGGTCTCAAAGACCATTATGGGGTTCAGATCCATTTCAGATATCTGATCATCCAGGTCCTCAGCTACCCTGGAAACTTTAAGCAGGGTATCTACCAGGGCATCAAGGTCACGGGGGGGCTGACCCCGTACGCCTTGCAAGACCTTATACCCTTTTATTTCTTTAATCATCTCCTCGGCATCCCGTCTGGTTATGGGTAATAGCCGCAGTGAGACATCTTCTAATACCTCTACAAAGATACCACCCAGGCCAAACATTATCGTAAGGCCAAACTGTGGGTCGCGGCTGATACCAATAATTACCTCCAGACCATCGGCAACCATCTCCTGGACTAATACACCCGCTATTTCCGCCTCGGGATTATATTTCCTGGCATTCATTATCACCTCAGCAAAGGCGCTTGCTAACTCTTCAGCCGTCTGGATATTAAGCCTTATGCCACCAGCATCGCTCTTATGAGTGATCTGGGGTGATTCAATCTTGATAGCAACGGGGTAGCCTATATCATTGGCTCGCGCCATAGCCTCGTCGGTCGTCCTGGCCAGTGCTTCTTTAGTAACTGGTATGCCATAGCGGGACAGGATGGCCTTGCTCTGCCTCTCAGTAAGAACCCTGGTGGTTGACATCAGTTCCCTCCTCATTTTCTCTAGCTCTGGGTTACTAATTGGGGGCTCTAATCCCCTGGAATTTTGCTCGCGAGTACGGTATCTTTCCTGGAATTGACTATAATCTATTAGGGCCTTTATCGCCCTGAAGCACTCGTCTGGGGTATAAAGGATTGGTATATCGGCCTGGGTTAAGACCCTGGCATACTGTTCCCGGAGGAATCCCCTTATAGTGCAAACTGCTACGGGTTTTGGGCTATTCCTGGCAGCTTCTACAATCTCTACAAAGAATTTTTCATCAAAAAAGCTGGGGAAAGGCGTTACAGTAACCACCAGGAAAGCAACGTTCTCATCTTCTAAAAATAGTTTCAAGACCTTGGGCAATAGACTGGGATCGCTGGCCATCTGCCCGGTCAGATCAAAAGGGTTAACGGGTTTGGCCCAATGGAAGAGTCTCTGTAACTCCTTCTGGGTATGAAGAGCTAGATCGGGCAACTCTACCCCCAGCTCAGCCGCCTTATCCGCCATCACACCCATAGCCCCACCAGAGACAGAAATGATCCCTACCCCAGTCCCTTTGGGCAGGGGACATTTCTGGAACAATAAGGCCGTAGCTGCTAAGTCATCAAAATCGTCTGCCCGGATAACACCCTTCTGCTTAAAGACAGCATTATATACTTTGTCCGATCCGGCTAAGGCACCGGTATGGGAAGCTGCGGCCTTTGAGCCTTTTTCTGATTTACCCACTTTCAGGACGATGATAGGTTTATGTTTTTCCAGGGCATAATCTGCTACCGCCAGAAATTTTCTGGCATCCTTAAAACCTTCAATGAAAGCAAGTATAACTTTGGTCCTGGGGTCGTCCAGCATAAATTCAATATAGTCAGAAGATTCTAAATGTGCCTCATTCCCGGCACAGATGTGGTAAGTAAAACCCATACCCCGGTCCCAGCAACGGTAAACAATACTGTTCATCACCGCACCACTATGGGTTACTAACCCAATATTGCCCGGGGGCAGTAGTTCCATGCTGGTGGCAAAGCCCAATGGTATCCGCTCATGAGGATTACCTATACCATCCGTATTGGGCCCGCAAAGTAGAAAATGGTTGTCCCACACCAGCTCCCTGATCTGCCGCTGCATTTCAATACCTTCTCCACCGATTTCTGCAAAACCGCTACTAAAAACAATAGCCGCCTTAACCCCCCGTTGGATACATCTCTTTAGGGTTTCATACACAGTTTTTGCTGGTACTACTACCAATGCCAGATCAATCTCTTCACTCTCGGGTATAGCAAGAATATCCGGATAGCATTTATAGCCTGCTATTTCATCATATTTTGCATTGATGGGAAATATTTTGCCGGGGTATTGGTGGTTGATTAAGTGCCTGAGGGGCATACCACCAAACCTGGTTAGATCGCCCGACACACCAAAAATAGCGATAGATTTAGGCCGCATAAGCGGCTCTAAGCTCCTGGTCAAAGCTCCTTTACCCATTGCTGTAATCCTCCTCCCTTTCTCTAAGATGTGTTTCCCTCATGAATCAGATGATTATGATAGATTCTACTAATTGGTAGATTATTAAGCAAGCAAAAAGTCTAAAAAAATATTGCTGACCAGGCCTTCAAGTCCTATAATAACGCTTAAACCTTTTCGTGTCTTCTAAATTTTGTATTTTCATGGTATATGAACCACAAAGTCACAAAGACCACGAAGAGAGAGGTAAAAGGTAATCAGGTCATTGGGTCATTAGGTGATTCAATTACCTAATAACTCAATTACCTAGTAACCTAATGACTCAAATTACCTTTGTGTCTTTGTGGTAACAAACCTAAATGAATATATGATATATTTCCTTTCAGTACTGGGTTTGGTGCTAATCATAGAAGGGTTTCCCTATTTTTGTTTCCCAAATAAGGTTAAGGAAGTAGCCCGTAGGCTGCCAGATACAGCCGATTCTACCTTACGGGTTTTCGGGTTCACCTTGATGATGCTGGGGCTTTTCCTTATTTATTTAGTCCGGAGATGAGTTATTTATGATCCTGAAGGTTGGCTTAGGGCAGATAAATCCTGCTTTAGGAAATTTGTCCCGGAATATAGCTATATATGAGGAGCTTTTTACCCTGGCAAAGGCCCAGGCAGTAGACCTATTGATATTCCCTGAACTGGGGCTGACCGGATATTTTTTGCGGGATATGGTGCCCGAAGTGGCCCTGAGGGAAGAATCGGCTATCTTAACAAGGCTTAAGGATATGAGCCGGGAGATACCTATTGCTACCGGTTTTGTAGAGGAGTCTAAAGAGCACCTCTTTTATAATGCTGGTATCTATCTAGAGGATGGGGAGGTCAGGCATATCCACCGGAAGGTCTATCTGCCTACTTATGGGATGTTTGATGAGCAACGCTATTTTGCCCGGGGAAAGATGGTAAGGGCTTTTGATTCCAAGTTTGGCCGGGCCGCCCTCCTTATCTGTGAGGACCTATGGCATCCCTCTACCGCCTATATTGCTTTCCAGGATGGGGCAGACTTTCTGCTGGTACTATCCAGCAGCCCGGGCCGGGGGGTAGACCTGGGGGAAAAGTTAGTTATTTCTGATACCTGGGAGACTTTGAACAAGACTTATGCCAAACTCTTTAGCCAATTTATCTTTTTTGCCAACCGGGTAGGGTACGAAGACGGGATAAATTTCTGGGGTGGCTCGGAGATTATTACCCCCGAAGGCCAGCAGGTAGCCAAAGGCCGTTATTTTCAGGAAGAACTGGTCGTGGGAGAGATAGATACTAACGATATTAGGCGAACCCGTATATCTACTACCTTATTACGGGATGAGGACCTGGACCTTACCCTAAGGGAACTCCTTCGTATCCACCAAAAAAAGTTTGCGTGAGCAGGGATTTTGTTTGAGCAAAATTGAGAGACAAAAGTTATTACCCAAATCTTTATCGTAACCGTGCAAGGGATCGCCAAACAGGGATAGACAGGATAGACAAGATAAAAGCAAATAGGGCATCCTGTTCATCCTGTCTATCCCTGTTTAAATTTTTCCACAGGGAAAATTTAATGTCTCTTTGCAGACTTAAAAAGGCTATAAACAAAATTCCTGTTAAGATGAACTTAACCGGAGCAAAGGGGTTGCTACAATATGGTGGTAGGATTTAGCGTTAACTTAGAGATTCTGAAACAGTTGCTGGTAGGCTTTATCCAGAATGAAGTAGGTAAGATGGGTTTTAATAAGGTGGTGCTGGGCTTGTCTGGTGGGGTAGACTCGAGCCTCTGTGCCTATCTTGCGGCACTAGCCTTAGGCAAAGAGAATATATTGGGGGTGATGATGCCGTATAAGACCAGCAATCCCGAGAGCCTCCGCCATGCTGAGCTAGTAGTGAAGGAGTTAAGGATAAGGTCTCTAACCGTTGATATTACTCCTATGATTGATGCCTATTTCCAGACCTTTCCCGAGGTAGACCATATCAGACGGGGCAATAAGATGGCCCGGGAACGGATGACCATTCTCTATGATCAATCGGCCGCCGAAAATGCCCTGGTCCTGGGTACCAGCAATAAGACTGAGCTGCTCCTGGGTTATGGGACATTGTTTGGTGACATGGCCTCAGCCCTCAACCCCATTGGTGACTTATACAAAACTCAGGTACGCCTCCTGGCCCATCACTTAGGAGTACCACAAGTAATCATAGACAAGAAACCCAGTGCTGATCTGTGGCTAGGGCAGTCCGATGAAGAAGAACTGGGATTTACCTATGATGAGGTAGATAAAGTCCTTTACTACCTGGTAGACAAGAGGTATTCCTGTGCGGATCTGATTGAGAAGGGCTATCCCGCCGATTTTGTCCACTCAGTTTATCAGAAGATACAGAACTCTCAGTTCAAACGCCGGCTGCCCATTATCGCCAAGGTCTCAGAAAGGACCATTGACCGAGACTTCCGCTACCCAAGGGACTGGGGCAGATAACAGATAAGGTTAATAGTCAGTGAAATGTAGATTTAAGTCTAAAAAATGTTTATGGAATCTTTACCTTTTGCTGATATATATCTGGGATTTGGGTCGAATGAAGGTGATCCTATCCTGAATTGCCAAAAGGCCCTGGATAGATTAAGTCAGGATAAAAAAGTTTTGCTGCAAAAAAAATCTTCTCTTTACAAAACTGAACCAATTGGTTATACTAAACAGCGTTGGTTTATAAATGGTGTAGTGAAAGTGAGGAGTTGTTTAGTACCCAGGGAGTTATGGAATTTTTTGCGGGAGATAGAGATATCCCTGGGTAGAAAAGACGGGGTACGGTGGGGGCCCAGGCCGATAGACCTGGATATCTTATTTTATGGCGATTTGATTCTTAAAGAAGAAGATTTGATCATACCCCATCCCTGCTTGCAGGATAGAAAATTTGTCCTGGCGCCATTAGGAGAGATAGCCCCTGAGTTTGTCCATCCTGTCTTAAAAAAACCTATAAAAGAGCTTTTGGAGGGATTAAGAGAAGACCAAATAGTACAAATAATTAACCCTTAACTAGACAGACCCACCGGTAAGGGTGGGAAAGATAGACGCTTGGATCCAAAAGGAAAACTGGACCGAGACGGAAGGGAAAATGAGTTATACCATTGATCGGTTTGAGCAGTTGAAAATTGGAGTTATTCCAGATTCAAACTGTTAAATGATTCAGCCGGTTTGGGGTATTGCTAACCAATAGTGAAAAGCCTTCTGGATTCTGGTTCAGAAGGCTTTTTTATTTTGAGGAAAAAGAATGGCAACTGACAAAGTAACGGTAACAACTATCCAAAAGAAAAAGGCTAAAGAAAAGATCACTATGCTAACGGCTTATGATTTCCCTATGGCCAGGATTTTGGACCAGGCTGGGATTGATATTATCCTGGTAGGGGATTCTTTGGGTAATGTCATTTTGGGCTACCCTAATACTATTCCAGTCACTATGGATGATATGATCCATCATACTAAAGCCGTGGCACGGGGTTGTTCGCGCTCGTTATTAATAGCTGATATGCCTTTCATGTCCTATCAGATTTCAGTACCAGAGGCGGTCCGTAATGCTGGCCGGTTCATACAAGAAGGGGGGGCTGAAGGGGTGAAGCTGGAGGGTGGAATCCCGGTTAAGGAACAGATAAAAGCTATTGTCCAATGCGGTATACCGGTAATGGGGCATGTAGGGTTGACACCCCAATCAGTCCATTCCTTTGGCGGTTACAAGGTACAGGGAAAGGAAGAAGCGGCAGCTAAAAGGGTCCTGGCCGATGCCCAGGCCGTTGAAGAGGCCGGGGCTTTCGCTATCGTCCTGGAAGGGGTGCCCCTAAAATTAGGGCAGCAGATAACGGAGAAATTAAAGATCCCCACTATTGGGATTGGGGCCGGGCCCCAGTGTGATGGCCAGGTTTTAGTTACTTATGATCTCTTGGGACTTTATCAGGAGTTCGTGCCCAAATTTGTGAAGCGCTATGCCGATCTACGCGGTATTATCCACCAGGCCATAAGCTCATATAAAGAAGAGGTAGAAAAGGGATTGTTCCCTACCGAGCAATACAGCTTTTTGTAAGTAAGCGTTCAGTGATCAGTTGTCAGCTTTCAGATGAACCAGAGGTCATGGATCAGAGATTAGGGTAGATAGATCAGAAAGCTGACCCCTGATCCCTAACCCCGGTTACTGATCGCTGATTGCTGAGGGCTGAACGCTTGCATTTATAATAATACAGGGGTCAGGTATGGAGATTATTAAAGATTTACGAGTGATGCAGGCCCGGTCTGGGTTCCTTCGGCAAGAAGGAAAAGCGATTGGCTTTGTACCTACTATGGGCTATTTACATGAGGGGCACCTGACCCTGTTGCGGAGGGCCAGGGAAGAAAACGATATAGTAGTGCTGAGTATCTTCGTTAATCCTGCCCAGTTTGGTGCAGGAGAAGATTATGAGAAATATCCCAGGGATACCGAAGGGGATTTGGCAAAGGCCTCGGAAGCAGGCACTGATATTGCTTTTCTGCCTGAGGTAGCAGAAATGTATCCTGCCGGCTATGCCACCTATGTAAACGTAGAAGGGCTAACAGAAAAGCTCTGTGGCCGCTCTCGACCGGGTCATTTCCGGGGCGTTACGACGGTGGTTTTAAAGCTATTTAATCTGGTTCAACCCCATAGGGCCTATTTTGGCGAGAAGGATTATCAGCAATTGGTAGTGATTAAAAAAATGGTCTCAGACCTAAACCTGGACCTTCAAATAATCGGGTGTCCAACAGTCAGAGAATCGGATGGGCTGGCTATGAGTTCCCGGAATGCCTATCTGAGTCCCCAGGAGCGGCTCTCAGCCCTGTGCCTATCCCGGTCTCTGGCAAAGGCAGAAGAATTGATAAGGGGGGGAGAAAAAAGCCCCCAATCTATTATTAATGAAATCTCTAAGGTCATAGAAAAAGAACCAGGGGCCAAGATAGACTATGTGGCTGTCTGCCATCCGGAGACCTTGGGAGATCTCGAATCTATAGATTCCCAGGCATTAATTGCCCTGGCGGTAAAAATAGGGCCAGCACGGTTATTAGATAACCGGCTGGTTAAAGTCAATAATTAAGTAGTATAGGGCTTTCTTTTTGGCGCAGATGAACGCAGATTATCCTGCTTGGGAATACAGGAGTCAGAATTCAGAAGTCAGTATGAACGGGATAAACAACTTCTCTTCTGCATTCTGACTCCTGACTACTGAATTCTAGTTATCTGCATGAATCTGCGGAAATTTGCGTCTTAAATATAATTCAATAAAGATAAGGAAGGAGAGAGGGAAGATGCAACGGATTATGTTCAAATCCAAGATTCACCGGGCGAAAGTAACCGATGCCAATCTGAACTATGAGGGCAGTATCACTATTGATGTAGAGTTGTTGGAGGCCGCTGGTATCCTCCCTTATGAGCAGGTGCAAATTTATAATATTAATAATGGCCAGAGGTTTGAGACCTATGTGTTTGATGGTGAGCGAGGCTCAGGTACTATTTGCCTCAATGGCGCCGCCGCCCGTTGTGTCGCTGTAGGAGACTTGATAATTATCGCTTCCTATGGCATCATGAATGAACAAGAAGCTCTTAACCTCAAACCAAAGGCAATATTGGTAGACGCAAATAATAGGATAATTAAGACTTGACCGGCACCAGAGTAAACCATAAGCCGGATTCTGTCCCACCAGCTACCTCGTGGTGATGGTCATTTCTCTGGGACATTGGTTACCCAATGCCTCAAGCGACCTACCCGAAAGCTTGGGCGAGCAGCCCTCTCTAAGGTAATCTTTTTATACTTACCTTAATCGCTTTCCTATTTGGTCTTGCTCCAGGTGGGGTTTACCTAGCCTGCCCGGTCACCCGGACAACTGGTGAGCTCTTACCTCGCCTTTTCACCCTTACCTGCTGAGGATAAAACCTCCGAGGAAATAATTTCCTCGCACCATCATGCACAGGCGGTATGTTTTCTGTGGCACTTTCCTTGGGGTCACCCCCACTGGACGTTATCCAGCACCTTGCTCTGCGGAGCCCGGACTTTCCTCTGGTATGCCTACCAGCCCCATACCAGCGACCATCTGATTTACTCTGATGCCTTATCTAAGGTGGAGTTGGCTATTCTATCGGCTAAAACGTTCTCTTCCCGGGGAATATAATCTAAAGAAAAGGAGGAGAATCCTTCCATTAATTCCCGGGCCTTCTTAAACAGCTCCTTTAATTGTTGGTTACGGACGGTATACTCTCCCCGGATTTGCCTGGTTATCAGTTGGGAATCAGAAAAAACCTCTATATCTTTAAACCCTAATTCCCGGGCTTTTTCTAATGCCTTAATAAGCCCCATATATTCTGCCACATTGTTTGTGGCCCGGCCCAGGTAATATCCCACCTGATGAATGACTTTACCTTTAGCATCACACACGATAATGCCAGCCGCGGCATCGCCAGGATTACCCCGGCAAGCCCCATCAATAAAGATTTTTATCTTTCCCATCATTACGCTTATTTAACCACAGAGCTCTGTGGCTAAGAAGAGGGCAACCCTAAAGGGTTTAGTTTTCTAGGAGTTGGCCCAAAAAAGGATCCGGTTACAATGGCCACAATTAATTATTTGATTGTTCTTCTTTACCTCGTTAAAAGTTTGGGGAGGTAGCATCATATAACATCCCTGGCAGATGCCCTTTATCACATTGGCTACGGCTATCCCATTCCTCCCCTCCCTCAATCTTACATAGCTCTGATAAGGGCGCTCTTCTAAACCAGCAATTATCTCATCTCTGGCTTTAGCTTTCTCTAATAGCAGGCCATCTATCTGGGCTATTTGGGCCTGTTTTTTTTCTTTTTCTTTAAGAGTCGTAGCTTGCTCCTCTTGAAATTCCCTTTCCTTTCCCTTAAGTTTTTCATTCTCTTCGTCTAACATTACCATATAATTCAGTATTTCGTCTTCTAAGGCCGATATCTTGCCCTTATGGAGTTCCATTTCTTTTAGCATAGCGCTATATTCTTTATTAGTTTTAACCTCCCTTAATTTTTCTTGGGCCTTTTTCTGTATACCCCTTTCTAGCTCTAGCTCTCCCTCCTTTTTCCGCCTCAGCTTGTTGATCTCGTCAATACGCCTTCTTAGTGCCTCCAGTTGTTTAGCAAAGGCTTCCAGTCCTCCACTCAGCTTATTAAGTTCGTTAGGGATCTGCTTTTTTTTCTCCTCAAGCTGATCTATCTTTAAATCTATGGTCTGTAGCTTCGTTAATAGTTCTAGTTGCCTATTCAAGATTACTACCTGATCCAAAGAGATAGTGGGCCCACCTGGGTTCGAACCAGGAACCTTCCGGTTATGAGCCGGTGGCTCTGCCAGTTGAGCTATGGGCCCGTGTTAGTTAACAGTATCAGTTGTTAGTGTCAGAAAAAACCTATCTGCTTATCTGACACTGACACTAACAACTGATACTCTGATAATTTAAGCCTCTACAAAACTCCTGAGCCTCTTACTCCGGCTGGGATGGCGTAACTTACGTAACGCCTTTGCCTCAATCTGCCTGATCCTTTCCCGGGTGACATCGAAGTCCTGACCTACTTCCTCTAAAGTATGCTCGGAATCTATACCTATTCCGAAGCGTTTTCTTAAAACCTTTTCCTCTCTGGGGGTCAGAGACTGAAGAACCTTAGCGGCCTGCTCTTGCAGATTTGCTTTTACCACGGAATCTATAGGCCCTATAATCTTCTTGTCCTCAATGAAATCCCACAGGTGACTATCCCCTTCCTCGCCGATAGGTGTCTCAAGCGAGATAGGCTCTTTGGCAATCTTAAGTATTACTCGTACTTTATCTATGGGCAGGTCCATTTTTTTTGCCAGCTCTTCGGGTGTAGGTTCCCGGCCCATTTCCTGCACCAACTGGCGGGCTGCCCTAACGAGTTTGTTAATAGTTTCTATCATATGAACCGGGATCCGGATAGTGCGGGCTTGATCGGCAATAGCCCGGGTAATGGCTTGCCTTATCCACCAGGTAGCATAGGTGCTGAATTTGTATCCCCGTTTATATTCAAATTTCTCCACCGCTTTCATTAGCCCCATATTACCTTCTTGGATAAGATCCAAAAATTGCAACCCACGGTTGATATACTTTTTTGCTATACTAACTACCAGGCGGAGATTTGCCTCGGCTAATTCTTTCTTTGCCTGTTTATCTTTTAAACGGCCCTCATTAATCTGTTCCAGCCTCTCCAGGAGTTTTTCTTTAGATTCATCAGCTTCGGCTTCAATACGCTTAATTTTCCGCTTATTATTCCGAATCTGCCTCTCAAATTCTAAAAGGTCCCCTAATGACCATCCGATCTTCCGCTGGAGAGCCCTGCGGACGCCAATGCTCTTCTTCATCTGGCGGATAACCTTAGGCAATTCCTCCAATTTTAGGCCGAGCGCCTGTTGGCAGGGGGCAATTTCCTTCTCGTACATCTCAATCTTTTTTACCATCCCATCAATTTTCTGTATTACCCGCGCTATCAGGGCTTGATTTAGGCTCAAGTTCTTAAGCAATTTAGTAATCTTAGTTATTATCTTGTTTTGCGTAGTGAGGAATTCCTCCCTCTTTGGAGCAGAGAGGTTCCCTCTCTCCAGTTCTTTTTTAATCAATTCTAATTTCTTATTTTCGGATTCTATCTTTTTTATAACCTTCAAGAGCTTGCTCCGCCCGACGTTTTGAAATGCCTCTTCTCGCCTCTCCTTACTATCCTCGTCCATCTCTTCTAAGGCAAGAAAATCCCTTATCTCTATCTGATTGGTCTTCATATTTTCCACTAGCAGGCATATCTCTCTAGTAGTAATTGGTGTATCAATAATCGCCTGGATAATTTGACTTTTCCCCTCTTCTATCTTCTTGGCTATTTCTATTTCTCCGGTGCGGCTAAGCAAAGGGATAGAACCCATCTCTCTTAAATACATTCTTACTGGGTCATCCGTCTTTCCATCCCCTTCCTCCCCATACAGAGACCGCATCTTGTCATTTTGGAGGGTAATTTTTCCCTTTTCTTTCTCTCGCGGAAGACCGTCTCTCCTCTCCTCTTGCCCATCAAGTATGCTTATATCTTCAGCATTTAAGAACATTATAATATCATCCATCTGTTTAGATGATACTGGATCATGAGGCAGAAAGTCTTTCCCAGTAACATAGGTCAACTCCCCCATGGCCTTTTTTGAGAGTATTAATCGGTTAAATTGTTTATTTTCCCCTCTTCTCCCCATAGGCCTTAACTCCTCTTAACGAAAGTGCTCTATATATTTTCTCTGTAATTCGTCATACTTATCATACTGCTCGCTAAGAATCGCCTCCCGATAAACATTTTCTAGTACCGTGGCATTAGCTCTGGATAACCCTCGTTGGTTAATTATCTTAAGGCAATCCTCTAATGCCTTCTCTTTATCATCATACTCTCTGTCATCAATCAGGAACTGGGAGAGTAAAGACTTCTGTCTCTCCAGTAGTAAAGCTTCCATAGCATTATTCCATAGCTTTTGTTTTCGATGCCCTTCCTGAAAACCTTTTAGTAATGCCAGGATAATCTCGCGCATGTCCGGATCTTTGAAGTTATCTGGGCAAAGGGCTTGGTGTATCCGAGATAACATCTCCTCATCTTTTAAGGCTAATAGAATCAATTCCTGCTCAGCATAGACTTGTTTATCTGGCTTTAACGTCCCGGAAACAATATTGTTCTGACTCCCCTTAGCAACCTGGGGTTTTAGGGTCCTTTTCTTTAGTTCTGCCAATAAGGTTGTTGGTGGTATTTTGATCTTATCAGCTATGCAAGAGAGGTAGGCCATCTGTTCCACTTGATTGGTTACTTTGCTCAGCAAAGGCAGCAAAGTATCTAGCGATCCAAGCTTTCGTTCTAAGGAGGAATAGCCTTTTTCTTCCAGGATAATATTAATTAAATATTCCATATAAGGCAAGGCCTTGTCCTTTTCGGCCAAAAAAGTTTCCTGGCCATACCTCCTCATAAAAGAATCAGGATCGTCTCCGGAGGGTAAGGGTAAGACTTTCACCCATAAATTACTCTCTAAAATAGACTCCGCCTTTTTTACTATTGCCGCTCTCCCGGCAGTATCACCATCAAATACCAGGATTACATTATTAGTATATCGCCTTAAAATCTTTAACTGCTCCTGAGTGAGGGCCGTTCCTAGACTGGCTACCACGTTAGATATGCTATTTTGGACCAGGGTAATCAGATCAAAATAACCTTCTACTACAAAGACATGCCCCTCCTTCCTGATAGCCTCTCTAGCCAAATTTAAGCCATAAAGGTTATTACTTTTTTTATAAATCAAGGTCTCAGGAGAATTTATATATTTAGGATATTTCGCTTCGGCATCACCAATCCATCGCCCGCCAAAGCCAATAAACCTGCCAGTGATGTCGGATATAGGGAAAATAACCCGATTGCGAAATAAATCATAATATCTATCGCCATCGGATTTGTTGATTAGTCCGGCTCCCACAGCCATCTCTAAGGGAATACCCTGCCGGGTAATGTGTTTCGTGAAATTATCCCATCCTTCTCCTGCATAACCCAACTGGAATAGCTTTATAGTATCGGTAGTAAGCCCTCGTCCTTGCAAATATGCCCTGCCTTTTTCTCCTCCCGGGGAACTCCATAATTGCCTCTTGAAGAAATCAACTGCTAGTTGGTTAATAGTATAAAACCTCTCTCTTTTACCTTCGTCTACCCTTGGTGGGCTAAATTGAGGTAATTTAATACCCTGTTTTTCTGCTAAAAATTTTACCGTTTCCGGGAAAGAGAGACGCTCTATTTTCATAATAAAATTGAAGACATTGCCTCCTGCTCCACAGCCGAAGCAATGGAAAATCTCTCGCTCTGGATTTATGATTAAGGATGGGGTTTTTTCGCTATGGAAAGGACATAGGGCTTTATAATTTCTTCCACTAGGTTGTGGGGTAACGTAGCCTGAAATAATTTCTACGATATTACTTCTTTGCCTTATTTCATCAAGGAGTCTATCTTCGATTACCCTGGTCAAGACCCTCCTCCAGGCCATCCCCATCCATCACTAACCTCTTTTTTGAGATATTTAAGGGATAGCGGTTAAGGTTTTTGAACCGGGATGTTTCCTTCCCAGGAAAAAAGAAAGATTAAACAGATTAAGGGGATAATAAGGAAGAAATTCCTAGTAACGCGGTAAGCGATTAGTCTTTTTCTTGGCTACCAAGAGCTTTCGCTTACGTTTGGTACTTGGCTTTTCATAATGTTCTCGTTTCCGGACTTCAGCTAAAACGCCAGATCGTTCACACTGCTTTTTAAACCTTCTTAAGGCAGTTTCAAAGGGTTCATTCTCCCTAATCTTGATGCCTGGCATGTACCCCCCCCTCCGCAATCATATATTCTCTCCTCCTTAGTATTGTTTTTCTCCGGCGTTTAAAAACCTAAATGTCCTAATTATATTTTCTTTAGAATAGTTGTCAAGGGAGGGTAATAAAAAATGATGTATTGCGGGCTGGGATTACAACCTTACTGCTACTCCCCTTTCTTTTAGATACTCCTTAGCAAGAGGGATAGTATATTCCTTGTAGTGGAAGATAGAGGCTACTAATACCGCATCGGCCTTCCCCTGAGTCAGACCCTGGTAAAGGTGTTCTAGAGTACCCGCTCCACCAGAAGCAATAACCGGTATAGATACTAGTTGCGAGACCCGACTCAAAAGTTCCAGGTCATAACCCAGTTTAGTCCCATCCCGATCCATGCTGGTAAGGAGCATCTCGCCTGCTCCAAGCGCTTCCACCTGCTTAGCCCAGGCTAAGGCATCTACGCCGGTAGGTATCCTACCGCCATGGGTATAAACCTCCCAGCCTTCTCCCCTCCTCTTGGCATCAATAGCACATACAATGCATTGGCTGCCAAAGCGCTCGGCCGCTTGAGCTAAGAACTGCGGGTTTTTTATTGCAGCAGTATTGATAGTTACTTTATCCGCCCCGGCCTTCAAAAGTAGCCGGATATCCTCTGATCCCCTCACACCACCACCTACTGTCAAGGGCATAAAGACCTTCTCGGCTGTTCTTTCAATCACTTCCAGTATGAACCGCCGGTTTTCATGGGAAGCCGTAATATCCAAAAAAGTCAATTCATCAGCGCCCTGCCCATCATAATATGCCGCCGCTTCCACTGGATCACCAGCATCCCTCAGATTAAGGAAATTCACCCCCTTTACTACCTTACCATCTTTCACGTCTAAACATGGTATTATCCGTTTAGCTAACATTAATTTTCTCCAGGGCTTCTTTTAAATCCAGGGTGCCTTCATATAAGGCCCGCCCGATTATAATTCCTTCCAACCCAAGACCTTCTAACCTCATGAGCCTCAGGATATCTTCTAAATTCTTTATCCCACCAGCCGCCAGGATGGGTTTATTCACTTCCCTGGCAAATTCCTCTATAGCTTCGATATTAGGGCCTTTTAGCATCCCATCTCGATAGATATCAGTGAAAATAAAGGCCCTTAAACTTAACCCTTGAAATTGTCGCGCTACATCAATGGCCTTCCTTTCTGAAACCCTTTCCCAACCATCATAGGCCACATAGCCTTTTCTAGTATCAATGCCCAAAAGGATCTTGTCTGGGTACCTCTCGCAGGATTCTTCTACAAAGTGGGGATTTTTTAAGGCACTAGAGCCAAGGATAACTCTTTCAATACCCAGGTCTAAATATCTTTCTATCGCCAGGGAATCTCTGATACCTCCTCCTACCTGCAGCGGTATATTTACGGCCGACATGATCCCTTGAATAACAGAGAGATTCTGGGGCTTACCCGCCCAGGCCCCATCGAGGTCTACAATATGCAGGAGCTTAGCCCCTATATCTTCCCACCTTTGCGCCATCAAGACCGGGTTCTCGGCATAAATTATCTCCTGGAAACGCTCTCCCTGCCTCAAGCGCACGCATTTGCCCCCTTTTATATCAACTGCGGGAATAATCTCCATATTCCTTACTATACTATAATAGGACGCAGATTTCCGCTGATTTGCGCAGATAACTAGAATTCAGTAGTCAGGAGTCAGAATGCAGAAGAGAAGTTGTTTGTCCCGTTCATACTGACTTCTGAATTCTGACTTCTGTATTCCCAAGCAGGATAATCTGCGTCCATCTGCGTCCAAAATGGAAATTCCTATGGAATCAATTTAGATAATAAGCGGTAATAAGTAATGGCGCCCTTTTTTGCTGAATAGAGCTTTTGTTCCCGTTGTAATAGTTCCAGGTGGGCCAGCACTTCCGAGATACCGAGAAATACCGCTAAGGGATGCAAATCCCCAAATAGTTTTCGGGATATCTCATAGGCGGTTAATTCTTCCTGAGATATCAGTTGGGTAATCTGATCTTTCCTTTGCTGGTGGTGGTTTATCAAGCTATCTATCAGTTGGCGATGATCAGAGATAAGGTCCCCATGAGCCGGTAAGGCCAGGGTTATATCTAGTTGTCTGATCTTCTCTAACGAGACAAGATAATCTATTAGACTGGTATAATCACCCTGGGAGTCTCCGACAGGTATTTCAATCATGGGGTTGGAGGTTATAGTCTTGAGAAGATGATCTCCAGTAAAAAGGATTTGCTCCTGCTCGCAATAGAGGCAGATACTGCCCAGGGAATGGCCTGGGGTATGGAAGACTTGGAGAGATGCCTTGTTGCAGGGAATAATATCACCATCCTGTAAAGGGACGTCTACGGCAGTCTCACTCCTTAGCCCCGCAGGTTTTTCAGTATCTTTCCGGACATACTCTATTGCTGTTTCTGGGACCCCGGATTCTTCCAAGAAGCTCAGATATGCCTCCCGGCGCTTTTCTCGCTGGGATGAGAAATCCTCTATCATGGCTTTGATCCGGTAATGACAATAGACCTTTGCCCCGGAGCTTTCTACCACGGTCCTGACCAGGCCATAATGATCCGGGTGCTCATGGGTTATTATGACCCGCTGGATATCTCCCAGAGAGAAACCTGCCTCAGCCAGACCATTTTCTAAGCTGGAGAGCGATTGAGGCAGGTTAGGCCCGCAATCAATGAGAGTTAGGGGCTCATGAGCTAAAAGGTAGGCATTGATACTCCCTAGAGGAAAAGGAGAGTAAACTGGGATTAAGTGAATACCTCTTTGGATTAACTCTTCTTCCATAACCTTTCCCCTCAAGTCCTGCCCAAAGCCTTCACTCTATTCCGCCACTACACTGGTTAGGGTTTTATTCACCCCTCCCACTGCCTGGATTTGACTGATCACTAATGTTCCCAGGGACTTTATATCTGGCGCCTCTACTAATACCACAATATCGTAGGGGCCAGTTACCAGATGGGCCTCCTTAACCCCTGAGATTCTAGTTATACCATTTCTGGCTTCCTGGGCTTTACCTGGACAAGCCTCAATAAATACATATGCTGAGATGGCCATAAAACATCCCCTCCCCCCTAATGGATAGCTTAGGGCAGGGCTTGAGGGTATAGATATAAAAGTGCGGGGTTAAGAAAAACTAATTAGCGATAAAGCGGCATATTCTCAGTCCCGCTAGTTTGTCCCTAGGGAGAGAGCCATAAGACATCGCCACATACCGGCTTGGGATGCGTCTTTTGGCAAAAGACTTTATATTCCTTCCGGGATTGACCAATGGTGGTTTCTTGTCCATGCCCTGGATAGACAACCGTATCATCCGTCAGGGTATAAATCTTCTCTTCTATGCCCCGGACAATTTGTTGAAAGGCATCAGGGCTACCGGTCTTGCCCGGCCCCCCCGGGAATAGGGTATCGCCTGCAATAAGGGTCTTGTTTACCAGGAGGCAGATGCTCCCTGGGGTATGCCCCGGGGTATGAAACACTCTCCCTTTTAACTTACCAAAGCTCAAATTGTCCCCTTCAGCTAATGGGTAGTCAATCGGGACTGGAATGCGGCTTTGATCTAAAGGATGGGCGGCTACTGGGATCTTGAGGGTCTTTTTAACCTGGGAGAGGGCCTGGACATGATCGAAATGGCCATGGGTAATAAGGATAAATTTTATCGAGAATCCAGCGCCGGCCTTCAGGATCTCAGCGGCCGCCTCTCCCGGGTCTACCAGGACAGCTTCTTTGGTATCTTTACAGATCAGGAGATAACTATTTACCTGGTATATACCCAGAGGCAATATCCTCAAGATTAATCCATTATCCGTTACTTCCCGGCCCATATTAATAACCCTTCATTTTGTAACTGTTTAGCCAAAATTAGAACTTTAGCCACGGATGGCCTTACAGAAAGTGTAAGGCTTAAAGCACAAAGTGCAAAACTAAGGAATAAATTACCTCAGTTTTAAGCTTTACACTCTACGCTTTACGTTTCGCGTAGTATCTGTGGCAAATATTTATAAAACTTTATTTGGCTAAACTGTTACTTCATTTTTTATTACACTTTATAAGTAAGACTAAGGGATGTCAAGGAGATTTTTTACCGGAATTTCCTGCTCATTGACCCCTATCTTTCCTTTATGGTATACT
>MHDQ01000135.1 GCA_001803565.1 Nitrospinae bacterium RIFCSPLOWO2_12_FULL_45_22 | reverse complement strand
TGGAGAAAGAGGGTATTGTTGGTCCCGCAGATGGGTCTAAACCCCGGGAAGTCTATATCCGGCCCGACCTTTAAGTCGAAAAATCCTAAATCCCAAACACTAAATCCTAAACAATATCAAAATCCTAAATTCAAATCTCAAAACCATTTTATCGTTTTGAATTTTGGTCATTTGAATTTGTTTAGGATTTCGAGTTTAGAGTTTATCTAATTAAAGTCCGTTCAAAATAGCCTATTGCACGAGGATAGCTCCGCTTAAGTCCGCTACTATAGCCTTTTTATTACATTTCGTACTTGCCAAAGTCTTCCGGCTTGAGGTTCTCGAGCCAATCTTTAAGCTTTTCTGATTCGCCTTCCTCTGAGCCCTTTTCTGCTGTGAGATCTATACTTCTGGCCTCTTCTAATACTTTTTTGCTTACATAAATAGGGGCATTAACCCTCAAGGCTAGGGCGATAGCATCGCTGGGACGGGAATCAATATATACTTCAGAGTTATTCAAACTCAGAGCGATTATAGCATAGAAGGTATTATCCCTTAAGTCATTCACTATTATTCGGTTAACCTTGGCCTTTAGTCCATCTAAAATATTCTTTATAAGGTCATGAGTCATAGGCCGGGGGGTAGGTACTTTTTCCATCTCTAAGGCAATGGCATTGGCCTCAAATATGCCTACCCAAATGGGTAAAGCCCTCTGCCCTTCCAAATCTTTCAAAATAACAATGGGCATGTTCGTTAGAGGATCCAGGGTCAGGCCCTTTACTTTCATCTCTACCTCTGTCAAAACTACCCCCTCCTTTCCTTAATTCAACAATTGCCCTTCTAAACTATAAAGTTTAGCCCTGACAATTTTTATCATCACTTTCTTGCCGATTAAACTATCACTTCCGTCTACATTAACTATCTTATTATTTCTAGTCCTCCCTGTCAACCTTTCCGGATTCTTTTTACTTCCTCCTTCCACCAGTATTTCTTGTACGGAGCCTTCTAAGGACTGGTTTTTCTCGAAGGTTATGGATTTTTGCAGGGACAGGATGCGGTTGAAGCGCTCTTGTTTAATATTTTCGTTGACTTGCCCAGGAAAAGAAGCAGCCGGGGTTTCTGGTCTGGCAGAATATTTGAAGAGGAAGATATTATCGTATTCTATGGTACGGATTAACTCTTCGGTCTGGCAAAAGTCTTCCTCCCGCTCTCCAGGAAAGCCTACGATAATGTCAGAAGTTATTCCTGCCTGCGGGAGCCGGGTTCGCAATTGCTCGACTTTATCTACATAGTCCTCTATCCGATATTTACGGTTCATCCGCTCCATAATATAATTGGAGCCCGA
This sequence comes from Nitrospinae bacterium RIFCSPLOWO2_12_FULL_45_22, assembly GCA_001803565.1. Classification (GTDB taxonomy): domain Bacteria; phylum 2-12-FULL-45-22; class 2-12-FULL-45-22; order 2-12-FULL-45-22; family 2-12-FULL-45-22; genus 2-12-FULL-45-22. The sequence continues at coordinate 5,214 of MHDQ01000135.1, read as the reverse complement.
TTGAACAGGTAGATGGATAGATTCACAAACCTTAGGCAATTCTGCCATCGCTTTTATCAGTCTCTCTGAGAAGTCTTTTGGGTGGGAGGTTACGAAACGGATCCTTTCTATCCCCTCAACCTGGTTAAGTAAGGCTAAAAGATCAGGGAAATCTATCTCTCCATTTAAGTCCTGACCATAGGAATTTACATTCTGTCCCAATAGGGTTATTTCTTTGAAACCTTGCTGGGCCAAATCTTTTACTTCTTGCTCTATCTGCCAACTGGGCCGACTCTGTTGAGGCCCCCGGGTATAGGGTACTACACAATATGCACAGAAATTGTTACATCCTTGCATGATACTGATCCAGGCTTTAACCTTGCCCTTCCGCTCTATGTAAGTAGGATTAATGTCTTCCAGCAAGGGTTCTGTATTAACTATTTTGGCCTTTTTATTTATTACTTCTGCGAGCAATTGGGGGAGGAGCTTGATATTGCGGGTACCAAAGACCAGGTCTACCTGGGGAGATCGTTCCATGATGCGGTAGCCTTCACGCTGGGCAATGCACCCCCCAACACCAATAATCAAATCTGGATTTTTATGCTTTAGCTGTTTTAATCTTCCGAGTTCACTGAAGACTTTCTGTTCGGCCTTTTCTCTTATACTGCAGGTATTCAGCAAGATTACCTGAGCCTGCTCCAGATCATCTATCAGGCGATACCCGCCTTGTGCCTGTAAGACCCCGGCTACCATTTCAGAGTCATACTCGTTCATCTGGCAGCCATAAGTTATAATAGCTAAATTTTTCTGTTCCATAATACCCACTTGATCTATTTAGTTGCCACTGAAAAATGGGATGTCGAGCAAGCTTGACCATTACATAAGTTATGAAGACCGACTTGTTATATCAATAACCAGTGGCAAAACTTGCTTTGCTGATTTTTCCCAGCGGCGACTATTTAGTTTTATCCGATTTCATCGCAGAGAGTGCGGAGCGCGCAGAGCGCCAGAAAATTGCGCTCTCTGCAGTCACTAGTTGCCAGGTGATAAGTATAACAATTTATAGCCGATGTCAAGGATATAGCCTTTTAGAAGACTTTTTCTCCCTTCTTGTACCTTGCTAAAGCCTGCTTCCAACTAGGTTCTCCAGAAAACATTAAGGCTTCTTCGGTAATCAGGCCCTGCTCCAGGACCATCTTCCTGGTCTCTAGCGGTACCTCTTCCCACTTCAAGAACCCCACTAGCAGCGGGAAGAACTTCGCTATCACATCATGCATAACTGTTGGGTCAACAACGACCTCTACGAAAGCGGGCATAGATTTTTCCCTGACAAAATCAAAGGCCCGTTTGAGGGCGGGCTTAAGCTCTTCACCTCTTTGGACAAACTCAGGGTGACAGCCTAATTCAGCGAAGATCTTCTCATACCTGATATTGGGGAGGGTTTCCCACGAATCGCGCATACGGTTCCCGGTAGGGTTAGCAACTTCACTGAAAAACCGGTCCCAAACACCAGAGATCATAGTATTGTTGTTCTCGTGTAAGAAGACTACCGGGATACCCCATCTAGCGGCCGTCTCAATATCCATCCCACCAGCGCCAATGGCCCCATCACCCATAATAGCAAAGATAGGTACCTTCCTATCTGTAGCCATCCCGGCACCAATAGCCATCCCTGGGGCATGGCCCATACCAATAGTCTCAGCCGCGTCCAGTACCTGGCCAGAATGGATGGCCTTGTTCCAGTCAGTAAAATATGCTGAGGCAGTAAAGCCATCAATAACTGCTATATATTCATCATTAAGCTCTTCCCGCAAAACTTCAGAGATGATCCTCCCGGCAAGGTCTGGATGCACAGGTAACTTGCCCATCATCTTCTCGGTCCTTTCTAAGGTTATTTTCTCCATCTTTTCTTTCTCTTCCGCGACCTGCTGACGCCACCTGGCCCATTTTTCTGGTGGCTTGGTTATACCCATAGATTTTATACACTCTATCATCTGCTTCAAGATGGCCTTCATATTGCCCCGCAATTCAACTTCTGTAGGCAAGTTGAAGCAAACATTTTCTTGACAGGTCTGGGCTTGAATGTATCTAGTCATAAGGCCCCAGAAGGGTGGCTGTCCCCAGTTCTCCAGATAAGCTATACGAAGGCCCATCACTAAGCATCGGTCAGTGGTCTTTAAGACCCGGCCCCGGGCTCGGCCATAGTAGTTCAAGGGATCGTACTCCGAAATAGCCCCTCTGGCTACCCTGCGGCAATGGCACGGGACACCCAGCAGGCCCACAAACTCTCTTAGCTCTTCCTGCGCATGATCATAATGGATAGATTCTCCTACTATCATAGCCGGCCTTTCGGCCTCCAGGAGCCATCTTATAGCTCTTTCTACCTCCGCGGGGTTAGCACCGTTTTCCTGGGGTTTAGGGGGCCAGCCAGGGCGATACATGCTGTATAAAAGCATCAGGGGCAATCGGCCGAATATCCCCGATAAAAAAGTCAACTCCTCGGCTATCTCTACACCTACCGGGCCCATTGGTGGAGTAACGGCCGACCGGAAGGCCCTTTTTATTTGGTAAAGTAGAGACATAGCATTGGATACCCGGCGAGTATGCTTGGTTACGGCAGAGTATACCGATTCAGCGCTAGCACCCCCTTGCTGGGTAAACAGATCGTCATATAGTGTACCGGTGCCGCCTATTAGGATTACTCCGGGTGATTGTGCGGCCTTGGCTTGCAAGAGGCCACTGGCTGCATTAGTCATACCAGTACCAGGACCGGTAAATGATAGCCCTGGCCGGCCGGTTAATCGGCCTACGGCATCAGCGGCAAATGTAGCCGATGCCTCGTGTCGGACATGGACTCGTTGGATACCACTTTTTTGGAGCAAGACATCAATCCTGACCGCACCGCTGCCTACTAAACCAAAACAATATTTTATCTCCTCTTCTTTTACTACCTGGGTCATTAATTCAGTGACATCCGCCATCTGCATCATTTCCGGAGGTATCTGAGGCATTTCTTCATGCATAGGCTTTAAGGTATCAAAAAGTAATTTTTCTTCCTTTTCCCCAGCCATGATTATTCCCTCCCTCTTTGTTATTTGATATAAAATAATTTCTTTAATCCATCGGCATTGCTCATACTGGTCAGGATTATAAGATGGTCGTTAGGTAATAGGGTGGTATCACCCCGGGGGATGACAATATGTTCACCCCGAATCAAAGCAGCCAGGATACAATCTGTTGGTAGTTCTAACTCTCGCACTGTCCGGGTGATGGTAGGGAAATCTTGAGGAATGCTGATTTCAACAATCTCTAAATCACCGCGGCGTAAAGGGAGTAGGGGGATGATCTCTTGTGCGATAGCCGCTTGCTCAATAAGGTTAGTGATGATCTCGGTGGCATTTACCGTGAGTTCAATGCCCATTTTTTTGTATAGTGCTTTATTTTTAGGGTTTACTACTCGGCCGATAACCCTGGGTACTTTAAAATGCCTTATCCCCATCTCGCAAACCACCAGATTGTCCTGGTCATCGCCAGTAGCGGCAATGAGGGTATCGGCTCGTTTTATTCCAGCTTCTTCTAGGAGTTGAGGATCGCACCCATCGCCGATAAAGAGGCTATCGCCAAATTCCCGCAAGAGGCGGGGCTCGTTCTTCTCATCTCGCTCTATCAGGGTTACTTCATGACCTTTCTGGATCAAGTCTTTGGTAAGATAAAAGCCTACCTTTCCACCGCCAACTATAATAATATACATCAGCCACCTTTCTATTCTCTATTTTTGGTTTTGTAAAATTTTGTAAATAGTTTCTGTCCCTAAGCTGGTTGGGCAGAGGATTTTGAGCCCTAAGTCTTTATATATTGCCCCTATCCCGGGATCAGCCACCCGGGCTATTACTTTTGAAATACCATACATCTCTTTAGCTATCAAGGCCGACATGATATTAATCTTGTCCCCATCCGTCACGGCCACAAAGGCATCGGCATTTTGAATATCTGCTTCTTTTAAGATGTCCTCATCAATCCCGGTACCTATAATCGTCTTGCCCGAAAAATCTGGGCCCAATTGCCTAAAGGCCCTGGGATTGCGGTCAATGACAGTTACCTCAAACTCTCCTTTCGCAAGGGACCGGGCTAGAAAGGCCCCCAGTTTACCACAACCAAAAATAATTACTCTCATATATAATACCTCACTTTAATTATTAGGTCATTGAGTCATTAGGAGAAAAGAAGTAAATCATTAACCCAATAACCCAATAACCTAATAACCGAATGACCCACTTACCTAATAACCTATTCTAAGCGGCTGGTTTGTCTATAATGACCTCACAAGGAGCCTTACGTAACAAGATATCGGTAGTCCTGCCCAGCATATCCTGGGTCAGGCTCAGCCGTGGCCGAATACCTAATACTATTGCATCCACACCATGATCCATAGCTGCCCGGATGATCCCCTCTCCGGCTTCTCGAGCCCGTTCAATATGAGTTTTAACTTCTAAACCGTGCAGGGAGACAATCTCCTTAGCCCGCTCCAGAGCTTCTTGGGCCTTGAGCTCTGCCTCTGGTAGTCTGGCATTAAGGGGTAATATTCTTGGTACTTCAAGCACAAAGGTCAAAACAAGCTCTGCCTTCTGCTCATGTCCCAGACGGCAAGCCAGCTCGATACCCTTTTCAGAATAGGGCATTCCCAGGGTAGGCACTAAGATCCGTTTGAAGGAACTGACAGAGACCCGGGCCTTCGCCACTTCATGCGATATAGCCCGTGGTACCCTTAGCATCCACCAGATTACCCCGCCCAATGAAAAGGAAAAGATGATAGCCAGCAAAATACCAAGGTAAGATAATTGTACTTCAGGAGTCATCTCTTCTCCTTGGCCTTTTCGGCTAAAGCCAGCTTATATTGTTCCAAGAGCTCATATTCTTCGGCTGACTCTAAGACCCGGATCTGCTCCCTTTCCCAGTCCCGTTCAACACTCCGGAAGATAGGATGCCCCTCTTTCCTTCTGTACCAGGCATAATATATGAAGCAGAGTAGGATCCAGGCCGGACCAGCAATCCGGCCAATAGTATGGGTTAAAATCACCTCAAACAGGATCAGACTTACCCCTATCATGCCTATAACCCCCAAGACAGGAAACTCCACCTTTTGCCCTCTCCACTTTATCTTGAGGTTCAGAGGGATTTTATAAGGTCTTGGAGTATATGGATCAGAGAAACGTAGCTTAATCAGGGCGATAAACA
>MHDQ01000134.1 GCA_001803565.1 Nitrospinae bacterium RIFCSPLOWO2_12_FULL_45_22 | reverse complement strand
ATTAAAGATTTTTAAAAGGTTCTTTCTGGAAAAGGTTCTCTCTACCAGGTTTTCATAAAGCTCATCGAGGTCACGGGCCACTACTGGCTGTGGGTGGCCCTTTAGAGCCTCATTAATACTCTGGATTGCCCGGGGCGATATTAGGTTAGCTAATCCTGTCTCCTGGCCCGGATCGTCCAGCTTGATCTCCAGCACCTTCTTTAAAACATCAGCTACCTGGTTGTCGCCTATTACTTCCAAATCAGCTATATGATCCATTATCTTCTGGCAATACATAGGTTCCTGGAGGGTCTGGACATATTCCCTTATCCCTTTTTGGATAATAGCTTCTAGTTCCGCTACCGGGGCTAAATCTAGAGACTGGCCTAACTGGTAACCGCATAGACAGAAGGGTTGGTGCTGCAAGACCTGGGGGTCGGGCCCCGGGCACTGGTATTGATCAATCCTGGCCAACTGCCGCTCTACCTTTACCAGATCGTCTTTTACCGAGATAGGCTCTATTTGGGCCAACAGACTCAGCAGCCGATAATCAGGAGATTTACGGAGTTGATGGTAGGCAGTGAATCGTTCTGGAGAGCAGTACTTACGGTGCCCCTCCTGATATAAGGTAATATAGTTTTCTTTAAAGGGTTCGAAGGCCTGAAAAAGCGCCTCCAGATATTCTTCATCGAAGACCTTATCGGACTCTCTTAACCGCTCTATCAAACCCTCCCGCTGCGCGGCAAGGGCCTGATATCTCTCCTCCGAAGGTAGACTCCAGCCCCTTTCCTGCAAGTAGCGGGAAATGAGGAAATATTTATCCAGGTAATTAAAAAAGAAGTTTTTGATAGTCTGGTATTGCTGCAAAACGCTCCCGATCAGGGGATATTGCTGGTAGCTCTCCAAAAACCTTTCCAGCCCTTCTTTCGACGAATAAGAAGGCTCTATTGCTTCCAGAAATTGGGACATTTTTCCTATCTCTTCATTTATCATTGCCCAATCCAGACCACTTCCTGCCGGATATTGCTGGGCGTGCTCGAAAATCGTCCTCAGGCGGTTCAGCTCATTGAGTCTCTCTTCTTTAAACTGTCTCAAATATTCCCAGATGGCCTGTTGTTGCTGGATAGTAAGGGGTTCTTTCTTTAACTGCGGTGGTATAAGGGGGATAAGCTGAAGAGACTTTTGCTGGGTGGCAGATAAAAGCTCTCCCGGGCCGATCTCGGAGATATTAGCCAGGTCCAGGGTGGTGATCTCTTCCAGGGGTTTGCGCTTACCCTGGCTATAAGGTATGATCTGGCCACTGAAGATGAGGGCTAGGGTCAGGAGTTGAAATTGATCAAAGCTTATTCCATATGGGCTTTTTCGTAGCCGCCAATAAAGGGTTTTCAAGTCTACTCGTCCCTCCTCTAAGCTCTGTAAATAATAGGCTACTATGGAGCTCTTTCTGGGATCCACTGCCAGATGGAAGCCATTAGGGATATTTTTGATAATTTTAAGGGGTCTTAGATAGCTTTCAATAAGTAATTTAAGGCTGGTGCTCGTACCTTTAGGGAAGACAATCTGACCGGGTTTTAAGAAAGAGCTAATTAATTCCTGGGCTGTGCCTCTCAAGTAAATATCGGTATAAGGGGCAAGCTGCTGATGCCTGGGGAAGCGTTGGGCCAGGACCGGCGGGATGATCTCTTGCAGGCTGCGATCAAAGGACAACTGCCCAATCTCCCCTAAAGAACGCTCCTGCTCCATTAGGTTAGAGATTAAAGTACCGTCATAATAAGCCACAGTAAAAACCTCTTTAACTACCCGCTTATCATCGGCCATAATAGCTTCCAGATGGCTATGGAGGCGTTGTCCTAGCTGGGTAGAGTCTTTTTTGCTCTCTTCCAGTAATATGGAGTGGGCATAAGCCCGTCGTAAGGCTTTTTCATCTTCTACCGGGCCGGGGAGCCAGAAGATCAAGGGGATATGTTGGGAAGTATCCTCCGGGCCATGAGAACGGAGATAGGGGAGGAGAGTTTCCAGGAGATATTCTTGCTGAGCCCTTAGTTGAAAAGGAGTGGCCAGGAAAAGGACAAAGTCCAGTTCAGTATTATTAAATTCCTCTATCAGAGAGGCTATAAGGTCTAAAGAATTTTCTCTGAGATCGGATAATATCAGATAACCCCAGCGGGGGGTATTCTGCCATTTTATCTCCCGTTTGCCCTTCCCTTCCCGGTGGAGCCATGCCAGGGGCAGTTGTGGAGAATCTAAATAATGGGCCAGGCGATAGAATATCCGGGAGTCCCCTGGCTCGAGACCTTTTTCAATATATTCTACCTTACGCCTTATTATCAGGTTTATGTCGGCTTCCAGGTCTATATAATAAATGTCTTCCAGCGGGCCAGCCCCTGGCTTTTTCCCTATATAGGAGCCTTGTTTGTACAGCTTCTCGCAAATATCCCGGATATACTGGTAGTTTACCTCTGAGTCCCAGGTAGAAACTTTTGTGAGAAGCGTCTCGGCCAGCTCCCGCAAACTGATCTGGTATCTCCAGGGAGATATGGCCTGCAGGATCAGGGTCTTGATAATTTTTAGGGCTAAGGCCCGTTCTTCGGGCTCAGGGAAAATACTTTCCCCCGACTCCTCATAATACTTGTAGACCACCTCGCTGTAAGGATTAGTTTCTACCCGCTCTTTGATCCGGCGGAGGAAGTGATCAAAGATACTATCTGGTGTTAAGAGTATATCTGACGGCAGCTCCAGCATACCCGGTATGCGTCGTCCGGGGTCCCCCTGGAGTTGATAATGAATAAAATCTACTATACCCCGATGTTGCGAAAAGAGGGGTTTTAGTTGGTCAAGGAACTTCAGGGTCTGGGGATGTACGGGATAGAGGCGATAAAACCTATCTTGAGGAACCATCCAGGTAGAGAAGGCGGTCTTAAAATCCTGATAGGTCTGATTAATAATCTCCTCTGCCCCGGGTTTCTTTCGGATTAAGCGCTGGTGGATCAGCTCTTCTATATGCCTGGCGGTAAGGGAAATGGTCTTAGGGTAGCGGTCTTTAATCTTATTGAAGGCCTCTTGTGGGATATCACCTGTATCCTCTATCCGCTCCTGTAAGGTGGCAATTATCCATAGGGAATGTTTGTTGGCCCATTCACCCAGGAATTGCAAGAAGCGAATATCTTCGTTAAAGGCCCGGCCCGTAGGTTTGGAGCGCAAAAACTCTGATAGCTCATCCAACAATATTACTATCCCCTGAAGCGGGCCGGTTTCCAAAAGGGCCTGCAGGTGCTGGAAGACCTGGTGGCGGCTGGGCCGTAGCTTATAAGGCAGATTCAGTTCCAGGATAAGGTTTTCTAATACCGGGTAATTGCTGGGCTCAAATAGTGGCTCTTCATCTTCCCAGCCTATCTTCTTTAAAAAAGAGGCCAGCGCTTTCGGATACCTCTCTTTTAGTATTAGTTTGAGGTCTTTATTTAATTGTTCTGTCCAGTCATACGCCACCTTGATGTTATAATCCCTCTGGAGACGCTCTTGTATCTTTGTCAATATTATATCTTCCAACCTCTCCCAGGCCTGATAGTCTACTAAACTATCACTGGCTACTAAATATGCCCCGGGCTGGATCCATTGGCTATACTCTTGCAGGGCCGGCCTTTGCTCCACCAGGAATCCCCATACCCCCTCTTCTCTCAAGAGGAGATCCAGGATACTAAGAAAATGGGATTTACCTGAACCATAGTTCCCCAGGACGAAAAACCCCTCCCCTTGCCCTTCCTTGATACTCTGAAGTATAGTGAGGAAGTGAAAATAGACCTCCTGGGTAAGGACAAAGCTCTCCCCTATTAATTTCTTCAGCTTTGGGTCAGAGGTGTCTGACAGTTGGATAACAGTCCTGACCGATGGTAGCTCTATTAAGTCTCTAAGTCTTTTTTCCATGCTGATAAGGACTTCGCTTATTAGAATTTAAATTGCTCCGTCCCACCCACCCTTTCGGGTGAGTACCCGCTCCTCGCAATAACCATGAAGAAATAATCTTGTCATTGCGAGGGAAGCGAAGCAAGCGCAAAAAGTGAAGTGGGTATGTCTATTCAAAGTCTTTTCTATCATCTTATCTGCCCTAAGTCAACTCAAAAGTCCAGAAAATTCCTTGCCCTTATCCATACTCGCCTCAAGGGTTTTACCTGCTGCACCTACGATTATACCCTGGGGCTACTCCCTTTTAGTTTAAATAGGTGGTATAATGATTGCGGAAGAAAAGGGTTAAAGCAGTGCAGCAAGAGGGATGTATATCCAAACCCCTTAATATATGAAGGGGCTATCTGTAATTGCGGGTCTGAAAAAGGAAGGGCATATTTCTATTCCTGCAGGTATCCCACAGGAAGGCGCAGTTGAGATGTAAAGGATGTAATAGAAGCAATTTTATGGGTGTGTCCAGACACAAAATTTATATTGGAAGGGAGGAGAGCTAATGTTTAAAGGTACAGTAAAGAAATTAATTAGAGACCGAGGATTTGGATTCATTAGTGCCGACGATGGAAGGGAGATATTCTTTCATCGCTCAGCGGTAGTAGGAATAGATTTTGATTCTTTGCATGAAGGCGATGCAGTGACATTTGGAGTCGAGAAAGGAGATAAAGGCCCAAAAGCTATAAACGTTACTGTTGCTGAAATTGTTTAGCCAACTAAGGTCTTCTAAAATATAGCCGCAAAGAAGCGCAAAAATAAGCGGAACGATCATACCAACACAACCTGTTGGATAATAGAGAATGCAGGAGTCAGGAGCCAGATTTTTATCTACTGACTACTGTCTCCTGACTCCTAAAATTCTCGGGTGCTTTTTGTGCCTTTTTGTGGCTAAACTTTTACGAGGAGCAAAAGCTATGAGAAAAGAAAAATTTCAGACCCTATCGGGTTTCCCACTAAAGCCTTTTTATACCTCAGACGATACCAAAGAGTTTGACCAGGGAGAGGCTCTCGGCAACCCGGGCCAATACCCCTTTACCCGAGGGGTTTACCCTACTATGTACCGGAGTCAGCCCTGGACAAAGAGAATGCTGGTAGGTCATGAGACTCCAGAAATATTTAACGCCCGACAAAAGATAATGTTTCAAAATGGGACCACAGGGATCAATTTTGTTCCATGTAATTCTTATGCGCGGGGGTATGATTCTGATGAAGTAGATATAGAACTGTTGGGCCGCTGCGGTACTACCATAGACTCCCTGCAAGACTTAGAGATAGCCTTCCAAAATATACCGCTGGATAAAGTTACATCTGGGTTTAATGACCCAGGCCCTTTTGCCTTAATAGCCATGTACCTGGCCTATGCGGAGAAGCAAGGTATCCCCTGGAAGTGTATTCGGGGTACTTCTAATCAATCTGATTTCATCTCCCATTATACCAGTTGCAATATGTTCTTTCGCTTCTCCTTAGACGGACACCTACGCATCTTGCTAGATCATATAAAGTTCTGTGCCCAGCATGCGCCTCAATGGAATTGCCTGAGTATAGTGGGTCAGCACATGCAGCAGGCAGGCGCAACTCCAGTACAAGCCCTGGCCTTTACCCTGGCTAGCGCCATATTATATGTCCGGAAGAGCCTGGAGTGCGGGTTAAACGGCGCGGATTTTATCCCCCGCTTTACCTTTTTCTTTGATGTGGGCAATGAATTCTTTGAGGAGATAGCTAAGTTCCGGGCTGCTCGGCGGATGTGGGCCAGGATATTAAGGGAAAGATTCGGTATCACCGAACCTAAATGTTTACGGCTGAAGTTCCATGCCCAGACCTCTGGAACTACCCTAACCCGGTGCCAACCCCTAAACAATATTGCCCGAGTGTCTATCCAGGCTCTGGCCGCGGTTCTAGGCGGTGTCCAGTCGCTACATACCGATGCTTATGATGAGGCATTATGGTCTCCTACTCAGGAAGCAGCCCGGGTTGCCTTGATGACTCAGAACATACTGTCAGAGGAAATTGGTGTAACTGATGTGATTGACCCTTTAGGTGGGTCGTATTATATAGAGTACCTGACAAATGAAATAGAAAACCGGGCCGGGGAATATATTAATCGAATAGAGGAGATGGGTGGTATGCTTGAGGCTGTTAGACAAGGATATCCGCAAAAAGAGATCAGCCAGGCGGCATACCAATACCAAAAAGAGATAGATAATAAAGAGCGCATAATAGTAGGAGTCAATAAATATACCATGGAAGAAGAAGGATTAACCCCTCCTCCCCCTGGATTAAGAAGGGATCTTATAGAGGAGCAGGTAAGGCGGACAAAGCGGTTGAAGAAAGAACGAAACCACTCCCTAGCCCAGGAAACCCTTAAGAAGCTACGGGCAGCGGCCCTGGCTGAAAACAAAAATATCTTTGCGGCCGTCATAGAGGCCGTCAAAGCTAATGTTACTCAAGGAGAGATAGTTAGAGAGTTGGGTCAGATATATGGCCGGGATCAGATAACCCAATAGCTCCTAAACCTATATGTCAAGTGTAACACAAACTAATTTCTAATTGACAATCTTATAAGGTTGATATATCTTTAGAAAAAGTTCTCCCGTACAACAATCATTTCGGCTGTTCCCGCTGAGGTAAGGCATCTTCCCCGTCTAGCGCGCTAGTTGCTATTCCCCCACCAATCAATTGAAACCGTAATTAGGAATAACAATACCATGGAATTACCTAAATATAATATATTGGTAGTTGATGATGAAATTCACAATCTGGAGGCATTAGAAAGGGCTTTCCGGGGTGAATATCGGGTATTTTCTGCCAAGAACGGGCAAGAGGCTATTAAGCTTATGGAGAAGGAAGAATTTGCCCTGATCCTTGCTGATCAAAGAATGCCAGGAATAACCGGTGTAGAACTGCTCGGGATATCGTTAAAATATTTCCCTAAGGCCATACGGATGATCCTTACCAGCTATACTGATGCCGATGAACTCTTAGAAGCTATTAACACTGGCCACGTTTACCGTTATATCCTCAAACCCTGGAATGCAAAGGAACTAAAAATTACGGTCAAACGGGCCTTAGAAACTTACCACCTTGCCCGGGAATTGGAGCGAAGGATGCAGGAGCTGTCTCTTCTTTACGATATTAGTAGTTCCCTAAATGCTATGATAGAGATTGAGGAATTATTAAGATTTACTACGGCAAAAATCAGTATGTTATTAGAAGCAGAAAATACTTCTATTATCCTGGTGGATAAGAATGAATTATATCTACCATTAGTGAATGAAAAGGCTGCTACCCCCCCCGAACTCGTCAATGGCCATCGTTTCCCAATGAATAGAGGGATTTGTGGCTGGGTTATCAGGGAAGGAAAGGGCCTGGTAGTATCTACTGCCACAGAAGATCCCCGATACGATCCACACATTGATAATATTGGCGTATCTGGGCTCAGGTCCATACTCTGTACCCCCTTGCAAAGCAAAGGGGCAATCATTGGTGCTATAGCCACCAAGAACAAATTAGATAGCATGTTTAGCGAAGAAGACCTCCACCTATTGAACACCCTGGCAGGAAACCTCGCTATCTCTATCGAGAACGCCCGTTTGTATAAAGAATTGAAAGAGGCCAAAGAACGGCTTAATGCCGAGAATATCTTCCTAAAGCAAGAAGTGGAAAAGAGGTATAAATTTGACCAGATCATCGGTAATAACCCAAAGATGAGGAAGGTTTTTGAATTATTGGAAAAAGTCATTGATACCCCTACCACGGTCCTTATCCAGGGAGAAACCGGGACCGGTAAGGAATTGATTGCCCGCGCCATCCATTATAACAGCCGGCGTAAAGACCGTAGATTTATTGACCAGAACTGCAGCGCCCTTCCAGAGACCCTGTTAGAAAGTGAACTCTTTGGCAATAAGAAAGGGGCTTTTACCGGGGCGGTTAGTGATAGAAAGGGCCTCTTTGAAATGGCTGACGGGGGCACTATATTCCTGGATGAAATTAGTGAAACCTCTCCGGCTATGCAGGCTAAGCTCCTGAGGGTATTGGAAGAAGGGGAGATTAGACCTTTAGGTGATACTAATTACAAAAAAGTTGATGTCAGGATACTTTCTGCCACCAATAAAGACCTAAAAAAAGAAGTAGACTCCGGCCGGTTTAGGGAAGATCTTTATTACCGCTTGAATGTTTTTCCCATCGTATTACCCCCTTTAAGGGAACGCAAAGATGATATAGTCCTGCTGGCAAAGCATTTTTTAACCAAATTTAGTCAGCGGATGCATAAGTCTATTAGGGGTTTTAGCAAAGAAGCCATGGAGGCTCTACTAAACTACCCATTCCCAGGCAATATCCGCGAACTGGAACATGAGATTGAAAGAGTAGTAACTATAGCCCCTGACCAGGAAATTATCCAGATAGACCTCCTATCAGATCATGTGCGGCAAAGAGATGAATTACTGACCTTGGCCATGAATGAGAAGGGGAACTTAAAGAAGACTATCGAAAAGGTAGAGCGGCATATGATTGAAGAGTCCCTCAAGGCCCTTCGTGGGAATAAGTCAAGAGTTGCCAGGGAACTGGGATTGAGCCGGGTTGGTTTACAAAAAAAAATGAAGCGCTATGGCATAAATTGCTAACGGCTCATAGCTTATGCCTACCTCTATCCCATAACTGCATAACTACTTTCAGCTCCTGGGTTCTTAGAAGGTAAGCCAGTACAAAAAAAATTGAGCTTCCTAAAAGGATAGCGCCCAAAAGAAAAAGCCCCTCCTGAAACCAGGAACCCGGCGATTGCCAAAGAACCTGCCGGCAATAAATATATAACCCAAGGCCCATAACAGACGAACAAACACTGCTTTTTGCCAGAGAAAGACCCAGCTCCCCTAGTCTAATTCCACCAAGCCTCCTCCGTAGTATCCAAATTAAGCTGACGAAATTGAAGGAGGAGGCGAAGGAATTAGCCAGGGCTAACCCCCCATAACTCAAGGGGCCCATCAGTATCAGACTCAGGAAAAGGTTGATCAGAAAAGTTAGAAAGGCTAAAAATGCCGGGGTCCTGGTATCCTTTAGTGAATAATAGGCCTGGACCATAATTCGGGCACCAGCTACTGACCATAACCCCAATGAATAATATAGAAGGGCCTGTGCCGTTGCCCAGGTAGTCTCTGCATCAAAAGCCCCCCGCTGGAAAAAGAGTTTTATCAAGGGAACCCTAAGGATAACCAACCCTATAGTAGCCGGGATAGTAATAAAAGATACCAGCCTCAAGGCAAGGGAAAGCCCCGCCTTGAAGTTTTCCATATCACCCGTAGCCCCATAGCGGGAAAGGGCAGGAAAGACCACCGTTGCCACGGAAATAACAAAGATGCCTTGAGGAAATTCAAAGAAGCGAGAGGCATAATATAGATAAGACACGCTCCCCTCCTCTAATAGGGAAGCCAGCACTGTGGAAACGAAAACATCTAAATGATAGACTGCAACCCCTAAAACTGCTGGCCCAAAAAGTATCCCCATTCTCCTTATGGCTGGATGGCCGAAATGAAAATCCAGGCCAAATACCATCCCCGCCCGAAGCAAAAAAGGGATTTGTAAGAGGAGCTGCATCAGGCCACCTAACATCACTCCAATAGCCACAGCCATAATGGGCTCTGTCAGATAACGAGAAAGAAGTATAGTCGAACAAATAATAGCAATGTTCAAGCAAACCGGGGCAAGGGCCGGGGCAGCGAAGTGATTAAGGGAATTCAAGATGCCCATAGCCAGGGCAACTAGCCCAACAAAAAAGATAAACGGGAACATAACTTGATTGAGTAATACTGTTAGGGCAAATTTATTCGGCTGGACAGAAAAGCCCGGGGCAAATACGGTTACTATCTTTGGAGAAAAGATGATCCCCAGGACAGAAACAAGGATTAGGATTAGGATAATCAAGGTTAGAGTAACTCGAGCAACCTTAAAGGCTTCCCCCTTGCTTTGATGGGTCAAATAGTCGGTAAAGATAGGGATAAAGGATATGCTCAAGGCCCCTTCGGCTAAGAGGCGCCGGAGGAGATTAGGGATCCTGAAGGCTACATAGAAGGCATCAGCCGCCATAGTGGCACCAAAAAAATTGGCCACCACGATATCCCTTAATAGACCAAAGACCCTGCTCAGCAGGGTAAGAAAACCTACTAAGCCTGCCGCCCTCACTATTCGCTCTTCTTCAACCATTCTTCCACCCTTTACAGGCGATACTCCCGATCCAGGGATCTATATTGGAGGGCTTCAGAAATATGATGAGGGCCCGTCTCTTCCTCTCCCTCTAAGTCGGCAATAGATCTGGCCACTTTAAGTATCCTATCATATGCCCTGGCACTCATACCAAATTTGGTTATGGCCACCTCTAAAAGCCTTTTGGAATCCTCGCTAATCGGACAATACCGCCTCAACTGCTTAGGATTCATCTGGGCATTGCAGAATATAGCCTGGTTCTTAAACCTCGCTCGCTGCCTCTCCCGGGCCTTTTCCACCTTTCCCCTTATAGCGGCAGAAGGTTCAGTTAACCCTTCTCCTGTCAATTCCTTATATCTTACCGATGGTACCTCTATATGGATATCAATCCGATCCAAAAGAGGTCCAGACAGCTTACTTAAGTAACGTTTAATCTCTAATGGGCTGCACGTACACTCCCGCAACAGGTCGTTATAATAACCGCAGGGGCAAGGGTTACAGGCACCTATAAGGATAATTCGTGTAGGGAAAGATACTGACATAGAGGCCCGGGCTATAGTGACCGTTCCATCCTCCATAGGCTGTCTCAAGACTTCCAGGACATTCCTTTTAAACTCTGGGAGTTCATCTAAAAATAATACTCCATTATGGGCCAGACTCACTTCCCCAGGCATAGGTATCTGTCCCCCTCCGATTAAGCCCGCATCAGAAATAGTATGGTGAGGAGCCCGGAAAGGTCTAGTAGTAATTAGGGGTTGCCCGGGGGGGATTAATCCCATAATGCTGTGGATTCTAGTGGTAGATACGGCCTCTTCTAAAGTCATAGAAGGCAATATGGTAGGTATACGCTTGGCCAACATTGATTTTCCTGAACCAGGTGGGCCCAACATTAAGACATTGTGCCCCCCGGCCGCTGCTACCTCCAAAGCCCGTTTCACATGGGCCTGTCCCTTCACATCAGAAAAATCCAATTGGTAGCAATCCTCCGGACGTAAGACTTCTCCGATCTCTACCCTCTTTGGCGGTATATAAAGCTGCCCATTGAGAAACTCTATCACCTGGGGGAGGGACTTAACCCCATAAATATCAATCCCTTGCACAGCCGCGGCCTCAGCCGCGTTCTCTTCGGGTAGGATCATTCCCGGGCTGGAAGTCCTTTCTGCTGCCAAAGCCATAGAAAGAGCCCCCTTGATCCCTTTCACCCTTCCATCCAGGGATAGTTCGCCGGAAATGATCAGATCCTCTATCCCCTCTCCGGTAACGAATCCCATGGCCTTCAATATGGCTATGGCGATAGGTAGATCAAAGTAGGGTCCCTCTTTCCGGATATCTGCCGGGGCCAAGTTTACGGTGATTTTTTTAAAGGGGAAGGAAAAACCGGCATTATTTATAGCTGCCTTAACTCGATCCCGGCTCTCTTTGACCGCGATATCTGGAAGGCCTACCACAGAAAAACCAGGAAAACCGGGAGAAATATCCACTTCTACCTCCACCCGATATGCCTCTATGCCATAAACCGAACAACTCCACACCCTGGCTATCATGAGGATCGCTTCTCGGGTTTAGTAGGGTAAAGGACCAACTGCCGCTGTCCTTCTCCCACCGTGTCAGAGGCCATAGGAGAAGGTACCCGCAGGGGCTTTCCACCTTCTCTATGCGTCTCACACTTGCCGACAAAAATTGCTCCTTCCTCTATTTTAAGGATGGGGGTTTTTATACTACCATAGACTTCGGCCCCAGCATGGATCTCCACTCTTCCCGTGGCAGTAATGTCCCCAATGATCCTTCCCTTGGTTATTAAGTTGCCTACGGAAATATCAGCCTTTATTTGAGCCGTCTCCCCCAAAACCAGGTTATCCTTAGTAATTATCGCCCCTTCTAATTTACCATCCAGCCGAACCGTTCCTTCAAAGTTTAGCTGACCTTTAAAGGACGTGCCCTCTCCCAAATAGGCTCTTATCCTCTCTCTCTCTTTTACCCAGAGCATATCTTAGCCTCCTTTAACTGAAGGGAAAAACCTTATTATCCTCTCTAACTCTTCCAGAGAGGAGAAGTGGACTTCAATCTTGCCTTGCCCCCCTCTCCTCTTGATCCTTACCCTGGTCCCTAAGACGACCTGGAGATTTTCTTCCAGGTCTCGGGTAAATATATCCTTCGCTAAGGACTTTTTGCTGGCGGACAACTGCTGTTTTGTCTTCCGCTCCTTAAGATATGCCTCGGTCTGCCTTACAGACCATCCCCTGGTTAGGATTAAGTTCCGTGCAGCCTCCTGTTCTTCTGGCGATGGTAAGGCCAGGAGGGCTCGGGCATGACCCATACTGAGCGACCCCTCTGCCAGGTCCCGCTTGACTATCTCCGGCAGCCGCAAGAGGCGGAGATAATTGGCTATGGAAGAGCGGTCTTTACCTACCCGCCCGGCTATCTGCTCCTGGGTTAAGTTGAAATCCAGAAGGAGGCGTTGATAGGCTAATGCCTCTTCTACCGGGTTTAAATCCTCTCGCTGAATATTCTCTATTAATGCCATCTCCATGGCTTCGGAGTCACTGGCTTCTCGGACTAGGGCCGGGATTTTCTCAAGGCCGATAAGTTGGGCCGCCCGCCAACGCCTCTCCCCTATAACAAGCTCATACCCCCTCTGAGCCCGTCTCACTATGATAGGTTGGATGACCCCCTTTTCTTTGATAGATTGGGCCAGCTCCTCCAGCCGGCCCGGGTCCATCCCTTTGCGGGGCTGAAACTGGCCCAAAGAAATCTCTGCCAGCGGGATATTTCTGGGCTCTTGACCAGAGATATCCTCCAGTTGTGGAATCAAGGCACCTAAGCCTTTACCCAATCCTCTTTTTGGCATTGCGGACAAGTTCCTTAGCTAGACTGATATACGCCTGGGCCCCAGGGGAATGGATATCATAAAAGATTATGGGCTTGCCATGGCTGGGGGCTTCGCTCAACCGGACATTCCTTGGAATAATTGTCTTAAACACTTTGTCCTTAAAATGGCTCACGACCTCCTGGATCACCTGGGTGCTCAGTGTAGTCCTTCGGTCATGCATTGTCAACACAATCCCTTCTACGGCAATATCAGGGTTGAGGTTCTTTTTCACTAAATGAATAGTGGCCATCAGATGGCCCAGGCCTTCCAGGGCATAATATTCGCACTGGAGGGGTATAAGGACAGCACTGGCAGCTACTAAGGCATTTAGAGTAAGGAGTCCTAGGGAGGGTGGAGAGTCAATAATGATATATTCGTATAGGTCTTGGAGTGGCATCAAGGCTTCCTTAAGCCTTTTTTCCCGCCGGGGCATAGAAACCAGCTCGATCTCTGCACCGGATAGCTCTATATTAGAAGGGATAAGGTCTAAGTGCTTCAAGGAGGTATGCCGCAAGATCTGCTCCCAAGGGGTCTGCTCCACCAGGAGGTGATAGACACTACGCCTTAACTCCTTAGGGTTAATCCCTATGCCGCTGGTAGCATTGGCTTGCGGGTCTAAGTCTATCAATAAAGTCTGTTTCCTGCCCGCAGCCAGGCAGGCTGTCAGGTTAATGGCCGTAGTGGTCTTCCCGGTACCCCCTTTCTGATTAGTTATAGCAATAATCCTACCCATGTTTCACGTGGAACATTTCTTGAAGGCCAAGATATAATATTCCATCCTTGGTCTGTCCTGGGTGATAGCAACTACTTTGTCCAGCTTGAGTCCCTCCCAGGCCAGGATAGCAGCAGCCGCTTTTATTTCTCCTAGATAATTCTTCTCTTTGCGGACCAAGAGGAGACCGCCCATGCGGAGGGCTCTCCCGGCTTTTCTTGCGAGTCGGCTGAGCGGCCCAAAGCCCCGGGCAAAGGCCAGGTCAAAGGTTTTTTCTCGATCCATGCCTTCCACAGGCATGGCCAGGTAGGTGACATCCTTTAGCTGGAGTAATCGCCCGATATGTCTTAAGAAGGCTAGCTTCTTCTGTGAGGGTTCCAAGAGGGTCAATGAGAGATCAGGATTATAAATCTTTAAGGGGATACCTGGGAAGCCTGCCCCACTACCTATATCTATAGCCTGCAACCCTGGCTTAGGGGTAAAGGCCATTAGATAGCTCAAGGAACAAAGGATATGGTTGCTCAGTATCTCTTCCGGCTTCTTAGTGGCCGTTAGGTTTATCTTTTGGCTCCACCGGAGCAGTTCGTCTATATATTTCTCAAAACGCTCCCTTAATCCCTGGTCAACTGATAAACCTAAGGTATCAAATAATCGCCAGGTCTCCTCTTTTCCTGTCAAACTTTTAACCTCCGTAACGGTTTAGCTAAAAAGATTTAGACCCCGCAACCCCGGATGGACACAGCAAGGAAAAATCCTTTCCCCGGTAGACGTTCAGCAAGAGAAGGGAGCGGCGAGGAGTAAATTGCTCCGTCTTCATCCAGGGCTAAAATCTCAGGAAGTCCCCTTCCCTACCCTTTTTCGGTGCTCGAGATAGCTCATCAAAGCAGTAATGGCGGCGGGGGTAACTCCCGGGATACGGGAAGCCTGGCCTAATGATATGGGTCGAACCTTTTTTAGTTTCTCCTTTACCTCGGAAGATAGGGCTGGCATAGCATCGTAGTCTATATCTTCCGGGACCCTCCTTTGTTCCATATGTTGAAATTTCTTTATCTGCTCCATCTGTCTTTGGATATAGCCATCGTATTTTATTTGGATTTCTATCTGCTCGGCTACCCGCCTGCTAACCCCTGGGCTAGCACCGCTTAATTCCACTAGATCATTATACCGTATCTCGGGCCGCTTAAGGAGTTCTAAAAGAGAAGGATTCTTATCCAGAGGAGATGTTCCCAGCTCCTGGAGCTTTTTATTGATCGTTGGAGAAGGTTTGAGCCTTTCGTCGCCCAGCTTTTTCCGCTCTCTTTCAAACTCTTCTCTCTGTTGGAGAAACACCTGATACTCATGCTCCCCTACCAGTCCTATCTGATACCCCTTATCCCTAAGCCTGAGGTCGGCATTATCTTGCCTTAGATGGAGTCTATATTCTGCCCTGGAGGTAAACATACGATAGGGTTCCTGGGTGCCTTTAGTAACTAAGTCGTCAATCAATACCCCAATATAAGCCTCTGACCGAGCTAGAATCACTGGTTCTCGTCCCTGGACTTTTAGGGCGGCATTTATCCCGGCTATCAATCCCTGGGCAGCGGCCTCTTCATAGCCGGAGGTGCCGTTTATCTGGCCGGCTAGAAATAACCCGCTAATTTGCTTGGTTTCTAATGTGGGCCTAAGCTGGGTAGGGAAAACATAGTCATACTCCACGGCATAACCGGGCCGGAGGATATTGGCGTCTTCTAATCCCTTGATGCTCCTGACGATTTCTACCTGAACATCGTATGGGAGACTGGTAGATATACCATTAGCGTATACCTCCCGGGTTTGCAACCCTTCTGGTTCCAGGAAGATTTGATGTCTTTCCTTTTCTGGGAACCTTACTACCTTGTCTTCAATGGATGGGCAATACCGGGGTCCTATCCCCTGGATCACCCCTCGATACAAAGGTGACCGATCCAGGTTTTTACGGATTATCTCATGGGTTTTCTTATTGGTATAGGTCAAATGACAGGGGATTTGCTCTTGAGCTATGTCGGTAGTGGAAAAAGAGAAAGGTGGAGGCGGCTGGTCACCCGGTTGGATCTCTAATCGAAAGTAATCTATGGCCTTTCCATCGAGACGGGGAGAGGTCCCCGTTTTCAGCCGCCCCATCTGGAGTCCTGCTTCCTTCAAGCTCTCTGGCAAGGCTACCGCGGAGGATTCGCCTGCCCGGCCCCCGGGATAGTGGTTCAGGCCGAAATGTAGCAGTCCGTTCAGGAAAGTCCCTGGAGCAACTACTATAGTCCGCGTCTCTATCTGGATACCGCCATCGGTCTCCAGGCCCATAACCCCTTCATCTCCTATTACCACCCGGCTGACGGACCCCTGGAGTATATCCAGCCTTCTTTGTTCCTGTAAAACCCACTGCATATATAGCCGGTATTTTTGTTTGTCTGCTTGAGCACGGATAGCCCTCACGGCTGGTCCTTTACTCAGATTAAGCATCCGGAACTGGATACCGGTTTTATCAATTACCTTAGCCATCTGACCTCCCAGGGCATCTATTTCCCGTACCAGATTCCCTTTAGACAGGCCACCAATGGCAGGATTGCAGGACATCTGAGCAATAGTATCCAGGCTTATGGTAATCAGTAGGGTCTGGCACCCCATCCGCGCCGCCGCCAGGGCCGCCTCACAACCGGCATGGCCCCCGCCGATTATTACTACATCATACTTCCTACCCATCATTTACCGATACAGAAAGTGGAAAATATTCTATCCAGAACTTCTTCATCATAAGTTTCGCCAAGCAGTTCAGCCAAGGAATCTATGGCCTCCTTCAGGTCTATAGACCATATCTCTTCTGGTAGTCTGGATTCTATATTCCTCTTGGCCCCCAGCAACCTATCTCGGGCCTTAACTAATGCCTCTCTCTGTCTTAGTTTAGTCAATACCGCGCCTTCCCATGGGGTTATTCGCAAGGCTTGAATTAGTTGCGCGATCTTTTGTTTGAGCTCTTCAATACCATAACCTTCTTTTGCCGAAACCGGGATAATCCTTTCTAACTTAAAGGATGGTATTAAATCTTCCTCCCTCACTTTCTGAGGGAGATCAATCTTATTAATTATTGCCAGGGTTTCTTTATTACTAACCAGAGATATGACCTGCTCATCCCGGGTATCCATTGGTTGCGAACCATCCAGTACTAATAGGATAATGTCTCCTTTTTCCAGCGCTTCTTTCGTCCGTCGAATTCCCTCGGCCTCTATTAAGTCCCGGCAATCTTCTAATATCCCTGCTGTATCCTTAAGTCTAAGCGGTACGCCACCCAACTCGATTTCTTCGGCCAGGACATCTCGCGTAGTACCTGGAATAGGGGTAACAATGGCCCTATCTTCCCTTAACAGGCAGTTCATCAGGCTCGATTTCCCTACATTAGGCCTTCCCACAATAACCAGATTTATCCCCTCGCGGATAGTTTTACTTCTATCATAACTCTCGATAAGGGTTATTATCCTGGATAAAGCCTCTTCTATATCCGCTAAGATATTAACCGTGGGGGGCAGATCGATCCCTTCCTCAGCAAAATCCAGCGATGCCTCGATATGTGCCAGTAACCCTCCTAATACCTCCCTAATCTCTTTAATCTCCCTGGAGAGCCGTCCTTCAACCTGACCCAGAGCTATCCCTAGATCAGCTTCACTCTTTGCCTTAATGGTCTCGTTTACCCCTTCGGCCTGCACCAGGTCTATTCTCCCATTAAGAAAGGCCCGCCGGGTAAACTCTCCCGGTTCGGCTAACCGGGCCCCACAGCTCAAAACCAATTGCAGGATCGTCCTTGATATTGCCATACCGCCATGGCAGGATATTTCAGCCACATCCTCCCGGGTATAACTGTTAGGTTCCTTCATGAGGGCAAGCATTACTTCATCTATCTTTTTCCTACTAATGGGATCAATAATATAACCATAATATAACCTGTGAGATTCTATCTCCTTTAGTTTATTCCCTTTGGGCCTGAGAAAGAACTGACTGACTATGTTAATAGTCTCTTCCCCACTAATGCGGATTATAGCTATGCTCCCTTCCCCGTAAGGGGTAGCTATAGCAGCTATAGTATCGCTTAGTTTATCCATTCGTTCTTGGATTTACCTCTTAAGGTAATGACCAGGGTTTTCGTTATTCCATCTCCTTGGCTGATGGTTTCTATCTCCGGTTCTTCTTTAAAGAGGGTGTGAATTAGCTTTCGCTCCCTAGTAGTCAAATTTCTTAGTGTGACCGACTGGCCGGTCTGCTTAACCCTGGCGGCCATAGTCCTAGCCAAATCCGTTAATTTTTCTTCCCCCCTCTTTCTATAGTCCTCGGTATCTACCAATATAGTCATCTTTCTTTTGGCCCTTTTCTGGATTATCTTGGTAACTATATACTGCAAAGCATCTAGCGTTTCTCCCCTCTTCCCAATAATTAATCCACCTTTGTCGCTCCTTATAGTCAGGTATAAACCCTCTGGCCCGTTTTCCCCATCAACGGTGCACGGGATACCCATCTTCTCCACGATAGCGAGCAATACCTGCTTTGCCTCCTTTAGTTCATTCGACATTTCCTCTGTTTCTTCTATATCGTTTTCCTGGTTTATATAACTGACCTTTACCTTTACCGAGCGGTCACCCAGGAAAGAGAGAAATCCCTTGTTTTTTTCCAATAATTCCACTTTTACCTCCTCGGGCCTAGCACCGAGTTTTTTCAGGGCTTTCTCCAGGGCTTGTTCCTTGGTCCTACCTCTCTCAATTATCCACTCCATTATCCCCTCCTGACGTCTATTAATGTTCCTTGAATTTTTGGATTAAATTATAAACGCCCAATGCCACTGGGTGGGGGACCAGACATGGGTGTTTCAATCTTGTTTAAGCCGGTCTCGGCTTACTAACCTTCTTGGTAATGTAATATTGTTGCATTATGGACAATAAGTTATTTACCAACCAATATATTACCAGGCCAACCGGGAAGTTCAAAAACATTATGGTAAATATTACGGGCATCATCAGCATCATCCGATTTTGCCGAGGATCGCCCATAGGGGGGGTCATCTTCTGCTGGATAAACATTGTCAGCCCCATAAATATTGGCCAGAAATAATAAGGGTCTTTCTCGGACAGATCCTTTATCCACCAAATAAAAGGGGCTTGCCTTAATTCAATAGCATCTAGAAGTACGCGGTACAAAGCAAAGAATACCGGTATTTGTAAAAGCATTGGTAAACAGCCCCCTAAAGGGTTTGCCTTGTGCTGTTTATACAAGGCCATCATCTCCTGATTAAGTTTCTCCCGGTCTTTCTTGTATCTTTCCTGAATCAACTTTATCTTAGGCTGTAACTCCTGCATCTTCTGCATAGACTTATAACTCTTGTGCGAGAGGGGATAAAAGACAATCTTTATCAAGATCGTCAAGAGGATAATAGAAAACCCATAATTATGAGTAAACCGATAGGTGTAATTGAGAAGTTGCAATAATGGTATAGCCAGGAAACTAAACCAGCCAAAATCTATTATTTTTTCTAGGTCGGAGTGGGCATGGTTTAAACTCTGGGTCTCTTTGGGGCCCGCATATATTCTAAATTCCTTCTCAATCCTAGAGTCTTCTATCGGATATTCTAAGCCTACCTCTAGCCCCTGGCCCCTAGACTTATCAATAACTGCCGTAGAGAGGTTCTCGGGTGAAATCAGGGCGATAACGAAATATTTACTTTCTAAAGCAACCCAGGATATCTGCCCATAATGCCTGATAGGAGTGGAAACGTTTTCCATCTGATCCCTTATTAGTTTTTTATCCAGGTAAACTACCGGGCCTTGATGGGTGTAGCTTGATTTATTAACCTCCACTTCCCCTAATCCTGCCCCCCAAAGGACCTGATAAGTCTTTTTCCTTTGCTTTTCAGATAGATTTTCAATAGAGAGTCTAACTTTTATGAGGTAATTATCATGGTTAAATATATAAGACTTGCTGTACTTAGTTCCCTCGGGATCGGTATATTTGAAAGTTATAACCCCTTCCGGCTGGTATTTGGTAGTGGCTAATGTCTGGTAGGAGACTTCATATAAGGCATTATTAGCTCTATCGGTAATATTAGTATCCGCAAAACGAAAGGTGACTGGATAAGAATCTACTAAACCGCCTGCCCTTATCAGATTTACTGGTTGATTCTTCTCATCCGTATACTTTTTTAAATATACGGCTTTAAGACGACCTCCAGGATTTGTCAATACTACCCTAATTAATTTAGTCTCAAAGGTAAGTTCTCTTATGTTTTTGTCTGTCTCCTTTTTATCTATTTCTTTCTTGCTAATGGTTTTCTCCTCTACTAATCGTTGCGGTTTGACTGAAACTTTTTCCGGTTCATCATGATATTTTATCGGTCTTTTAGTACCATATAAATACTGAAAGAGTACCAAGATCGCAATAGAAAGAAAAGTAGCCAAAAGTAAACGTTTTTCCATACTTTCTTTGTCTCCCTTAATTTCTTAAATTATAGCATAGTGTACCATAGAGCAAATATTTATTTTCAAGCGCCTTTGTAACCTGAGCTATGAGGGGTTCCCTTTTATGAAGAGATTTCTTATCTTGAAGACTTATGATAGCGGACAGAGGGCGGATTATTACTCAACTGGATCCAGCCCCCCAGGATGAAAAGGATTGCATTTAAGAAGCCTTTTCAGGCTTAATAATGACCCTTTAAACACCCCGTATTTCTCCAGCGACTGGACAGCATAATTGGAGCAACTGGGATAAAACCGACAGCAGGGAGGGATAAAGGGGGCAACCAGTTTTTGGTAAGTCTGGATCATAGCTATTATTTTGTCTCTTACTATATTACCCAATCCTAAATTCTCCCTGGAGTATCTTCAATAATAGCCTTTCCTAACTTTATTAAGTTCGCTTCTATCTCTTTAAAAGCTAACTGGCTAATATCCCTTTTGGCCTTTATTATAATATCAATAGCTGAACCAAATAGTTCCTGATTCAATCTATAGCTCTCTTTTAATAACCGTCTACACCGGTTTCGTTTAACGGCTTTTCCAAGTCGCTTAGAGACTAAAATACCAAGCCGAGGCCATTTTCCACTTTTTCTATAAAAGAACAGAGTGAAATCTCTATCTTCTACCCTTCCCCCGTGAGATAATATCCGGGTATATTCAGCCCAAGTCTTTAACATTCTACTCTGCTTCAATCTCCGGGTCTCCCTGTCTTTCTCCTTTTGAAGCCTCCCCGTAGCATAACCTCAAACTGCTAACCGTTTCCTTCCTTCCCTTCTTCTTCTTCGAAGGACATCTCTGCCTCCTCTGGAACTCATTCTTACTAAAAACCCATGTGTTCTCTTCCGCTTTATAACACTTGGCTGATAAGGTCTTTTCATTTCATTTCCCTCCTTATTGTGGACTAAATAAACTTAGCCATTATAATTTATCTTGTCAACTCTGCTTTTTCCAACCCGGCAAAAATTTTTATTGCCTAATTGATTTTCCTTTGATAAAATAAACTCATTTCATTTAATCCTTCCACCCGCGAAGCAACATCGTGAACTATTAGAGGTGTTAATTTTAAAAAGGCAAGTTTTCCACAAGCTGTGAATAACTTGTGGATATTTGCGGTTACAGCGCCATCTTTTCCTGACTTATAAATCTTTACAAATAAACCCATATGTCTCCAGTAGAAAAGTCCGTAGAACTTTCCTGGGAATCATTCCTCCTCCATATAAAGGAATGGGTAAGCCCAAAGATCTTTGATACCTGGTTTTCTTCTCTATCCTTAATTGGTATACAATCAGGAAAGGTTCTAATATCAGTACCAAATAAATTTTTTAAGGACTGGCTAGAAGAGCACTATGGAGAACTAATCAAAAAGACCATAGAAAAGACTTTTGGGCAAAAGGCCCAGGTGAACCTTATTATCCCGGACAAAGAAAAGAAAAAGCCGTCACCGGACCCTTACCCTTCTCCCGAGAAACACTCTACTCATAATTCCTTTCTGGATCCTAAAAATACCTTTCAAAGCTTTGTTGTCGGCTCTTGTAATCAATTTGCCCATGCTGCCAGTCTGGCAGTAGCTCAGTCCCCTGCCAATGCCTATAATCCTCTGTTTATTTATGGTGGAGTAGGTTTAGGAAAAACACATCTACTACATGCAATAGTTAACTATATTACCATTACCGAAAAAAAGAAAAATTTGAGGCTAAGCTATCTTCCCTCAGAGAAGTTTGTTAATGAGCTAATCTCTTCTTTACAACATGACCAAATGACCAATTTCCGAAATAAATATCGAAATATTGATGTCCTTTTAATAGATGATATCCAGTTTATTGGTGGAAAAGAGCGGACTCAAGAAGAATTTTTCCATACTTTTAATACCTTATATGAATCAAATAAGCAGATTGTATTTTCCTGTGATAGGACTCCTAAAGAGATACCTACTCTGGAAGAACGCTTACAGTCCAGGTTTGAATGGGGGCTTATTGCTGATATTCAACCCCCTGATTTAGAAACAAAAGTAGCTATTTTAAACAAAAAAGCAGAAGAAAAGAAGATATATCTTCCTGAAGAAATAGCCCTTTATATAGCAACAAATATTAAATCCAATGTCAGAGAATTGGAAGGGGCCTTAGTTCGACTCAGTGCCTATGCTTCCCTTACCAATACAAAATTATCTATGGAGTTAGCCCAGGAAGTACTAAAGGAGATTTTTTATATAAAAGACAGGGCTACCAATATAGAAAACATCCAGAAACTTGTCAGCCGATATTTCGGTATAACAGTAGCAGAGCTAAGGTCTTCCAAGAGAAATAAAACCATTTCCTTGCCCAGGCAAATAGCTATGTACTTATGCCGGGAAATGACTAAACTTTCTTTGCCTGAAATAGGGAGGCAATTTGGGGGGAAAGATCATACCACAGTCCTTCACTCCGTCAACAAGATAAAATCCTTAATGAATAAAGACCGAGAGATCAATACCGCCATCAAGACTATAACAAAAACCGTGAAAGGATAACCTAAATTATGCCCCCATTAAACCTCTTAGGGAATTACCAGATTTGTGTAATTCAGGTTAATTTCTTATAAATATCATGTTAGTAAGTTGTGGATTTCTTTTTCTTTGTAAGATTCTGTTAGTAGGAGGTAAATTTTTTTAACAACTTAACCTATTGATTTTTTGTACTAAATTGCTTAAATTAAAGAAATTAACATGTCTTACTATTACTATAGTAATTAAACTTCTATATATTTATAAATAGTATGAGGACATAAGTTATGGAAATAAATATTTTACGGGGGGATCTGTTTGAGGGACTAAAAAATATTCAAACTATTGTTGAAAAACGTACAACCCTTCCCATATTAAACAATTTTTTATTGAGTACAAAAGAAGAGGGAATAGAAATATCAGCTACGGATTTAGAAATAGAATACAAAGGTTTTTATCCCGCAAAAGTCCTCAATTCAGGCTCTATCGTTCTTCCTACTCGAAAGTCTTTTGAAATAGTAAGAGAAACTTTCGGTACCTCTATCAATATAAGTACTGAAGAAAACTGGGCTAAAATACAATTAGGTAAAAGTGTTTTTAAGATTCCTGGTTTACCTGATGAAGAGTTTCCTAAATTCAGTGAAAAAAAACCAACCATATCTTTAGAATTAGAGACAAAGGTAATAAAGGATATGATTAATAAGACTATTTTTGCCACCTCACAAGAAGAAGTACGATCTGTCTTAGGTGGAGTTTTATTATCACTAA
>MHDQ01000133.1 GCA_001803565.1 Nitrospinae bacterium RIFCSPLOWO2_12_FULL_45_22 | reverse complement strand
TGGTAGCGTGCTATTTTCTTCTCCCCTGCATCATAGAGAATATAACGATAGGCTAATTCCAAAAGCCGTTCTGGACGGCAAAGCGAATATAAGACGCGATCCTGCCCAGTAACCTCCCTGCCGCCTGATTTCTCGGTTGAATCAAAGTCCGCACGGACATATTTAAACCTATTTTGAAATAGCTTGTCTTTTTGAGCATTTGAAAGAGGTTTATTTATGAGAGAAAGTATCTCTTCGTCTACATCGTTGTCTTCTCTCCATACTGCCCAAAAATCCATTGGAGTACCAGTTGTGGCGTATTTTGCATCGTTCTTAGAAACTGCTAACAAAAGTTGAGAATACAGGAAAAGCTGCGGGATGCCATCATCTTTCTGGTTACGGATATGCTGAGAGATAGCCTGCTCAATCGGATCCTTTCCCGGACCGAGCTCAGGTTTTTTGCATTCTATGATTGTCAGTGGAATGCCATTTACAAAAAGCACTATGTCCGGCCTGTATTCTTCTTTACTGCCTGCACGTTCTACGCTAAATTCTTCCGTGACATGATAGACATTGTTTTCAGGATATTCCCAGTCTATATACTGTAAGGTAAAACTCTTGATATCGCCTTCAATTGACTGCTGGAGGCTTCTGCCAAGACAAAGAAGGTCGTACACCTTCTCATTTGTGCGCACAAGTCCATCGTAGACAATATCCTTTAATGACTGAATTGCAGAGAAAATATTTCCTTCTGTAAATGGATACTTTTCTCCCCTGTAGCGAACGACATTCATCTTGCGAAGTTGATCTGCGAGAATTCCATCCAGTATTACATTCCGTGTCTTACCACCACGAAGAGAAAGCGCCTCTTCAGGAGTGAGATAGGTATATCCCAGATTCTGTAAGAGCTGCAAAGCTGGTATTTGTGATATATGGTCTTCTTTCATTAACGGGGCTTGTTGCATAGTGCCATCCTTTTTATACCTTTACTCTAATCTTGCCTGTCAGCAATTTTTGCATCAGGCCTTTTTTCTGTGTTTTTAAGTATTCGAGTTTTTTCCCCAAGAGTTCAATCTCCTTATCAATTCCATTCAGCACTACTGCTATTTTCTTCTGTTCGTCTACTGATGGGATGGACACGACTATATTCAGAAAATCTGTCTTACTCATAACACGGTTTCGTCCAGCTCCTCCAGGTGAAACAAGTCCAAGTTCATGTATAAATCGTTTTGTTCGTATGACATGTCTGAAATATTCAGGAATGGCTATTTCTCTGTTAAAGGTATATGTTGGAAATCTATGGGAAACGAAAGCTCCTTCGTCTGATTTCTTGACAATTGCGATTGCACCTTCCCATGCAAATGTTATATTTACGATAAGGTCAGCTTCTTTAACCTCGTAAAGTGTGTCCATCATTACTGCTTCAGGATTTTCTACTGCCTTTAAGAACGTGCCCTTACCGTGACTGCGAATCCCTAATGCAGTATATGCTGAGTTTGGCCTTGGAACTGGCCTTGGTGTTGGAATCAGAAACTCCGCTAGTTCGATTTTATTAAATTTTATTTTGACAAACTCCTTAAACCGCAACTTGCCTGTAAGGAGTTGTTGCATGAGGGATTTTTTGAGTGCTATTTTAGCGTTTATCAGATTTGCTACCTGCTCAATGGCTTCGTCCCAAACGGAGAGAATTTCAGCGATTCTTTTCTGTTCAGGAAGAGGGGGAAGGGGAACATACAATTTTTTTAATCCACTTGAATAAATATGAACAACCGAATAACCTTGTCCCAGTTTTCTTTTCTGTTTGGTTATTAAATCACTATTTAATGAATACGACAAATAAATACAATCAACGTTATTTTGGCTAAAAATAACAATATCCCCTCCAGCATAGGCCTCCACATCTTTTGTATAAGCTACACACTTTCCAATTTCATCCAATGTTTCACCAGAACCGGCAAAGAGAACATCATTTCTCTTAATCCGCTGGCTCTTTTTTGCCGTCTCTATATCTATAAAGGAATTGAAATCTTTGATAACATAATCATGGGTTGTATAAATTTCGCCGTAAGTAATACAAGATAGTCCCATTTCTTTTTTTTCGCTATTGGAGATTCCCTTTCCTTTTGAAAATGAACCAAATGACCCAAGCACCTTAACTGCCCACTCTTTAGGAATCCACCCGACTTTTGTATTCTTATATCCCTGTCTGTTTTCGTTTTGCTTACTCATTCTTCGTTCGCTCCACGAGTCTTGTGCTCATCGATAATCCGCTCAGCTTCTCGCTCATACGAATCTGCCAATTCTCTGAGGGTGACAGCAAAACGTTGATATCCATGAGTTTCGACTTCTTCGGCTTGTTGTCTGTATTTGGCAGCAAGTTCTTTCTCTGTTTTTCCAGTCGGATCTACCCAGTGAACTCCACGTGAGTTAAATATTCCAAGACGGAAGCCTCTCCGTATATCTTCTGCATCCTTAGCATTTAAAGCATTGGCTGCAGAGCTGTAAATCCATAGACCATTAGGATCTGGTGGGCAATGAATGATCACATTTCCAACATGAGAAAGAGCTACCTCGAGATGCCCGGACTCTGAACATGTTTTTTTGACCGCATCAAGCCATCGATTGAAATGATCACCTGAAAAACTTCCATCAGCCTGCACACCCGGAGGAGTCCTCCATTCGCTAAGTAGGCGGAAGGCGTTTGTCGCAATGGCTTGATGCTGCTCGGTAGGTTCTTTTTCAGACTTGCTTTTATTCTTGGAGCGGTAAACCAAACGAATAACTTCGGAGAAGAATTCCGGATTAGACGCCAGTCGCTGTTCTAACAGTTTCGGTGAAGCATCCTGGTGTCGATCAAGAAGCGGTAAATAAGCCCATTCAACCAGAAACAGATCATCGGGAGCAGTATTAGGATCATTCTGCAGGGCCTTGATAATCTCAACCGTCTGGTACACATCTATTGAATAAGCAGGTTCTGTTGACGAGACTGCTGCAAGCAGTGCCTTTATTGTTCGAACCTGGTCCAATGGCTGTTTATTGTATAGCTTAAAGTGTATGCAGCTAAGAGCAGCCTTTGGCCTGTTATATTCCATCAATTTATCAATGGCCTCTTCAATGCTTCCTTCTGACTGATAAGGGTTCACAACGACCTTGCTCCAGTACTTAGCAGCATGGGCTCCTAGGAGCTGTTTAGAACGTTTCCATGTTTCATCTGTAAAAGGCAGGTTAGCAAGGAATTGACCTATTTGTTTTGTTGACCAACCTGACGTATCAGTCTGATCTACCCATGTCCATCCTTGGTTCTGGTAGCGGCTCCCGATAAAACCACTTATGAATTGGGCAGACCTATTGTTTCCTGAGTCCAACAATTTCGGCAGCATTACTGAGTCCGCGTTATCTTCAGCAACAAAACCTAAAGATAGCCCAATACGCCAGGGGGACTCAACATCCTCGGCGAACTTAATCACATCTCCAATCCCATCTCTTGCAAGAATTTCCCGGATAGAGTTTTGTCGGCGTTCTTCTAATTTCTTTCGTTGATGTTCCCAATTGCCGCTTTCTTCATACAGATCTAAATCCCGACTACTGAAAAGGTGTCGGTATAAGTTTTTAGGATTTTGAGGAGCAAGTCTTTCAGTAATTTTGCTGATTTTTTCAACCAGTTCAGGGCTCAATGCCCATTTTGCATCGGCATATCTTTTATGTTTTACAACAAAATTTACAAGTTTAGTCCACAGTGGGAGCCTCTCTTCTTCTGGCTTGCCAGTTATTTCTCCAGATTCAAAATATGCCAGCAGTTTATCAAATGCGGGTTGTGGAATACTGTTAAGATGCTCGACCAGCTTGGTTAATCTGCATAAATCAACCTGAGACGCATCAACGGCCATATCTGCATAGTATGTCACCTGATCCCAATACTCTTGATGAGTAACTCCCTTTGATCGCTCTTCGGGTATCGTCTGACGCCAAGCTGGCTTATGCGACCCTGTAGAGATTTGATGCTGGTTGGGTAACAGACTTAGCAGAAGTTTCCATGCAACATCAGGCAGTTCTTTCTGAAGCGTCTGAATCGCAACTTTGCGTTTCTCAACCGGTGCAGTTGTTTGAGGGAGCCAAGGGAGGAAAATTGTTGTGAGCGAATTGGCAGGGCGATTCGCCCAGTTGCCTCCTGGATCGAGTATGGCCAGTTCTCCAAGTATGACAGTGACACGAGTCAAGTATTGTTCATCCCAAGCAAGTGCTTCAAGCGCCCAGAGTAAGCCGGTCATATAGTTACCACCAGTGATACCATTTCCCTCTTGGGCAAACAATTCGTTAAATGGGCATGGCTTGGTTTGTAGAGCCTCTTCGACTGCATTAAGGAACTGATCTGGAGATGCCTCAGCCAAGAGCGGCAACAGATTGTTTAAACTTCCCCAGAGAATCCAATCTGCTTCTTCAAATATCTCTCTTATGGCAAGAGCGGCAATAGTCTCTGCTTTGTTCGTTGAGCAGTTGTTTAACGCTTGGGGATAGCTACCAAGAAGAACAAGGCTCTCAGCCAGTCCTTTTCTAAGGTTCCCGGAATAGCGAGATACTTTCCCGTGGATACTTGCTACATATCGTTCTCCCGGGGGCAGCTCAAATTTTGGATCGTGCTCTTTCAGCACATTAACGGCATGTTGTTTGAAACGGTCAAGTTGTTCATCGAACAGTCTTGGACCAATTATTTGCCATAAGTCTAATCGCCTGTTAATAGACCATTTGCCATTTTTGAGAGTAAGCGGACTTTCGGGTACTTGTAGAATCTCTCGTATTTTAGGAATCCAGCCTGCGAAATCGTTGTTGGCGAGTTGTCCTGCAATTGCCTTATCCGCCTCTGACTTTTCATCCCATGAGCCCAAAAGGCTTGCAATGGCAAGTTCTGAAGCATAGTTAATTTTGCTCCAATCTGTTATCGCCTGTACTGACGGTATTCGGGTAAGGTCAATAGGAACTGTCGTCACAGTCCGCCTTTGAAATGCAGAGCGAAGTTCTTCAGAAATCGAATCTACTGTGATAGTTCCAGCGTTTTGATTTGCTAATTGAACCTCATCAATAATCTGCGCCCAGAGTGACTGCGCGTTTTCAGGAGAATGCTGACCTATAAGAGATCGAAGTAACGAGAGGATTATGCCTGACTTAGTATCAAGGTCATACCCAAGAAGGTGAAAGCTCTTCATAAACCGCCAGAGATCATCATCTGAAAGGTCAGCATCGCCATTTTTGAAAAGCTCTCAACTTTTTTCTCTTTGCATTGCTGCTGAAATTAACCAGATTGACTTTTGTTAGAAAATCAGATGCATCTTCTGAATCACGCGCCCATTCAAGAATTATCCGTACATCATTAATGTCTGAGACACTTAAGGGGCCGGTAATGAGTACAATAGCGTCTGACTCTTTTGTAAATAATTTTGGATTTTTAAAGTCATTCCATGCAGCTTGAATTACTTTTCCAAATTCTTTATTATCCTCAGTAATGCTGATAGAGTGTTTTATCTGACCAAGTAGTTTTCTCTCTTTTTCACCATCTGGACTTTTAGTAAAAATAATCAAGTCATCGGTATCAAACCCTTTGTATTTCCCTTGTAGTTTAATTTTGTTGATAGGCCATGCAGGCAAACAGGGTGCAAATCCTCCAGTCATCATCAATGTAACAAATACTGCTTGAACACGAATCTCAAAATTTACCCCTCCACCACCTGTAGAGAATGGATTGCTTTGTTTGGCAGTTATTTTATTCATTTTTCCCTATCCTTTCTCCTTCTTTTCTCCTGCCCGTTGCTCCAGCAATTCTTTAGATTTCTCAATCGCTGCATGAAGTTTCTTTTCCAGTAATTCTTTCGGAGGCAATTCGGTTAGATATTCCGCTATCTTAATGGAAGATTTATCCAACTCCAGCAATTCAATCTGTTCATGAGAGCCTTCAGCACACAGAATCAGTCCAAGGGGATCGGTCTCATCCTTTTCCTTTTCATACTTCTTCAACCACCGCAGGTAGAGTTCCATCTGTCCCTTGAATGCCGCTTTAAACTTTCCCAGTTTGAGTTCAACAGCCACCAACCGTTTCAGCTTACGGTGGTAAAAGAGTAAATCGAGGTAGAAGTCTTCATTATCAATTGTCATTCGCTTCTGTCTGGCAATAAAGGTAAATCCTGCGCCAAGTTCCAGAATAAAAGATTCCAGTTCCCTGAGAATCGCAGCCTCCAGGTCAGATTCGCTGTAGGTATCTTTCAGATTCAA
>MHDQ01000132.1 GCA_001803565.1 Nitrospinae bacterium RIFCSPLOWO2_12_FULL_45_22 | reverse complement strand
TCTGGGAGCGAGAAGGTAAGCTGCCGGTTGCCTGGCGGCAAGTCAGGGTGATCGAGCTGCCTTTAGGAGTGACAGAAGACCGGCTAGTAGGGGGGATTGATTTTCAACAGGCCCTCAAACAAGGCGAGAGAAAAGTAGAACCCGGGATATTGGCCTCGGCCAATCGGGGCATCTTGTATGTAGACGAGATAAACCTTTTGGACGATTACCTGGTTAATCTATTGCTAGATGCTGCGGCTACTGGGATAAATTTTATTGAGCGGGAAGGAATCTCATTTAGGCATCCAGCAGAGTTTATCTTAATAGGTACTATGAACCCCGAAGAAGGAGAGTTGAGGCCCCAGTTGTTAGACCGTTTTGGGATGTGTGTAGAAGTAGAGGCCAGTGGTGACTTAGAGCAAAGGGTAGCTATCTGCCGCTACCGGGAAGAGTTTGATAAGGACCCCCAGGCTTTTTTGAACAAATGGGTGCCAGACCAGGAACAGTTGAGAGAGAAGATCATACATGCCAGGGGGTTATTGGAGAAAATAGAGATTTCTCCCCGGCTAATGGAGGCCATAATAGAGATTTCTCTAGCTAATGGTGTGGCCGGGCATCGCTCAGATATCCTTATCGCCAATACAGCAAAGACCATTGCTGCTTTGCAGGATCGCTACCGGGTAACCTTTCAGGAGATAACGCGCGCAGCAGAATTAATCCTGCCCCATAGGGCCCGCCCAGCCATGGCTGCGGTTAATGCCCCGATAATGCAAAATAAACAGGCTGATACGCAAAAAAAACCTGCACCAGACCCCGACACGGCAGAAGATGGTTATTTCGATGATTCTCAGGAGCCTATCGGTCCCCAGGCCGCCCTGGGCCATGACCGGTTTACTAAAACCGATGCTTACACCACTAAACCAGCCCTAGTAGTCAGCAAAGATGGCTCGCCGGTCCCTTTCCGAGTAGAGGCAAAAGATGACCGGCCCGGACAGAAATTAGGTGAAGAGTTGGATGAACAAGGGACAGAGGGAACCAGCCAATTCGTCTTAGAAACCCTCTTTCCCATTGGCCAACCTTTTAAGGTCCGCCCACTGATCTTGAAAAAAGACCAGTACTATCGTATAGGTGCGGGCCGAAGAACCCCTAGTAAAACCCTGGCTAAGAGCGGCCGCTATATCCGCAGTACCTCGGAGAGACGTAATGACGATGTGGCACTGGATGCCACTATCCGGGCAGCTTCTCCTTACCAGACAAGGCGGGTTAAGCGTGGCGTAGCTATTGCTATTGAAGAGAAAGATATTCGGGAAAAGGTCCGGGAGAGGAAAACCGGTAACCTCCTGGTCTTTGTAGTAGATGCCAGCGGTTCTATGGGAGAAAAATTGATGACCGAGAGCAAAGGGGCTATCATGTCCTTGTTATTCGATGCCTATCAGAAACGTGATAAAGTAAGCCTGGTAGCCTTTAGGGAGACTAGCGCTGATGTCCTTTTACCTCCTACCGATAGCATTGAGTTGGCCAAAAAGCTTTTGGAAGACTTACCAACCGGTGGTCGTACTCCCCTGGGACAGGGGCTTATTTGTGGGTATCAGGTTATCAAGAACTACTTACGTAAGGATCGAAAGTCATCTCCCTTATTGATCCTTATCTCCGATGGCCGGGCCAATGTAGGTCTCCTGGAAGGTAAATGTGCTCTCAATTATTACGCCTTGTGGGGCTTTGCTAAGATAATGCAAGAAATCTTGAACATCGCCCGGCATATCCGGACGGGTGAACAGATCAAGTCCTTAGTTATAGATGTGAGCGAGGGATGGAGTCCCAACCGAAGCGTCAGGAGTATTGCTGAGGCTATGGGTGCCCAATATACCCGGGTGCACAATTTGAAGGCTACCGGAATCATCGAAGTAGTAAAACAACATTTCTAATGAAAAACCCCCTCTATATCTACCTATCCCTGCTACTCTTATTCCTTTTATCCTTGTTCGAGTTAGAGAACATCTGGGGAGCCGAGACAAAAGAGACTAGAGAAGCTTCACCACAGGGGCCTGTTGTCCACTTTATCCGTAAGGATGGGCGATTAGTGCGACAGGAACAAGACTTAGACCGGGATGGTGATATCGAGGTTTGGCTATATTATGTCGGGGAAGGAATAGACCGACAGGAAGAAGATACCGATAATGATAGTCGGGTTGACCTTTGGACTTATTATTTGAAAGGTAAAATAGATAGGCAAGAGCGGGACACTAATGGAGATGGCAAGCCTGACCACTGGTTTTTTATGGATAAAAATGGTGTTATGGAGCGAGAGTGGCGAGATACTAATAATGATCATATTGTGGATACCTGGCTCTATTATTCTAATAGAGAGATAATCAGGATAGAGAAGGATAAAGATAGTGACCGTTACCCTGATCTGCTGGCCTATTTTGAGAAAGGCGCCCGTGTCCGTGAGGAAGAGGATACTGATCTGGATGGCAAGATAAACCTATGGTCATATTACGGGGCGGGTGGCAAGATATTACGACAGGAAGAGGATAGGGACAATGATGGAGAGATAGACATCTTTTTTTATTATCAGAATGGTCAGCTTAGCAGGAGAGATGAAGACACAAATAAGGACGGCCTTATTGATGTGAGGGATTACTATTCCGGGCAGGAACTCCTCCAGCAGGAAAAGGATACCGATTTTGATGGCCAGATAGACCTGAAGGCGTACTTTGTTGGCGGCCAGTTGAGCAAAAAGGAAGTAGATACTAACCGCGATGGGAAGGTAGATGTAAGGTCATATTTTCAAGCCGGCGAATTAGAACGACAAGAGGAGGATACTGATTTTGATGGTCAGATAGACCGTAGATTCTTTTTCCGTAAGGGTCAGGTAGTTAAACAAGAAATATTGAAATAAGATTAAATAAGAAAGGAAAGAAGGGTAATTTAAAAGAAATATTAAAATTTTTCATTTTTTTGAAATTTTTCTCTTGACATGGATTTTTTTTGTGCTAATTTTTTTAATTATCAAAAATTCCTCGTTAGCCCGGGGTAATCTATCAAGGTCAACCATAATTTTGCGCTGCCCCTCGATAGCTGAAGGGGTAGCAGAGAAGGAGAGGCTATGGCCACAAAAGCCAAATCCAAAAAAGCAGAAGCAAAGAAAAAACCCACTCCTAAAAAAGCTACTGGCAAGAAAGGTTCCAAAAAGAAATAGAGGTTTTTTGCCCTTAGGGGCTGGTTAGGAAAAAAGATTACCTCGGGCTAGATTTACTTTCCTCTCTCCTCAAGGAGTTCTTTAGCCCGCTGGAAATGGTGGGTAATTTTATCTGTCAATTCCGCTACCTGGTTTAGTTCAAAAGCCACATTAGGTCTTTTATCGTCTTGAGCTTTACCTGCCCACTCTTTATAGTTCTGTGCATGAGAACTGTTATGTTCTATCCAATGCTCTAAGAGTTTTTTTAATCTTTCCATTTCCTGACTCATAAACTCTCCTTTTCTAGATTAACTGATCTCTCGCAACAAAATCTTATGGCCTAAAAGATCAATCTCTTCTATCTCTGCTTCCACGACCCGTTCTTCACCGAAGAGGGTACTCAGGTAAAGTTTTCCCTCTTTCCGCTTGACCTTGGTCACCTCCCGCAATAGTATCTCTTCTTTATTACCCTGCCAAAGAAAAACATTAGTATCACACATCTTCTCTCCTCCTTACTCATCTTACATTTTACAGACTGTAGCAATATAATAGCTTTATTATTAGATAAAAACAAGCTCCAAAATCTTTCCCTCCCCAATTCAGGTAGCGCCTCAGTTACGGGGGTAAAAATTGGTAGGTGCAGGCTTTAGCCTGCGAATAACGCTTGACATGATATAGACTTGGCCAATAAAATGAGTAGCCAGGAAGGATAGGAATTTTCCTTATATAAAATAGTTATCGTCTGCGGAAATATGCGGGAAGAGTTAAGGACTGGATCGCGACAAAGGCTGAGCCATGAAGGGTGAGACATTCTCCACAAGAGATAATACCATTAATCTGAAGACATTAATCCAGCAAATCCAGAGCCGGATAGAGCAAAAAAAAGCCCTGGGACTCTATACTGAGGCGGAGATCGAGAGGATAAAAAATCTTACTATTCAACCGGCAGCGGATAATATCCCTATCAAAGATAAATTCCTGTACCATCTCAAGATGCTTAATGAGTACGCCGATATAACCAGAGAGCATAGCATAACATCACATAGACCGTTGCTGGGGAGATTTATTGTCCTGAGTAAACGACTCTTGATATCACCGGTGCAATTCATGGTGGGTGTGTTTTTTCATAAGCAGGTAAGATTTAATCGGCAAGTAGCTGCCTTTATAAATTTTTTGCGGGAGGAAATAGAAAAGCTCCTGGCAGAAAATCAGGCCTTGAAGAACCGCTGCCAGGCGCTAGAAGATCGCAGTAAAATCCTGGAGCAAAGGTTGGATAATCCTGAGGGGAGCAAGGACCAGGGTTGAGGATTGCTTTTGTAGTTCAGCGCTACGGTTTAGAAGTTACGGGTGGGGCAGAGTTTCTCTGTCGGCTCCTGGCAGAACATCTCAGCAAATACTGGACTATTGAGGTATTTACTACCTGTGCCATAGATTATATGAGCTGGCGGAATGAGTATCCTGAAGGTAAAGGGGAGGTTAATGGCATAACAGTCTGGCGCTTTCCGGTAGATAATCCCCGCGACATAAAGGCCTTTGACCAGTTAACCCAAAAGATTTATGGTAGTGAACATACCAAAGAGGAAGAAGAGCGCTGGATGGAACTACAGGGCCCATGTTCCTCTTCCCTGCAACAGGCTTTAGAGGCAAGGGCCAGCGAATATGATTTTTTTATCTTTGTCACCTATCTCTATGCCCATACCTACTATGGCCTGCGCCGGGTAAAAGAAAAGGCCCTCCTAATCCCCCTGGGCCATGATGAGCCACCCCTCTATCTTAGTATATTCGACGAGCTTTTTTTGCTCCCCAAAGCCATTATCTATTCTACACCTGAAGAAGCAGATCTGGTGTGGAAACGGTTCAATAATCATCATATCCCTTCAGAGACTATCGGGGTAGGAGTTGACCCGCCCAAAGACTTTAATGGCCAGAGATTCAGGAGTAAATATAGCTTAGAAGAAGAATTTATTATCTATGTAGGCCGGGTTGATAAGTCTAAAGGGTGCCAGGAGATAGTTTATTACTTTCTCCGTTACCAGCGCGAGACTAATAGCCCCCTGAAATTGGTCTTGATAGGTAATGCCATTATGCCTATTCCTCAACATCCTAATATCATCTATCTAGGACAACTGTCTGAAGAAGACAAGTTTGATGCCCTCCAGGCGGCTGCGGCTGCAGTCATGCCCTCGCCTTATGAAAGCTTCTCTATTCTTTTGTTAGAGAGTTGGCTGACCCGGACACCCGTTATCGTTAATGGGAAGTGCGCAGTATTGAAGGGGCAATGCCTGCGTAGTAATGGTGGGTTGTTTTATTACAGTTATGACGAATTTAGGATTGTTCTGGAGCGATTATTACGGGATAAACGCCTGGGGGAGCAGTTAGCCATCAATGGAGAAGGCTATGTAAAAGAGAATTATTCCTGGCCTATCATAGAAAAAAAATATCAAGCCTTTCTGGACGAGATAGCTCGGGCAGAAAGGGCTTTGATAACCCCTCAGTTAAAGGAAGCAGAACGAAGTTATCCTTGAAACTCACCCCATTGGTGCTCCTTAGATTAACTTGCTCGATCAGTACAACAATTCACAATAGATCTGGTATCTCTACAAAGGCTGGTGTAGGTAATAATCAAAAAGATAATGTGAAGCCCGCGCAGAATTAGTGGGGGGCAAATATCACACCTTCTGACGACATTAGGGGATAGACCTAATGGATTGCTTAATTCCTTGGGGGCAGCTTTCTCGTAGTAATCCGCACTTTATGCAAAACCTTTAGAGGTATGGGTTACTGCCGGAATTCTTTACCTTAGATAGCAACGATTAGGATGAGTTGCGGCGGAAGTTGAAAGACACCTTGTGAGTCTCTAAAAACAAAACGGCGCACAGAGTGTACGCCGTCAACTCAATCCGCTTGTTAGGCGATTGTAACCGTTCACCCGGCTAAGCTTTATCAGCCACTAAGACACAAGGGCACCAAGGAAATGTAAAACGCAAAGCTAAAAGTGCAAAGCTCCTGTCTGCGTGCACCGCACAGGCAGGGAGGAATAATTACCTTAATTTTAGACTTTGCATTTTAAGTTTTGAGCTTCTTGGTGACTTAGTGCCTTGGTGGCTGAACGGTTACAATTAGAGAAAGTAAGCGACACTGAATTAGCCATAATGAGGGAATTTTAATTAGCCGTAAACCTGTTTCATGGTTCTTTCATAAACTTGACGGTCTCTGTCACTAAAAAGCACAAGGATAGCTTTCTCTATTTTGGAATTTTTAAGATAATCTCTTACGGCCTTTATGGCTATCTTTGCCGCTTCTTCAATAGGGTATCCGTAAGCTCCAGTAGAGATAGCGGGAAAGGCAATTGTTTTTAGGCCGTGCTCCTCGGCCAGCTTCAGGGAATTAAGATAACAATTCCTCAGAAGCTCGGCTTCATTGCTTTTTCCTTCGTGCCAGATCGGCCCCACGGTATGAATCACAAATTTGGCCGGCAGATTATACCCTCTGGTAATCTTTGCCTCTCCTGTTTCACATCCTCCTAAGGTACTGCATTCTTCTAAAAGCTTCGGACCTGCCGCCCGATGGATAGCGCCGTCAACCCCACCACCTCCCAGAAGAGTCTTGTTGGCCGCATTTACAATGGCATCAACTTCAACTTTGGTAATATCGCCTTGAATTATTTCAATATATTGATCGGTCATATCACGCTCCGGGATAATTTGAGTGATATAATGTCTCCTTATCCTGCCCTGGGTTCGGCTCCTGGGTACCCTGAGTGGTGGCTCTGGGGGCTAGCCAAAAAATGGGCTGCAATACTCACATATCGAGTCAAAACGGCCTGCAGCATGTCTCTGCCGTAAAGCCTGTATCCGTGGACCATTAAAGATCTTAGAAAGGCTCTCTTGCCGGGCATCACCTAGTACCCAGGCCCCTTCATAATCTACGCAGCAGGGTACTACCCTGCCATCCCAATAGACCGCCAGGGTCCGCCAGAGATTCCGGCAGCGCCTATTCCGTGGTATTTTTTCAAAGCCTATCTGGGGCTGAATATTTACCCAGTCTACTCTCCCCTCCCAGCTTTTTTGAAATGATTCTACGTAGGGCAGGGTCTCGTGAAACAAGACCATAGATACTTCGGTCTTTACTGGATTACCCTGGGCCTTACCAGCCGCAATAAAATCTAATATCTTTGTTTCGATAGCCTTATAATTGACCCCCCGTACCCGCTCAAAAGTATCGTCTACACCATCAACCGAAAAGGTTATTACATCCAGGCCACTATCCAATAGTTGTTGGGTCACTAACTTATCCAATAAGGTGGCGTTCGTGACCAACCCTACCCTGACCCCGTGGGATTTAGCATAACTGATCATATCCATTACCCTGGGGTGTAAGAGGGGCTCACCGGCAAAAGTGAGATGGAGAAAATCTAAATGGGGATTATCATCCACTATCTTCTTAAAGAGGGTAAATTCCATAAACCCCTTTTCTCTTTTTAAGTCTACATTGACCGGACAGGTCAGGCAGCGCAAGTTGCAGGTATTAGTAGGCTCGACAATTATGCTCCGCAGCCGATAGGATACTGCTCGGCCCAGGACACAACATAGCTGGTTCGAAAGCTCCGAGTAGAGCTCTCTAGTATTGTGGATATTAAAGGGGATATGGTGGGCTAAACGGGGCTGTCTTAATACCAGCGCGCTACTTTGGCCTAATAGCTTGATCAGCTTCTTTTCCAGCTTTTTTCTC
Source organism: Nitrospinae bacterium RIFCSPLOWO2_12_FULL_45_22 (assembly GCA_001803565.1). Taxonomy (GTDB): domain Bacteria; phylum 2-12-FULL-45-22; class 2-12-FULL-45-22; order 2-12-FULL-45-22; family 2-12-FULL-45-22; genus 2-12-FULL-45-22. The sequence continues at coordinate 10,645 of MHDQ01000132.1, read as the reverse complement.
AATACTAATCCCCCCTCTTGGGAGTGAGCAGTAAGCAGCTAGCAGACCGTTTCATTAAAAAGTATACAATAAAACCTTGTGTTAGCCACAAAGGCACTAAGGCTCAAAGAGTTATTTTTTCTTTAAAAACTTAAAAACAATGAATTAGGAATTTTGTGTCTTCGTGACTTTGTGGCAAAGGCTTGGTTACGCAGTGAAAACATTTTAATGTAACGAAGTACTAGCAGATACTCCTCACGGCTTACTCCTTACTGAACTTTGCGTCTGCGGTGCATAATTTGGGGTTCTCTTATTTAAAGGCTAAAAGGAGGGCTTTATAATAATGTCGGATAAGACCCCATTTACCCTGGCTCCTGAAGAAGGTTTTTAATATATTAATGATCAATCCTATTTTTTCTTTCCTTAGTTTTATTAGTAAAGCCGTAAGTACAAATCTTTTATAGTGCCTGGCAATCTCTTTGGTAGAAATGGTGGGCATCTGGAGGACAGACTTGTTGGCAAAGAACGAAGTCCGCTCCTCCCCGGTAAAATACCCTTTTTCCTGACAGAGCCGATATAGCTCTGTCCCGGGATAGGGATAAAAGACCGAGACCTGGATATGATTAGGCCTTATCAGTTTATTCAGGGCTATAGTATCGCGGATCAGGGCGGGGGTTTCGTCCGGCAGGCCCACTATATTAAAAGAATAGGTCTTTAGGCCGAGCTTGTCGGCCTCCTCAAAGGCCTTAATAATATCTTTATTGGATACATTACGATTTAAGAGGGTGCGTCTGAACTCTTCATTGCCCGATTCTACTCCGATACGAACCTGCTCACAGCCTGCTTCTTTCAATAGTTTCAGCTTCCCTTTCTGGGCCATCTCTGGCCTGATCATCAGGTGAAAAGGGAGCCGAACTTTCTCGGAATAAAGCTGACAGAATTGGGTTAGCCAATCCCTTTTAAAGGGAAAAACTTCATCCATAAAATCTATTAGCTCTATGCGATACCGGCTCCGTAGATCGGTTATTTCTTCTATAACCCTCTCAGGAGATCGCGTTCTAACAACTCTCCCCTGCCCATCATAGAGGCGGTTAAAGGCAGGGTTGCAGCAATAGGTGCAGGCATAAGGGCAACCCCTGCCCGCCATTACGGTCAAATAATAGCCATTATCTTTTAACAACTTATCACACTGGAAAATATCCCGCTCAGGAAAGGGTAAGGGGTTTAAATCGTCAATTAATGGCCGCGGGGTATTCTTTATTACCTTCTTTTTAGTCCTTTGCCAGATATTGGCAATATCCTTAACCGGTTCCCCCTTCTCTAGCCTAGCCACCAACTCTAACATGGCCAGCTCCCCTTCGCCTACACAGGCCCAATCTATGCTTCCATTAGCAATTACTTCATCCGGTGCTAGAGTTGCATGGTTACCACCACAGATAATAGGGGTAGCCAGGGCGGTTTTAAGGGCCTGGCTGTATTCCTTTACATACCGCCATTGCTGCGTGCCAGTAGAAAAGGCTATTAGGCCGGGATTGACTTCTTTGACCCTCTTCACTAATTCTTCGTTCTTCAGTTCGTCTTGCAAATATAATAATGATACTTCGTGACCGGCCTCTTTCAGAACCGCTGCAATAGAGCCAATACCGAAGTGAAAGCTCTTAAAGTTTCCCGATTTAATATCGGGATATATAAACAGTACCTTCATAATATCTCCCTTAAATTAGAACTCAGAATTCAGTAGCCAGAATAAAAGCTACTTTGTCCTTCTGACTCCTGGATTCATCACCGTTGAAAGCTAACGTCAGGGCTATAGCTTAACGATTTTTTCCTGGCCGTTCTGGACGCCTTTGGTGGCATTGCGGGTATCAATAACAAGCCGGGCATTATCTACTAGCCATTGATAATCATACTGAGAATGATCCGTGACAATTACGACACAGTCTACCTCTCTCACTATCTTTTCTTCTAAGGGGGTGTACTTGACTCCCAGCCCTTCATCCAACTGATGTATATAGGGGTCATGATAAAAAACCCGGGCAGATTTTTCCTGCAAGAGCTGAATAATATCCAGGGCGGGAGACTCTCTGATATCGTCTATATCCCGTTTATAGCCAATGCCCAGGACCAGGATCCTGGAGCCATTGACGCTTTTTTGGAAACTGTTCAAGGCATCAGCAACTTTATTAACCACATAATAAGGCATATTGGTATTGATCTCACTGGCTAACTCAATAAATCGGGCCTTATAGTCCAGGGTCTTCAATTTCCAGGCCAGATAATGAGGGTCAATAGGGATACAATGACCACCCAGACCAGGTCCCGGATAAAAAGGCATGAAGCCAAAGGGCTTAGTAGCCGCAGCATCAATAACTTCCCAGACATCAATCCCAAGTCGGTGGCACATAAGGGCTACTTCATTAACCAGGGCAATATTTACCGCCCGGAAGGTATTCTCCAGCAATTTTACCATCTCGGCGCTCTTGGTAGAGCTTACTAAGACTACTTTTTCTACCGCCACCTGATAGAGTTCCTTAGCCATATGGGCACAACGGGGGGTAACACCACCAATAATCTTAGGGGTATTTTTAGTCGTATACATCGTATTACCCGGGTCAACCCGTTCAGGCGAGAAGGCCAGGAAAAAGTCCTTACCCACCTTGAGGCCCCTAGCTTCCAGCTCAGGTAAAACAACTTCGTCAGTAGTCCCGGGGTAGGTAGTGCTTTCCAGGATAATTAATTGGCCTGGCCGAAGGGCCTTGCTTATTTCCTTAGTGACTTCTATTATACAAGAGATATCCGGGTCTTTAGTCTTACTCAGGGGTGTTGGCACACATATACTGATAGTATCCATCTTTTTAAGAGGTTCATAATTGTTGACGGCCACCAACAACCCGCGCTCCCCTAAGGACTTTAGCTCTTCCTTAGCCACATCCTGAATATAGCTCTCTCCCTCAGTTATCATCCTGACCTTTAAGGGATTCACATCTATACCGGTCACCTGAAACCCGGCCTTAGCAAATTCTACTGCCAAAGGCAGGCCTACATAACCCAGTCCTATGACCGCTACGAGGGCCGATCTATCGCTGATCTTTCGTTCTAAATCCATTTCTTTTCTCATAATACCTTTAATTAGTTTGGACACAGATTTTCGCAGATATGCACAGATAAATATTTGCCTAATTCAGGATTATATCCTAATAATCTGTGTTTATCTGCGTCCAAAAAGGAAATTATTTAAATTATCTCTAATAGAAATATTTAGTTTGGTCGAGGGAAAAGGCATTTTTGATAAGTTCAATCCTTTTGGCCCCTTCCTGGGTTAGGTTAATAGCTACTATGTCGAACCGACAGTCTTGTTGGTGAAGGTGATTCCGTTTGAGATAGTTCAGGGCAACCTTTATCAACTGTTTCTGCTTCCTAGCAGTAACAGCCAGTTGTGGTGGGCCAAAATCTTCATTGGTTCGGGTCTTAACCTCTATAAATACCATACTCTCCTTATCCTGGGCTATTAAGTCTATCTCGCCGAAGGGGCAGCGGTAATTAGTAGCCACTATTTTATAGCCCTTTTTGCGTAAAAAGTCCTGGGCTAGCCCTTCACCTTTTCTCCCGGTTTCAAGATGCTCTGCTACCATAAATTTACAGAAGTTCCTTTACACCCCGGAAGGTCTTGCGATGCCAGGGGCAGGGACCGTATTCTCTCAAGGCAGTCAGATGTTCCTGGGTGCCATAGCCCTTATTCTTGGCAAAACAATATTGAGGATAAAGCTTGTCTACTACCCGCATCACCCGGTCACGGATTACTTTAGCTATTATAGAAGCAGCGGCTATGGAGGCACAAAGGGTATCGCCATACTTAAGGGGCAGTTGGGGGATCAGGGTCTTAATCGGGGCGGTACCGTCTATCAGGATATAATCAGGGGTAATAGCCAGCCTTGAGACCGCCTTTTCCATAGCCAGCAAACTGGCTCTTAATATATTCATCTGATCTATTGCCTCATGCCGCACTATGCCTATGCCCCAGGCCGAGGCCCCTTCCCGAATCAGGTTAAATAACTCCTCCCGCTGGCTGGCGCTGAGTTGCTTGGAATCTTTCAAGCCCCTCAAGCATATTTTTTCTGGAAGAATCACCGCGGCAGCGACTACTGGTCCTGCCAGAGGCCCCCTTCCTGCCTCATCTACCCCAGCTACTCTGCCAAAACCTTGCTCCCGTAAATTATTTTCTATGGAATAAATGGAGGAAGCTCCCTACTCTTACAGGGTTAAATCCTTGTAATTGCTCAATACCCTGGGGTAACCGCAGAGGCGCGGAGAAGGACTTAAATAGGACACGGATAACAGAAATTTGACGGATTTGCTTAAATTTTTTATCGGTGTTAATCCGTACTATTTATTATATCCGTATTCTAAATGAATTGACAATAGTTAATTATTATAAAGACTTTGCGCCTCCGCGTCTGGTTCAATGGTCATTTTCCACAACTTATTGAGTAATTACAAATCCTTTAGCTAATTCCTGAATTCTTCCCGGAAGTCTGGCCGCTCCAAGTCCCTTAATGAAGGATTTAAGTATTTTGCCTAAGCTGCAAGACAGAGACAAAAATACCAAATCTATCCGTAAAAGTAAAGAGGGTAGATAGCTGGAGTTTTAGAATAAACTCCAGTCATTTTCCTGTTGACGGGGCCTTTGGTTTATGCTATAAGAAGGCGGTCTTGGTTTGTCTTACTGTGCTTCAGAGGCATGATCTGAGCCTTTATCCCACCTGAATTATTATTCAAAACCTGAAGTAAGTATGAGCAAAAGAGTTGACCTAGAATGGGACGATACCCATGCCTTACCTCTCAGATTGGATCTGGCGACTAGTTTTGTCTTTCAAAGGATGGTCGAAGAGACCTTTAATGCCGTGGGGCTATACGATCAGAGAGCCCGGATACTAGATGTAGGCTGTGGTATGGGGATAGATACCAGAGAGATGGCCAATAATGGGCATTATTTGGTAGGATTAGAGCCTTCAAGGATCATGTTAGCCAAGGCCCGGGAATGGCTGCAGGGGTGGGGAATAAAGGCCTATTTGGTCCAGGGCATAGGCGAAGATATGCCTTTTAAAGCCAGGAGTTTTGATAAGACGGTTTGCAAGGGCGCGCTGGACCACTTTTACGACCCTGAGGCCGCTATCAAAGAGATAGCAGGGGCTACCAAAAGTACAGGTCGGGTTATTATCGCAGTGACTAATTATGAGAGCTTGGGCTGTCGCTTAGCCAGAATCTATATCAAGATCAAACATAGTCTACTCAACAAAAGGTCCTCGCAAAGAAGGCCCTGGGAAGGATATGGCAAGGCCAATACCCAGCCATCTCCTGAACTTCATTGCCTTTTAGAGCAGAAAAAAGAGGAGCGTTATCCCTGGGACCCCCCGGCGGATCACACCTTTAAGTTTGATTATTTTGTCTTAAAAAAGGCCCTGGAGAAATATCTGATTATTGAGTCAGTAGTAGGAGTATCGCTTTTTTGGAATTTGCCTCATTGGCACAGCGTATTAGAGAGGCTCCCTAAGGCTATTGCCTGGTCTATCCTGATAGTATTGGACAAGATTGCAGCCAGGCTCCCTATCTTTAGTGACGTCCTGGTGTCTAGATGTCGGTTAAAGTAACTCACCTAAGAAAGGAGAAGGAATAATGAATGATTATTCAAGATTGTACGGTGGGTTAATCTGTTTAGGTACAGTATTGGTAGGATTGGGATTCATTGTGGGTATCTTGCGGCAGAGTTATTGGGCTGTAGCTATGCCAGTGGCGTTAGGATTTTTGATCATATTGGGCTTAGGGTTCTGGGTGGGTTGGACAATAATGACTATCAGAGTTGAATCTCCTACCCCGGGCTCAAAATCCGAGTCTGACGAGGAATAGGAGATGCGGAGGCGATGAAGATACTGCTCCTCAGCTATCGAGGTAACCCATATTGTGGTGGACAAGGTATATATATCTATTATCTGGCCCGAGAGTTGGTCCGGCAGGGGCATCAAGTCAAAATGATGGTTGGCCCTCCTTATCCTGAGTCTATGGATGGCATTCCTGTATATCCGATTACTAATTTCAATTTTTTTGGGCGCAAAACCGGGTTTTTACCGCCCGGCAATCCTTTCCAGATCTTTTCTCCCCTCCATTTCTATGAATTTGTGGTAACCCGGTTTAATTCCTTTCCTGAAATGACGGCTTTTAGCCTGCGTGCCTTCAAAAAGGTAGTAGAACTTTTGCGGCATGAGCGTTTCGATATCATCCATGATAACCAATGTCTGGGTTACGGGCTATTGCTTCTCAGGGCACTCAAAATTCCAGTAATCGCTACCATCCACCATCCCTTACACATTGATTGCGGGATTGAGTTTGAACATCGGCCCCATCTTAGAGATAAAGTACGGATGGCATTATATTACCCCTTGCTGATGCAGCGGATAGTAGCCAAAAGATTGGATAAGATCATTACGGTATCTAATAAATCCGCCCACGATATAGAGCGATATTTTCGGGTACCGAGAAAAAATATCCGGGTAGTTTATAACGGGATAGACCTGGAGGCATTTCGACCATTAGCAAACATAAAGAAAATACCTCATAGCTTGATCTTTGTCGGTAATACCGATGATCGGAAAAAAGGCATCTTATATCTCCTGCAGGCCATGCAGTTATTAGAAGACCATATTAAGCTAATTATAGTGGATGGGGGAGCAACACGGAAAGAGTATGCTTCAAGGTTGGTTAGAAAATATGGGTTAAAAGATAGAGTGATATTTCGCGGGAATATTAACCAGAACAAATTGATAGATCTGTATGCAGCGGCCCAGATAGCCGTGGTTCCATCGCTATATGAAGGCTTTGGCTTCCCGGCAGGTGAGGCAATGGCTTGCGGTCTACCCGTTATTGCTACCTGGGCTGGCGCCTTACCGGAGGTAGTAGGAGAGCAAGGAGAGGGGGGGATATTAGTCCCAGCCCGAGACCCAGCCGCCCTGGCTTTCCATATAAAGGGCCTTTTGCATGATGAGAGAAGAATGGAAAAGATGGGAGAATTAGCCCGGAAGCGGATAGCAGAGAATTTTACCTGGGAGAAGGCAGGTCGAGATATTATCCAGGCATATCAGGAGACCCGCCGTGCTTACCGTTAATCTTGATATATTCCAGGTGAAGCCGGGTGAGCTGGTACTAGATGCCGGTTGTGGCACGGGGCGCCATTGCCTGGAATTGAGCAAGAAGGGAGACTACCAAATCTATGCTATGGATACCGATAGAGAGAGCTTATTAAAAGTTCATTATATGATCGAGCTAATGGCCCTAAAGAAAGAGTCTATAGGCAGAATCAGGCTGGTGAAAGCCGATGCCCAAAACCTGCCCTTCAAAGATGGCGCTTTCCATAAGATTATTTGTGCCGAGGTTTTAGAACATATACCAGACGACAACCGAGGGATCCGGGAGCTTGTCCGGGTATTAAAAAAGCAGGGAGAGATGGCGGTAACCGTCCCTACCTGGTTTACTGAAGCCCTCTACGGACGGTTATCCAAAGAATATTTTAACTGCCCGGGGGGCCATATCAGGAAATATGGTTTTCGGGAATTGGCCAAAAAATTATTCCAGAATCAGCTAGAAATCCATGCTGTCCGCTTTGAGCACGCCTTTCACTCTATCTACTGGCTCCTACGGTGTGTTTTTGGGTTAAGCAATGAACTGGCCTGGCTCCCCAGTTGGTATCATAAATTCCTGGTATTGGGTATCCATTCCCGGTTTGCCCAGAGGGTTGAAAGTATCTTAAACCATTTCTTTCCCAAGAGTATTGTTTTTTATACAAGGAGGGGATAAGACCATGGAGAGTGAAAAGACCATAGAGGTAGTAAAGTGTTATATGAGTATTTGCAATTCTTATAGAGTGCAAGAATCATCTACCCTCGAATTAGTCAGTGACGATGTCTATTGGCTGGACCCCCGCTTCCCGCCGTTTCGTGGGAAGGATCAGGCAGCACAATACTTCCAATATGCCGGGCTAGAGAATCTGGTTATGCGGGTAGTGTGGGAGGCCAAAAATATCTTTGCTGCCGGCGAGGAGGCATGTGTAGAATGGTATGCGGAGGCGACGCTGGGGATAAAATTTTCAGTAGAAGGGAGCAGTGTCTTTAGGATAAAGGAGGGGAAGATCTATTATTATCGGGGCTATTGGGATACCTTTATCTGGAAGAGTAATATAGCTTTTCCGCTCTCAAAATCCTTAATGAGTACGATAGCAAGGGTCGGCTCCCAATGGAAAAGATAAAATTCAGCAAATACTTTTTATAGAAACTACAGATTTCTCTGGTCCAAATCTATTTTATCTGTGGAATCTGTGGTTACTATAAACCTGAATCCAGAGCGAATCAATCTCAGATAGCCGCAGAGCTTGTCTCTGCCATGATTAGGCGGTAGCAAAGACAAGCTTTGCAGCTACATTTTGTGCCCGGTAAATCCTTATATGATAAGGATTTTTTATCATTCGTTCTGGATTCAGGATAAAAAATGCGGTGAATATATACTCCTTGTCCTCTCTAACCACAAGTGCCTATCCGGATATCGGTAGGTGAAGGAGAAGCACAGGTAGAGGTGCCGGTCTGCCTAAATCTCGACATCAGCTTGCCCACGGCAAACCCAACTACCGCCGCTCACAGCATACCACCAATAGATAGAAGAAATAAGCCCGGTAAAGTAAACAAACCAAACAATCTTAATAAGGAAAACATAATACCCTCCTCTGGTTAAAGAAAGTGTCACTGCCCCTTTGCTCTTGAAACTACCATCTTCTTAACAGAATAATTCCTTTCTGTCAAGTATGCCATTGGAGATCTCAATGGGATATTGCTTCACTGGCCATATGGCCGAATTGTTATTGGCGATCTATCGGTTATTAATGTAAAATAACTATACTTTCGCACTTTTTCCCAACCCCAAAAGAGCCAAACGCAAAGGGCGCAAAGCTCGCAGAGAAAACTTACTGGATTTTTGAAAGTCCGCACTAGAAGCGAGCTTTTAAAAATTCAACTTTGGTTTTCCTCTCTCTGCGAAATCTCTATGTTCTATGCGTCTGGTTTACATTTTCTGCGAAAGTATAGTAAAATACGATTAATAAATCTGTTTCAAGGGTCAAAGTTCCTTCCGAGATAAGAATCTAACGCAGACAACTGATGCGGGCAGGCGATGAGAAGTGTTCTCTAAAAAGCGGATTTTCATTATATCTATTCTCATATTGATTAGTATAGGCGCTATATTTTTTGGCATAAAATGGTGGACCTATAGGAAATATTTTGTCACCACAGATAATGCCTATGTTAAAGGAGATATTATTTATATAAGCTCCAGAATCCCGGGAACCGTGAACGAGGTCTTGGTAGACAATAACTGGCATGTATTACCCGGACAGACCCTGGTAAAATTAGACCCCAATGATTATGCCGTTAAACTGCGAGAGATGGAGATGGGCCTGCGGCTTGCGGTTGAAGAAGTCGACCAGCGCTATGCGGCGGTAGAGACAGCGCAGGCCAGAGTAAAATTAGCTAAGTCCCAATATGACCAGGCAAAGCTGGACTTAGAAAGGGCCAAAGCCCTCTATGATAAGGGTGTTGTTTCCCGGGAGATATATGACCGTGCTGATACGGATTATAAAGTAGCAGAATCGCAGCTTAATGTTGCCCTTAAAGAACTGGAACATGCTAAAGCGGCCCTGGGAGGGGAATTGGACGGGGCCAGATATGAAAGGGCTATTGTGCAAAAACCCCTGACCCAAAAACAGGAAGCAGAGCTCAACCTTAGCTATACTACCATCAAATCACCCGTAGAGGGGTTTGTCACCCGGAAGACTGTAGAGATAGGGCACCGCATACAGGTAAGCCAGCCTCTGATGGCAATAGTGAAGCTGGACGGTATCTGGATAGAAGCCAATTATAAAGAGACTCAACTGACCCATGTGCGGGTAGGACAGCCGGTAGAGATAGAGGCAGATATCTATCCGGGTTATATATATAAAGGAAGAGTCCATAGTATCAGTTCAGGTACTGGCGCAGCTTTTTCTCTCCTGCCACCAGAAAATGCTACTGGTAATTGGGTAAAGGTAGTTCAGCGGGTACCGGTAAAGATTGTCCTGGAAGAACCACCACCGCCAGATAAGCCTTTACGGGTTGGCCTATCATTGAGCACTACCATAGATACCCATAGAAGGGATGGCTTGCTCCTCCTGTCCCCCGCTAACCACCAGTAATCATTTCCTTCAGATACGCATAATTTCATTTTTCTACTATCCTTTTGGCTTGATATAATTATAGTAAACGACTTAAATAAGTTGAGAGTGGAGCCTCAAGGCCATGAATGTTTCCTTTGTCTTTTACTATAATATATGCAAACCAATAAAAAAGTTGACATTAGGACAATTTAAATATTTTTGGGGATTCAATAGTTCAATAAATTTTTAACCATTCACCGCAGAGATCGCAGAGAACGCTGAGATGGGACACAATCTGAATTAAATATGGGACAGGCTTCAGCCCTGAGTTACCCAAGACCGTAAATCAACCCTTTAGGGTTGATCAAGGCTAAAGCCTTGAGTTACAGGAGCTTTCCTCTGTGCCCTCTGCGTGCTCTGCGGTGAATGATTACGAATTTT
>MHDQ01000131.1:2987-10817 GCA_001803565.1 Nitrospinae bacterium RIFCSPLOWO2_12_FULL_45_22 | reverse complement strand
AGTATTTCGTGATGACGCCTCTGTCAATGATGCTTTGCGCAGTTTGATGAAAGTGGCCCAACAAACAATGGGTCTAACAAAGCGCTCCAGCCGACGCGCAAAAACCGCGCGCGGGTGAGCTTATCGTTAGGCGCAACAGATATGGAGGCCGCTGATATGGAACTATCTAGGCTCATCGCCAAAATCATTTCGGTAATATATCTATCGGTTGCTGTAGGTGGGATTTTCAGTGCAGATCATTATCGCAGACTAAAGGACGACATGTTCAAGAACACTGCACTGACATACTTTATGGGTCTCACGGCAGTCATTATTGGATTTATGATAGTGAACTATCACAATAGCTGGGAAAGAAACTGGACTGTGCTGATAACGATTATCGGCTGGCTCACCCTAATGAAAGGCGTAATCATAATAGCCTTCCCAAAATATTTTCAGAGTCTCTCCAAACCATTTTTCAACGACAGGGTTTTGAGGATACTTCCATATGTTTGGATTTTCGTCGGACTCTTGTTCGGCTATTTTGGCTTTGTGTCTTGAGCACCTAACCATTCGCTCCAGCCAACCGCTTTCAGCGGCAGCTTAGCTCTATCGTTACCGTGAGACGCAGGTTAATTGCGCTCAGTCTTAAACGGTGAGGCCCTTTTAGGGTCGGAGCCTGCCTGTGCCTTGGCAGACAGGTGCGGATTCGTCTCCGTACAGAAGTCATTGCTCGAACTCTCTTTTGAGGGGTATGCAGCCAGGGCAGTCCAGAAATGGGCTGTGGCGAAGGGGCCAGGCAATGATACTTCGGGAGGAGTCACGATTCGGCCTTCTCTGTGCGCCAGGAGCCTAACGACGACTGAAGCGCTGGGGTTATGTAGTCTATTGACCTCCGTCCATGTAGTGGACGATTATCCATGGATGACTCGTGGGGGTGCTTGGTGGTTTCACCTGAGGAAAATGGTGCAATAACTGACCGATGAATGATCTACGTCGTTCTCCATTTGTGAAGATGGAGATAAGCGGCAACTATAAGGCTATGCCGAAATGTTGGCGTTATGCGATGGTGAGCACGGGGCTATCCCTGGCTCTTGCTCTTTAGGGTCTACAGCGTACCCGGAGGAGGGCTTTCTTTTGGAAGCTCAAAAGGGTACACCTAAAAGAGAGAGGTAGGAGAGGTAACCGCATGGGAGAAGTTAGCTTACGAGTATCGGCCACATAAGGCTCTCCCTTACTTTCATGTATGAAAAGTAGGGGAAGGCTCAATGTAACGCTAAGAACACTCTCGATGTAGATATTGATCGACTACCTTCGGTAATCGTATCAACAAGGGAACACCTGTTGCAAACAGGCAAAGGTCGATATGATTACTCCCCTATTTGGGGCAATCTTGCGGGGGCCGCCCAGTGAGAGAAAGACTCACGCTGGTAAACCTCGTTAGGAAAGTTTTCTATCGGGGCAAATATAGGGAATTGACCCTATTGCGACAACGGTAAGGGAGTGGCGACGGCCTCTCCCTTACCCATTGTGGCTTTAAAATTAGAATAAAAAATGGCCTACAAAATCGAATTTGCCGATTGCGTCAGAGAACATTTCAAACACCTAAACGCAAGTCAGCGTTCATTAATAATGGATGGAATTGAAAAGCAACTTTTCCACGAGCCTCTGAAAGAGACACGAAATAGAAAACCTCTTCGTCCTAACCCAATTGCCCCTTGGGAATTAAGAATAGGCAACCTTCGTGCATTTTACGCTATCACATCAGATGATCCCAATATTGTAAAATTGTAAAAATCCTTGCAGTAGGTTATAAGAAAGGTAGTGTCTTATTTATGGCTGGAAAGACGGTGAAATTATGAAAACAATTGATTTAGAAACGGCCTCCAAACCTTTATCTGAGTATGCCAAAGAAATTGATAAAGAAATACTGGTTCTAAAATCGAAGGATAAGCCTGTGGCGGCGCTTGTTTCGCTAAAAGACGTAGATATGGAATCAATATCTTTAAGCACAAATCAAGAATTCCTCGAGATTATTGCAAAATCAAGAAAGGAATTTAAACTAGGGAAAAGAATATCCTTAGATGAAATGAAAAAAGAAGTAGCTAAAATGTAAAAAAGTATTCATAGTAAGTTTAAGTCAAGGCGGAAAGGGTAATAGTTAAAGATTACGGCCAACCAGGTGGGTTATTCATCCCAGAAGAGGAGTTTGCGGATATGAGACAGGAGCTGAGGAACAAGGTCAGGCTTCTGGATAGGGGTATATGCTTGCCAGGCCTGCCAGGGACCCAGCAGCTCATGATAGAGGCTGGCACAACCTTTTTGGATAAAGATCTCGGCTGGTCGCTGTAAGGCAGCTTTGCATAGTGTCAGTTCTTCCGCTAAGATGTCCTTCTCGGTTTCGCTCTCGGCCTGGAACAGGAGGAGATAGGTGCCTAAGTTGGCATCTCGCGTACCAAAGCGGCCCCTGACTGGTCTAGCGGACAAAAAAATTTCCTGGTAATAATATAAAAAGGCCAGGCATTCTTCTTCGCTATTAAGTATAATCCCTACCTTCCAGCAATTGTTTACCAGTTCTACATTTATTAGCTCTTTCCCCTCTTTGATCTGAAAATATAAGCTCTCTATACAAGGGACACACCGACCATAGATATCGCTCCTGGTAATTTTTAGGTAGGGGTCGGTCTCAAAGCTGGTCCAAAAACTACCAGGCCTTACCTGAGAGCGGTCGCCCACATATATCTCCTTAGTCATCCCATAAAAAATGCCCATCAGGTCTTCATATTTGATTTTAAAAAAAGCCTCAGAGGGCACCGAGTTTTTATAGTGCAATCCTTTCTGCTAATTGATTTAAATCTTCTTCCATTCTCCGTGTTCTCTGTGACTCCGTGGTAAATAGATTTTTCAGCCGAGTATGTTATATTCTCTGATGCGGAAGGAAACCCCCAACTCCTTTTCTGCTATCTCCTGACACTTGCTTAGATCTATCTCCCAGGGCATATCCAGCACCGTGACACCTACCTGCGGGATATATCGCTTCGCCCCCCTAATAAATTCCTTGACCTGGTCATAAGTATCAAGGCCAAATATGGGGTGGCATAAGTGATAATATTTTTCTTTATCCTCTGCATTGAGGCTCACAGAGATAGCATCAATCAAGCCCTCTAGCTCCGGCAGGATATTTCTGGCATGGATCAAATTGCCCTGGCCATTGGTGTTGAGCCGTACCCTTATCCCTCTGGTTTTTAAGCGACGGGCAATCTCTTTAATAACCTCTAGCCTCAACGTAGGTTCCCCTAAGCCACAGAATACCACCTCCTGGTAGCGGCCTGGGTCTTCTGCAGTTGTGGCTTGCCAGAGCTCCTCTATGGAAGGCTCCTGGGATAGTTTCAGGTTATGCCCTTTAACATAGGTGGTATCGTTCCTGACACAGAAGCAGCAGTTGTTGGTGCAGCGATTAGTCAGGTTGAGGTAGAGGGATTTCCTTATTTGGTAAACGATCTTAGCGGTCTTATCCTTTCCTCCTATGCCGAACAGAAGAGAGGCATTGAGGGAAGTTATCCGGGCAATATCTCTACTAGAAAGCCCCTTTATCTCAGCGAGTTTATCCGCCGCATAGGTGACAAAGGCGGGCTCGTTTCGTTTCCCGCGCCGTGGTTGGGGTGTTAAGAAGGGGGCATCGGTCTCCAGCAATAGGCGGTCAGTAGGGAGTATTTTTGCCAGCCGCTGTAATTTATGAGAGTTGGGGTAGGTAAGGGGGCCTGCCAGGGAGATATAAAAACCTAAGCCCAGCACTTCCTTAGCAATCCTCTCATCGCCAGAGAAGCAGTGGAAGACACCCCGCAACCTGGGGCCCGCTTCTTCGTTAAGGATTTTCAATACTTCGTCATGGGCCTGCCGGGCATGGATAATCAAAGGCAGGTCCAGCTCCTGAGCTATCCTGACCTGGTGGCGAAATTCCCTCTCCTGAACCTCCCTGGGAGAATAATCCCGGTAATAGTCTAACCCAGCCTCTCCCCAGGCTATTACTTTCCCTTTGCCCTGCCGCACTAGCCCTTTCAGGACATCGTAAATATCTGAGGGGTCAGGCCCCAGCTCTTTGACTTCGTGGGGATGGATGCCGATGCTGGCATATATTTGGGGATAAGACTGGCTGAGCTCACAAGACTTTTTGCTAGAAGCGAGGTCAGTCCCGACGGTAATAATATATTGTATCCCTGCGTCTGAGGCCCGCTGGAGCACTTGTTCCCGGTCAGGTTCATAATCAGGAAAATCCAGATGGGCATGGGTGTCTATCAGCATGAGTTATTACGTAATTGCGCCATTGCGTTATTTAGTCATTAGGTTATTGGGTCATTGCGTTATTTAGTTACCTAATAACCTAGTAACCCAATAACGTAATAACCTAACGCAGTCGGGTGCCAGGTTTGACCTGATCAGTAAAAGTAGCCAGGGCCAGCTTGCCCGTAGCTTCATCAGTATCGGCTGCCAGGATCATCCCTTGCGACTCAATACCCATTAATTTGGTTGGTTCCAGGTTAGCAACTAAAATCACCGTCTTGCCCAATAACTCCTCTGGCTGGTAGCTCTGGGCAATACCGGCCACCACGGTCCTTTTTTCATAGTCCAGGTCCAGTTTCAATTTAATCAGCTTTTTAGACCCTTTTACTACCTCTGCCTCCAGCACCCTGGCTGTGCGCAAATCCACCTGCTGGAACTGAGCCAGGCTAATGAGGGAAGGGATCGGGGGTCGGGGGTCGGAGCCCGGGGCTTGGGGCTCAGGGATTAGGGCAGCTCCCCGATCTGTTATTTCTTCCTTGAATTTCAGAGAAATATCTCGCTCCAGCCGTGGGAAGAGCTGTTTCCTGGGCCGGACCTCTATACCAGCCGGAGATAGCCCCCAGTCCTTTATAGAATTGATCTGTTGACCCCACAAGTCTTCTTCCCGGCCCAGTTGATACCACATCTCCTCAGCGGTAGAAGGCATAAACGGGGCCAGGGTAAGGGTTATTATCCGTAGTGTCTCCATAACACTATATAAGACCTGGCCAAGCTCTGATTTTCTAGCAGGTTCTTTAGCCAGTACCCAGGGTGCTGAGCTATCTATATATTTATTAGTGATATTTATAAGTTCCCAGGCCCTGGTCAGGACTTTATTAAAGGCCAGCTCATTAAAAGCTGGCTCTAGTTCCTGATACAGTTCCTCGGCTTTGCTCTTTAAGAGTATAGCGCCATCGCCCGGGGTGCTCGCTGTGGGGAGCCTACCACCAAAGTACTTCTTTATCATAACCAGGGAGCGGTTGAAGAGGTTACCCAGGTCATTAGCTAGATCGCTATTAATGCGTTGGATAAAGGTCTCATGCGAAAAATCACCATCCAGGCCAAAAGGGACTTCGCGGAGCAGGAAGTAGCGCACGGCATCTGCCCCATAGGTATCAATGAGGCGATTAGGGTCTACCACGTTTCTTAGGGATTTGGACATCTTTTTCCCTTCCACAGTCCACCAGCCATGGGCAAAGACCTTTTTAGGCAGGGGCAAGCCAGCCGCCATAAGGAAGGTAGGCCAGTAGACAGTATGGAAGCGTAATATGTCTTTCCCTACCAGGTGCACATCCGCGGGCCAGAAGTTCTGGAAGAGGCCCTGGTTGCCGGGGTAGCCAATAGCAGAGATATAATTGGTTAAGGCATCAAACCAGACATAGATTATATGATCAGGCTGAAAAGGGACCGGGATGCCCCAGCGGAAGCTCGTACGGCTGATACTCAGGTCCTTGAGTCCCCCTTTTACAAAACTGATAATCTCGTTCCTACGGCTGACCGGCTGGATAAAAGCGGGATTTTTTTCAATATGATCCAGGAGCGGCTCCTGGTATTTAGACATCCGGAAGAAAAAACTCTTCTCCTTCACCCTTTCGGCTGGCCGGCCACAATCAGGGCAATTATTTTCCAGCGAGACCTGGGTTTCAGTTATAAAGCTCTCGCAGGGTGTACAGTACCACCCCTCATAATCACCTAAGTAAATATCTCCCTGCTGATATACTTTCTGGAAAAAGGCCCTCACTGCCTCTTTATGCCGCAATTCTGTGGTGCGGATAAAATCGTTATAGGAGATATTGAGCCTTGCCCATAGTTCCTTAAAGCGTTCCACAACTCTATCAGCTAACGATTGGGGTTGTTCACCTGACTCCAGGGCAGTCCTCTCTATTTTCTGCCCATGCTCATCGGTACCGGTTAAGAAAA
This sequence comes from Nitrospinae bacterium RIFCSPLOWO2_12_FULL_45_22, assembly GCA_001803565.1. Lineage (GTDB taxonomy): Bacteria > 2-12-FULL-45-22 > 2-12-FULL-45-22 > 2-12-FULL-45-22 > 2-12-FULL-45-22 > 2-12-FULL-45-22. The sequence continues at coordinate 4,598 of MHDQ01000131.1, read as the reverse complement.
AGACATCATAGCCCGACAGACGCTTATAGCGGGCCAGGACATCGGCCGCAATAGTTGTATAAGCATGACCGATATGGGGAATATCATTGACATAATAGATAGGTGTAGTTACATAAAAGGTATTTTTAGCCATCTACGCCCCTCTCTTTTTGTTTATACTTATCCCTCATATCTAGCTCAAAGGCTAAGCAGCACATAAGCCGGCCGCATTGACCTGAGATTTTAGCCGGGTCTAGGGTAAGTTTTTGCTGTTTAGCCATATTGATAGAGACAGGCTGAAATTGCCGCAAAAAAGTGGTACAACAAAGGCCCCGCCCGCACACACCTACTCCGCCCCACAATCTTGCTTCATCCCTTGCTCCTATCTGCCGCATCTCGATCCTGGTCTTGAACTGTTGGGCTAACTCTTTTACCAGCTCACGAAAATCAACCCGTTTATTAGCCTTGAAATAAAAGGTCGCTTTGGATTGATCAGAGTTAAATTCCACATCCAACAGTTCCATAGGTAGACTTCTCTCTTTTATTTTTTCTTGACAAAACTGCATGGCCTCGCGCTCTAACTCCTCCAGATGTGCAATGGCCTCTATATTTTCTTCGGCGGCCTTACGCAGGATTTTTCTTAAGGGGGCTCCGATCCCCCATTCACAGATCTTCATTTTTCCTCCCGAGGTCTATCATTTCTAAAATATCATTTAGCAGATTATTCATAGCCAATTGAGTATTGACATTTTGTGGTAACAATTGCTGGGTTTTTCTAATGTTTTCTAATAGGCTAATGGTCATTTCTAATGTTAGTTTGTTAGCAATACTGCTCAGTCTTTTCTCCAGGTCACTATTAATTAAAAAGACCGAGGGGAGCCCACTGACCAAAACCATCAGATCCCGACCAACTATCAGTAAGCCATTTAACCACTCCTCAGCCTCATTGCGATCCTTCTCCCATTCTTTAAGCTTACTTAAAATATACTTTATTCTATTGCCCCTCTCAAGGTCAAAAACTCTTAATGCCTCATCTCTCAAAGCTAGTATTCGCGATAAGTCCAGGGTCAGGGCCCTCCCTATCCTGCCAAGCGATAACGAGGCTACTAACCGGGCCTGTTCCGGGTTAAAGGATACCTTTTCTATCAAGATTTTTGCTATATTAGCGGGCTTTAAGGAGTTAAACTTCATTAAGCGGCACCGGGAAATAATAGTGGCAGGTAGGCTAAAAGGCTTGTGTGATACCAGGATTATTATAGTATTGGACGGAGGCTCTTCCAGGGTTTTTAATAAAGCGCCGGCCGCTTCCGGGGTAAGTTTCTCTGCCTCATCCATGATCACTACTTTGCTTTTAGCTTCTAATGGTTTAAAAGCTATCCTATTTTGCAGCTCTCGCAACTGGTCAATCCGGATATAATTCCCCTGGGGCCTAACCAGACTTATATCGGGATGAATGGCCTTATCTATCTTTCGGCAGGATAGACATTCATCACAAAAGTCCGCCTGCTTTTGAGAGCAATTCACCGCCTTAGCAAAGCTAATAGCAGTATATTTCTTGCCTATATCTTCCGGCCCCAGGAATAAGTAAGCATGGGCAAGTTGATGCCGCTCTAAATCGTTATGTAAGATTTT
>MHDQ01000131.1:0-2974 GCA_001803565.1 Nitrospinae bacterium RIFCSPLOWO2_12_FULL_45_22 | reverse complement strand
TTGATGCCGCTCTAAATCGTTATGTAAGATTTTTAAAGCCTGCTCCTGGCCCAATATATCACTAAAAGACATGGCTTTATCTCTCCAGTAAATAACTAGATTTTTATATAACAAATCACTACTGTTAAATTAACCGCAAAGGCGCTAAGATCGCAAAGGCTTCACAAGATTTTCCATCTGTAGGGGTGGGGTTGAAAGCCACCCCTACTCTGGTCAATCTTCGCGCCCTTTGCATCTTTAATGATAGCTTTATTGGCTTCTAATGAGGATTTTGCAAGGGATGCAATATCTAAAAAACGTTATATCAAGTTATAGCAGCAGAGTCAAGATGAAATCCGGGGACATGATGGACGCAATTATTCATACTGGACTGGCATTACCAGGTTCTAGTAATTCGTTGGCTTGACAAACCCAGGTAAGAATGCTAGGATGCGAAGCAATTAGCAGTTATTGGCTAATGAGCCAATAACTTTAATGAAAATTTATATGCTGCTTTTTTTACTAAAGAGCCGAGGAGGAGGGACAGGAGATGGTGGGGATTAGCGCTTATGGGGCCTATATACCGCTTTACCGGCTGGGCAAGGAGACTAAGGGTTGGGATTTACCAGTAGAAAAGGCCATAGCCAGTTTTGATGAGGATAGTATAAGTATGGCAGTAGCGGCAGTAATGGATTGTCTTAAGGGGGTGGGTAGCCAGTCAATAGATAGCTTATTTTTTGCCTCCACTACTTCCCCGTATGGCGAGAAACAAGCTGCCAGCTTAATTGCTACGGCGGCTGATCTGCGGAGCGATATTTTCACGGCTGACTCTACCAATTCTCTTAGGGCCGGCACCATTGCCTTGAGGATGGCGATAGATGCCATAAAAGGGGGATCAGCAAAACAGGTCGTAGTAACCGCTGCCGACTGCCGCAAAGGGCCTCCCAAAGGTAGCTTCGACCGAACCGCGGGCGATGGTGCGGCGGCTTTACTGCTTAGCGCTACTGATGTAGCGGTATCTATAGAGGGTAGCTTCTCTATCTCTCATGAGATGGTGGACGTCTGGCGGCCAGAGGGAGATCCTTTCCTTCGTTCCTGGGAAGACCGTTTTGTTATCTCGCAGGGGTATCAGAAAGTCATTGCTGATGCCATATCGGGCCTCATGCAGAAATACAACCTTTCTGCCAAGGATTTTACTAAGGCAGTATTTTATGGCCCGGATGCTGGTTCCCATGGGGCAGTAGGAAAGGCATTGGGCTTTGATGCCGCTACTCAGATCCAGAACCCTATGTTTGGCGCCATAGGCTCCACGGGTACGGCTCATGCCTTGATGCTTCTAGTGGCCTGCTTAGAGGAGGCTAAGCCGGGAGATAAGATCCTACTGGCTACTTATGGCGATGGCGCAGATGCTTTTCTTCTTCAAGTAACGGACCAGATAACCAAGATCCGCAACCATCAACCTATTAAAGGGCATCTGCAAACAAAGAGAATTCTGGATAATTATGATACCTATCTCCGCTGGCGGCAGTATGTGCCTAGTGAGGCCGCCCGCCGCCCTCCTCTCCCTACCCCCTCCGCCACATGCCTGTGGCGGGAACGGGACAAAAACCTCCGGTTCTATGGAGGGAAGTGCCGCGAGTGCGGTACTATCCAATACCCACCCCAGAGGGTATGTACCAGATGCCATACCAAAGACCAGTTTGATTCGATAAGATTAGCAGAGAAGCGGGGGGAGCTTTTTACCTATGCCATGGACTATATTGCAGGGACAGTAGACGTCCCTCTGGTTATTTCTGTAGTTAATTTTGAAGGTGGAGGCCGGATATTATGTGCCATGACTGATCGAGACATTGGGGAAATAAAAATAGGTATGCCGGTGGCAATGTCTTTCAGGAAATTGTATTCGGCTGGGGGTATTCATAACTACTTCTGGAAATGTACCCCTATAAGAGGAGGATAAATTAGAATTCAGAATCCAGTAGTCAGGAGTCAGAAGAAAAGCTGTTTTGTCAGTCTGTCTCCTGAATTCATCTCTCTATAAAGTGGAAAGTTAGTGGCCTTAACAGCCTTAATAAGGGGGGAAAGGTGATGGAAGGGATAAAAGACCGGGTGGCTATTATAGGTATGGGATGCACCAAGTTTGGCGAACGCTGGGACGCTAGTGTAGATGATTTGATAGTGGAGGCGGCTTATGAGGCATACGAAGATGCGGGGATTGATCCTAAAGATATCCAGGCTGGCTGGGTAGGCACCTCTGGCTCTGGCAGGCGGGGTAGTTTCTTAGCTTATCCTTTAAAGCTGGAGTATATCCCTATTACGCGGGTAGAGAATGCCTGTGCTACCGGTACCGATGCCTTCCGTAATGCCTGCTACGCTGTAGCCGCAGGTATCTATGACCTGGTATTAGTCTGTGGGGCAGAGAAATTGAAGGATTCTGGTTTCACCGGCCTGGCTGGCGAACAACCACCCAGTAGTGGAGTTGAACCAAATACTCCACCCCCGGTCCAGTTTGCCTTGGCTGCTACTCGCTACTTCCACCGTTACAATATTAGCTATGAAGAAGGCAAGAAGACCCTGGCCAAAATTGCAGTAAAAAATCATTATAATGGTACCCTTAACCCCAAGGCCCATTTCCGGCGAGAGATTACCGTAGAACAAGCAGTAAAGGCCCCGATGACTGCCTGGCCTTTAGGGATATTTGACTGCTGTGCAGTAAGTGATGGTGCGGCTGTGGCTATCATTACCCGGGCTGAGCGGGCCAAGGATTTCCGGAAGGATTATGTACTGGTGAAGGGGTTGGGCATCACCTGTGGGGCAAGGCAGGGACAGCTCCAGGACGATTACGATTTTGTACATTTTCCGGAAAATGTGAAAGCGGGCCAACTGGCTTACAAAGAAGCCGGAATAAAAACCCCCCGGGAAGAGTTAAGCCTGGCTGAAGTCCATGACTGTTTTACCATAACTGAGCTAATTATTTATGAAGACTTAGGATTCA